>NZ_AP018365.1:5365000-5705000 GCF_016756395.1 Streptomyces sp. SN-593
GTCGCGCTGCCCGGTCGGGCGGACACCGCGGGGGAGGCGCTGGAGTCGGTCGCCACCGACCGCGCGCTGGCCGCGATAGCGGCGCTGCCGCGCGAGCAGGCCGAGGCGGTGCTGCTGCGGGTGGTGATGGGACTGGACTCCACCAGCGCGGCCCAGGTGCTGGGCCGGCGGGCCGGATCGGTGCGGATGGCCACGCACCGGGGGTTGCGCAGACTGGCGGAGCAGCTCGCGGCGGAGCAGGTCCCCGCCGGGAGGCTCGCGGGCGAGCAGCAGACGGCACAGCCGGCACACCCGGCGCACCCGGCGCGTCCCGAGCGGCCCGTGCCGCGGCTGTCCGGGGAGCCGGTGTCCGGCGACCGCGGCGAGAGGGAGGATGGGGGCCGCGCCGCGGCGGACGGGGAGGCGGACGGGGGACCGGCGGTGCGGGCCGGCACGACGTACTCCGCGCCGCAGGCGTACCGGTTGGACGTTCGTGGATGAGAGCCGTGCATGGGGTCCGTGAACGAGGTCAGTGGGTGGAGTGGGTCGAGCGGAGGAGCGGAGCGGTGGCGGATGGAGTCGGCGGACGGTGGTCGCACGGCGGCCGCGCGCGTCCGGCGTCCCGCGTCGCCCCGCGTCCCGGCGCCACCCCTTTGCACCTCGGCGGCCCGCGTCGCCTCGCGGCTCCGGACGGCAGGCCCCAGGGCCCGGTGAGGATGTGGCATGAGTGACGACGGACGGCCGGCGGGGGTCCCGCACCCGCGACGCCCCGAGCAGGTGCCGCGCCCGGGCGGATATCCCGGCGGTACGAGCCTGCCGCGCGGGACGTGCGACGCCGGCGACCCGCAGGCCGCGGGCGGCCGTGACGGCGTGCCCGGTGCTTCCTGCGGCGGGCCGCGCTGGCTGACCGGCGACGCCGCGGAGGCGCTGCTGTCGGGCCGCCAGGTGCCGCTGGCCGACGGGCGGGAGGAGGGCGAGGCGCGCCGGCTGGCGCGGCTGCTGCGGGCGGCGGCGGCCGAGCAGGCCGCGCTCCGGTCACTGGACCCGGCCCGCGAGGAGGAGGCGCTGGCGGCGTTCCGCGCGGCGCGGGTGGTGGAGCCCGGGGCGGCCGTGGGTGCCGGTGGCGGGTCGGCCGGGGGCGCTGGTGGCGCTGCCGGGTCGGCGGTCGGTGTGGGTGCGGGTGCCGGTGACGAGGCCGGGGTGGCCGACACGCTTCCCGAGCCGGTCATGGTCGGCGGCCGCGCCGCGGCGTCCCCGCGGTCCGCGCGCCTCCTGGTGGTGCGGCGGACGAGGAGCGGCCGGTCCGCCCGGATGGTGCTGGCCGCGGCGGCGTCGGTGGTCGCGCTGGGCGGGGTCGCGGTCGGCGTGGCGGCCACCGCGGAAGGCACCGGCGGGCGGGAGCCGGCCCGGCCGGCCGGCAGCAGCAGCGTGCCCGCGCCGCTCGCCTCGGAGGGCTCCGCATCGGCCGGCGCCGGGGCCACCGGCCGGCGCGCGGTGATCCCCGGGAAGACGCCCCGTCCGACCTCCACCGGCGCCGCACCGCCCGCGTACGGCACCACGTCGCCGCCCGGCGGCGACCAGCCGGCCCCGGCGGCACCGGGCCACGCCGACAACGGCCACGGCAACGGCGCGGCGAACCGCCTGAACCACGGCCGCCACCTCGGCTGGGGCCGCGGCCACACCCCGTCCCACTGACCCGCGGCGCCGTGCGGCGCCCCGCGGGAGGCACGGCGGATGGCTTCGCGGCCGCGCGCGGGGCGGTGGAACCCGGGGCCGGGTGCCGCGGTGGTGGGGCGGCGCGAGGGGAGCCGGCCCTGCACGGAGGCGGTGTCATGGGCACGGCGGGCAGGCGGGTCGTGCGCCCGGGTGGTGCCGGGTGACACTTCCGGGGCCCGCGCCGCCGTTAACAAGTGGGTCGACTGGTCATCGGCCCGGTGGGCGCCGGCTCTCCCCGTGCCGGTGCCCACGACACAGAGCGCGGCCGGGTGCGTTTTCCCCCTGCCCGGCCGCGCTCGCTCCGGGCCGGTGGCCGGGGCGGCCGACGGCCGGGGCGGCGAACGGGGCGGCCAACGGCGTGACGCGCCCGCCCGTCAGGCGGACCGCGCCCGCGCGGACCGGCGCCGCGGACCCGCGTCGGCGATCCGCGTCAGCGCGTGGCGTAGGAGAGGACTCGCTCGCCGAGGAGCGACTCGACGGAGTCGAGCAGCGTGAGGGCGCCCTCGGCCACGGTGCCCGGGGGACAGCCGGCCCTCGACCGCTCCCCGATCTCGCGGAACAACTGCTCCTGCGCCCAGCCCAGTTGGGAGGCGATCAGGCGCGGCATGGGGTCGCCCGGTACCGCGCCGGTCTCGGTGGCGAGCGTCTCGGCGAGCGCGTCGACCATCTCGCGGTTGGTCGCGTCGAGCCGGGCGGACAGCGTGGGCTCGGCCCGGACCATCTCCAGGAAGCGGCCGAAACCCTGGGTGAGGCCGACCATGCGGTCGCCGTGCCGCAGCTCGCCGCGCAGCGCGGCGAGGACGGCGCCGGCCGCGGACTGGCCGGGCGCGCGGTCCCTGACCATCTGCACCATCCGCTGCGCGGACGCCTCCTCCGGGTAGAAGACCAGGTCCTCCTTGGAGGGGAAGTACGTGTAGACGGTGTTCACGGAGACTTCGGCGGTGCGGGCCACCTCGGCGATGGTCACCCGGGCGAAGCCGTGTTCGAGGAACAGTCCGGTGGCCACCTCCGCGATGTGCCGCCGGGTCTGCCGTCTCTTCTCGTCACGCAGCCCGGCCGCGAGGATCGCCTCGGCGCGTGTCGGCTGTTCGCGCAGACTCCCACGGGTGATGTCGCTCACCGTTCCATCGTAGGGCAGGGCGTATGAGCTCCCGTGTCCGTTAATCGGGGCACCCGGCCGCCGGGGGCCGGGTGCCCGGGATGCTCCTATGCTTGTCAAGCGGCCGGTGCGAGGTTGGTTTGAGTGATTCGTTCCGTTGGTGTGGTGGTCAGGGCGCGGTAGACCTCGCGGGCGACGAATCGCTTGAGGCAGCGCATGATGTCCTTCTTGTTCAGCCCTTCCTTGGTGCGTCGTTCGACGTAGGCGCGGGTGCGTTCGTCGAAGCGCATGCGGGTCAGGACGATGGTGTGCAGGGCGTTGTTGGCGGCCCTGTCGCCGCCGCGGTTGAGTCGGTGGCGGTGTGTGCGGCCGGAGGACGCCGGGATCGGTGCGACTCCTGCCAGGTGGGCGAACGCGGCCTGCGACCGCATTCGTTCGGGGTTGTCCCCGGCGGAGGCGAGCAGTTGGCCGGCGGTCTCGGGCCCGACCCCGAACAGCTCCAGCAGCTGCGGGGCGGCCTGCTTGACCAGCGGGCCGATCTCCGCGTCCAGCTCGGTGATCTCGGTGTCCAGTGCCTGGAGACGGCGGGCGAGGCGCCGCAACGATCCCCGGGTCGCCGCCAGCGGCCGCGAGAGGTCCTCGCCGGGTCGCAGCCGGGCCAGGGTGCGTATCAGCGCGGCCCGGTCCAGACCGGCGACCTGCTCGCGCAGCATCGCGGGGGCCGACACCAGCAGGCCGCGGATCTGGTTCATCGCCTGGGTGCGGGCCTTGACCGCGCTGCGGCGGGCGAGTCGCAGGACCCGCACGGCCTCGACCACGCCGTCCCGGCTCTTGGGGATGCCGGCGGCTCGGCCCGAGAGCACGGCCGTTGCGGCGGCATAGGCGTCGATCGGGTCGGACTTGCCCTTCATCCGCCGTGTCTTGCGGTCTGGCCGGTCTACGTCGAAGACGGTGACCCCGGCGGCGGTCAGCACGCGGGCGAGCTCGGCGCCGTAGGCACCGGTGCCCTCGACGCCGACCGCGACCAGGTCGCCGTGCGAGCGCATCCAGTCCAGCAGGTACCGGTAGCCGCGGATGGTGGCCTCGAACTCGCGATCGGCCAGGTGCCGGCCGATGGAGTCGATCACGGCCGCGTGGTGGGTCAGGCCGTGGGTGTCGACTCCGCCGGTGATCCGCGGCCCGTCGTGCGTCATGCTGGTCATGTCCGTCCTTGCGTATCCGTACCGACGAGGGCGGCACGCGCCGGTCGGGCGGGTGGACAAGACAGTGACGGGGCTTATGCGACAAGCTCCTATGAAGTCACAAGCGCCCGTCCGGCCGCGTGCGTGGTGACGCCCGGATGGGCCGACAAATCCCAAACAGGACAGTCGAGACGTCAGTCAGCCGAGGGGTCAGACCCACCAGCAGCGTCACCACGTCACATCCTCACTGTCAGCCGAGCGCCGCCTTCTTCAGCGCGCGGGCGCCGCGCGCCACCTGGCGGACGGCGCGCACCCGCGGCACCAGCGACCGCTTGGCCGGGAGCGCGCCGGGCAGGCCGAGCGAGGTCAGCCGGCGGCGCTTGAAGTACGGCCGCGCGCCGGACCCGAGGTGGGCCTCCAGCCAGGCCACGGTCTCCGCCCGAAGGTGCGGGTACGCCTCGGACTGCATGCAGTAGCCGACGGCGTGCAGCAGCGGGGTGAGGTCGGCGGCCACCTGCTCCGGCGAGGGCGCGGTCCAGGCGCGTACGGCGGCCGCGTCGGACACGTCGGGCAGCAGCGCGTGCACCAGGGTCACCGGCACCCGGTTGCTGTTCTGGTACGGCGAGAGCCGGTCGAGCAGCAGCTTGGTGCCGCTGCGGGCGACGGGGATGCCGTAGAGCGCGGACGCGGTCAGCAGCGCGGTGGAGAAGCAGCCGGCCACCAGGGCCGGGCGGGCGCGCTGGTAGACCACCTCGGCGAGCACGGGGCTGTCCAGCACGGTCAGTTCGGCGCCGAGCGCCCGCGCCTCCTCCCGCAGCGGCTCCAACCAGTGCGAGGGCGCGGTCGGGTGCGGCTTGAAGACGAGCCGGCGGTGGCCGAGCGCGACCGCGCCGCGCACCAGCGACAGGTGCAGCCGCTCCTCCTCCTCGACGGTGAGGATGCCCAGCGCCGACAGGTACTGGCCGAGCAGCAGGGCCGCGTCCCGCGGCAGTCCGTCCACCGGGTCCGGTGCGGCGCCGTATCCGAGGGTGGCGTCGGCGACCTCGGTGAGCACCTTCGTGAACGCGGCGCTCGGCACCACCCGCGAGGGCACCTGGAACTCGCTGAGCAGCAGGGGCTCCAGGCCGGGCACCAGGTCGAGGTGGAGCAGTGCGTCGATCCGGGTGTCCACGAGCAGCCCGAGCTTGTTGCGGGTCGGGCCGTAGGACATCAGGCCGTCGGCGTAGACGGTGATCGGGGCGCCGGTGAAGACCTGGGCGAAGGAGAGGGCGGGCGCGACCTGGATGGACTCCACCACCAGGTCCAGGTCGTCGTCGCCGAGCCGCCACAGCGTCCGGAAGTACCGGTCCCACAGGGGGACCTCGTCGGTCCGGGGCGACCAGCCGCCCGGGTGCAGCGGCCGGATCGCCTCGTTCCAGGACACGACCCGGTCGAAGCGGGAGCGCAGCGGCTCGAAGCCGGGCGCCAGGTCCGGCGCGTCGTGGGTCTCGGGCACGCCGGCGTTGTTGCTGACCACGAGGACGCGGCGGTCGGCCGGCGGCAGCGCGCCGGCGTCGGCTGCCGCGGCGAGCGTGGCGATCCCGTACAGGGTCGAGGCGAGGAGGAGTTGGGTGCGGGCCATCACGCCACCGCCGATCCGCCGGCGGCGTTGTCGCGCACGTCGGCCTCGCCGTCGGCACCGGGTCCGCCGCCGGTTCTGGCCGCCGTCCGGCCGCGCAACCGCCGTACGCGGGCACTGCGTTCGTCGTCCATCGAGTCGAGGGCCGCGGCGAGCAGGTCCGCGGGCAGCCGGCCGAGCGCGGCGGCGGACAGCGCCTTCAACCGCCGGGCCAGCGCGGGTTCGAACCGGTCGATGTTGTCCAGGTGGTGGGCGATGATCGCGCAGTAGTTGCGGATCGCCTTGGGCAGGAAGCGCTCCTCGTCGGGGTCGCCGGCGAGTTCGGCGATCACCTGGTCGAAGGAGCGGACGAAGTCGAGCTGGCGTTCGTCGCCGATCTGGGTCAGCGAGGTGGTCACCCCGCGCCGGTAGTGCACGCCGAGCAGGCCGACCACCGCGCAGGACCGGGCCTCCCGGTGCAGCCGCCAGATCCAGGGCCGGTCCTCGGCGGTGCGCAGGTGCTCGGGCATGTGCACCAGGCCCTGTTCGACGATCCGCCGGTGGTAGGCGCCGGCCCAGGAGTACGGGTAGTCCACGAGGGTGGGGCGGTCGGCGGGCAGGATCGCCGAGCGCGGGTCGATCCGGGCGTTGCGCCGGCCGTGCGGGGCGCGGATCACGTTGCGGCTGGAGCCGGTGCACTGCACGTGGTCGGTGCGCAGGAAGTCGACGTCCAACGCGTCCATGGCCGCGACCAGTTGCGGCAGGTAGCCGGGGGCGAGCCAGTCGTCCCCGTCCATGAAGGTGAGGTACTCGCCCCGGGCCGCGTCGATGCCCGCGTTGCGCAGCGCCGCGACACCGGTGTGGTCGCGGCGGATGATCCGGGCACCCGGCAGCGAACCGGCGCCCTCCTCCAGGAGTTCCGGAGTCCGGTCGGTCGACCCGTCGTCCATCAACAGGAACTCGAAGTCCTCGCGGGCATTGGCCCGCAGGCTTCGCAGCGCGTCGGGGACGAATGGCTGCACATTGAAAAACGGCACGATGACGGAGAGCTTGACCACCCGATTACCTTAGGTCCCCGTCCGGCCCGGTACTTGGCCGTGCGCGTACTTCCAGGTAAACGGAGAATGTCGGACGGGTGTGCCCTCTGCGACGGAATGCGGCTCGCGAAGTAGCGGCATTCTGTTTACCTTCCGTTGGCCTTCGATTAGTCCGTTCCACCCACCCGCTTCCTACTGTCTGCGATGTGCCAGAACGTACGTCAGGGCCCCTGCGGGTCACGGTGATCGCCGATTCGGACACCCGGTGGAAGTGGGGTGCGCTGACCGCGCGCCGGATCGCGCCGGACGCGCGGATCGACGCCCGGTTCCTGCGCGGCCGTGCCACCCCCACACCGCGCCAGCTCGCCGAACTCGGCATCACCGCCGACTCGATGACCGAGCAGACCGCCGCGGAGATCCTCGCCGAGGTGAGCGCCGACGGCTGCGACGTGCTCGTCGTGTCCTGCGTGGGCGGCACCATCCAGTGCTTCCTGCACGGCTTCGACCGCGCCTGGCGCGGCCACCCGCGCCGCCCGGTGGTGGTCACCGGCTACGTCGGCGTGGTCTACGAGAAGCTCGCCGACGGCCTGCTGCTGCGGGCCGGCGCCGACGTGGTCCTCGCCAACAGCACCGACGACGCCCTGCGCTTCCGCTCCGTGTACGAAGGGGTCGGCTTCCCGACCGGCGCGATCGTGGAGACGGCGCTGCCGTTCCTGGACGGCGCACCGTACCGGCGCGATCCCGGTACGCCGTTCACCGTCACCTTCGCGGTGCAGCCGTCCGCGCCGGCCGAGCGCCCGGACCGGCTCTACCTGCTGCGCCGGGCCGTCGAGCACGCCCGCCGGCACCCCGAGCGCGAGGTGCTGGTGAAGCTGCGCAGCATGCCCGGCGAGCAGACCACGCACGTCGAGGAGCACCCCTACCAGCACCTGATGCAGGCGCTGGAGCCGCCGGAGAACGTCTCGCTGGTCTACGGGGCGATGGGCGAGGTCCTCGACCGCACCGACCTGCTGGTCACGGTCAGTTCCACCGCCGCGCTGGAGTCGCTGTACCGCGGCATACCCACCGCCGTCCTCACCGACCTGGGCATCCGCGAGCCGCTCGGCAACCACCACTTCCTCGGCTCGGGCTGCCTCGCCTCCTGGGACCAGCTCGACGACGGCGAGCTGCCCCGGGCCGACCCCGCCTGGACCGCCGCCCACGGCGTGGCCCCCGGCGATCCGTACGCCGATCTGCGCGCCCGCGTACAGGGCCTGCTCGCCGCCGGCCGGCTGCCGCGGCTGGCGCCGTACTACACGCTGCGCACCGCGCCCGGCTACCTGCCCGGCATCCTCGCCCGGCAGGGCCTGGACCCGGAGGGCCTGCCCGCGGTGCGGGCCGCCGCCGGCGGCAACGGCAACCGGGTGCGCAAGGCCGCCCGCCGGGTGCTGCGCAAGTCCGCGCGCACCGCCTACCGCCAGGGCGTGCAGCGCGTCGCCCCGGCCATCCGCCGCTGGGGCCAGCTGTGAGCCGGCCGCGCACCGCGGGCCCCGGGCGCGGTGGGACGCCGCCCCGGACCCCGCACACGGCCACGTGCCCCCGCCGCGCCCGAGCGGCGCACCCTGCCGCGCCCGCGGCCCGTACCGCCCCCACGACAGGAGCCGCACGATGACCCAGACGATCACGCCCGCGGGGGAGCCGTCCCGCGCCCCGGCCGGCGAGGCCCGGGTCCTCGCCGTCATCCCGGCCCGCGGCGGCTCCAAGGGCGTGCCGGGCAAGAACGTCGCGACGGTCGGCGGGGTGCCGCTGGTGGCCCGCGCGGTCCGCGCCTGCGCCGCCGCCCGCCGGATCGGCGTGACGGTGGTGTCCACCGACGACCCGGCGATCGCCGAGGTGGCGCGGTCGGCCGGTGCCGAGGTGGTGCTGCGGCCGGCGGCGATCGCCGGCGACACCGCGACCAGCGAGGCCGCGGTGCTGCACGCCATGGACGCGTACGAGGCGATGAGCGGCGCCGCCGCCGACGTGGTGCTGCTCGTCCAGTGCACCAGCCCGTTCGTCACCGGCGGGGAACTCGACGGCGTGGTCGAGGCGATCACCGTGGGCGGGGCGGACACCGCGCACACGGTGGCGCCCTTCCACGGCTTCGTCTGGCGGGCCGGCGGCCCGCACGGCGCGGACGAGGAGGCCGGTGCGCGGGGCGAGGCCGGTGCGGGCGGCACGCAGGGTGCGGGCGGCGCGCACGGCGCGGGCGCGGACTTCCGCGGCAGCGGCGTGGGCGTCAACCATGACAAGTCCACCCGCCCGCGCCGCCAGGACCGTCCGCAGGACCTGCTGGAGACCGGTGCCGCCTACGGGTTCCGCGCCGACGGCTTCCGCGCCGCCCGGCACCGCTTCTTCGGCCGTACCAGCCTGGTGTGGACCGACCCGGCCCGGGTGCTGGAGATCGACGAGCCGGCCGACCTGGAACGGGCCCGCGCGCTCGCCCCGCTGCTGGACGCCGGCGCCGGCACCCCGCGCCGCGACGACGTGGACGCGGTCGTCCTCGACTTCGACGGCACCCAGACCGACGACCGGGTGCTGATCGACTCCGACGGCCACGAGACGGTCGCGGTGCACCGGGGCGACGGCCTCGGCATCGCGGCGCTGCGCCGCGCGGGCGTGCCCGTGCTGATCCTGTCCACCGAGACCAACCCGGTCGTGGCCGCCCGCGCCCGCAAGCTCAAGGTGCCGGTGCTGCACGGCATCGACCGCAAGGACCTCGCGCTCAAGCAGTGGTGCGAGGAGCAGGGCATCGCGCCCGAGCGGGTGCTGTACGCGGGCAACGACGTCAACGACCTGCCGTGCTTCGGCCTCGTCGGCTGGCCGGTCGCCGTGGCCGGCGCCCACGACGTGGTGCGCGCCGCGGCGCGCGCGGTGACCACCCGGGAGGGCGGGGACGGCGCGATCCGCGAGATCGCCGCCTGGCTGCTCGGCCCCTCGCTCGCCCGCTGAGCCCACCGCCGAGTCCACCGCCGAGCCCGCCCGCCGGTCCCCGGCCCGGCCCCTTCCCAGCCATCCCGGTCCTCGCCTCCCCAGGGCCCCGCGGCCCGCGCCAACCCCCTGTCCCAACCCCCGTAGTGAAGGAACACACGCCGTGACCACGACCCTCCCCGCCAACCTCCGCGCCGTCGGCTCCCGCCACATCGGCAACGGCCAGCCCGTGTACATCACCGGCGAGATCGGCATCAACCACAACGGCGACCTGGAGAACGCGTTCGCCCTCGTCGACGCGGCCGTGGCCGCCGGCTGCGACGCGGTCAAGTTCCAGAAGCGCACCCCGGAGATCTGCACCCCGCGCGACCAGTGGGAGATCGAGCGCGACACCCCCTGGGGCCGGATGACCTACATCGACTACCGGCACCGCGTCGAGTTCGACGAGGACGGCTACCGCGCCATCGACGAGTACTGCCGCAAGCGGGGCATCGACTGGTTCGCCTCCCCGTGGGACGTGCCCTCGGTGGAGTTCCTGGAGAAGTTCGACGTGCCGGTGCACAAGGTCGCCTCGGCCTGCCTCACCGACGACGAGCTGCTGCGCGCGCTGCGCGGCACCGGCCGCACCGTGGTGCTGTCCACCGGCATGTCGACGCCGAAGCAGATCCGGCACGCGGTCGAGGTGCTGGGCAGCGACAACATCGTGCTCTGCCACGCCACGTCGACCTACCCGGCGAAGCACGAGGAGCTGAACCTGCGCATGATCAACACCCTCCAGGCCGAGTTCCCGAACGTCCCGGTCGGCTACTCCGGCCACGAGGTCGGCCTGCAGACCACGCTCGCCGCGGTCGCCCTCGGCGCGGTCTTCGTCGAACGGCACATCACCCTCGACCGCGCCATGTGGGGCTCGGACCAGGCCGCGTCCGTCGAGACCCAGGGCCTGGAGCGGCTGGTCCGCGACATCCGCATCATCGAGACCTCGCTGGGCGACGGCGTGAAGAAGGTCTACGAGGGCGAGCTGGGCCCGATGAAGAAGCTGCGCCGGGTGCCCGGCGTGGTGGCCGAGTCCGAGGCCGAGCAGCCGGCCGAGGCGACCGTCTGAACCGTCCGTCCGTCCGTTCTTCCGGGCGGACCGGTCCGGTCGGTTCGCCGGGCCCGGCGGACGCCCGTTCCCGCCTGCCCGCGCCTCGCCGCCCGGGCAGCGCTCCCCTCGGCGAGACCGGGGGGAGTCCCCCAGCGCCCGCGCCCGGCGTGCGGCTCCTTCCGCGGAGGGACGGCACGCGGGGCGCGGGTCGGAGTCGAGGGCGGACGCGTACGGCCGCCCACCGAAAGGAACCCCCATGGCCGACCGGCCCGCCCCACCGGGTGCCGTCGCGCTCGTCGAGTCGCCCGTGCAGCTGCTCAACGTGCTGGAGTGGGCCCACGTCCGGCCGCCCGCCGCCCCCGGTGAGCGGGCGGAACCCCTCACCGTCGTGGTGCTCTCGCCCGCGGACCCGACCAGCCGCGGCCAACTGCGGCGGATGGCCGAACTCGCCCGCGACGAGGGTGCGCTGGTGCGCTGGTACGAGGCGCGCGGCGGTCGCGGCGGGCTGCTGCGGACCGCGTTCGCCCTGGCGCCGACGCTGATACGGGTGCGCCGGCTGGTGATCGGCGACCCGTTCTCGCGGCTGGTGCAGGTGCTGCTGCCGCTGTGCCGGGCGAGGGACATCACGGTGGTCGACGACGGCACCGCGACCATGGAGTTCACCGAGATCCTCGCGCGGCGCGGGAAGCTGGTGCGCTGGCACCGCAGCGGGAAGCGCCGCTCCCCGGCCGACGTGGCCTTCGGCGCCTTCGCCCGCGGTGCGCGCCGGCGGCTGACCCCCGGCCGGCGCTGCCGGATCGAGCTGTTCAGCGCGATGCCGGCCACACCGCCGCCCGGGATGGCGCTGCGGGCCAACCGGTTCGCCTGGACCCGGGGGCGGTTCGGGCCGCCGCGGACGCTGGCCGGTACCGACCTGATCGGCACCTCGCTGGTCGAGACGGGGGTCGTCGATCCCGAGCGGTACCTCGCGGTGGTCCGCGGGCTCGCCGAACGCCACGGCGCCCGGCGGTACTTCGCGCACCGCCGGGAGGCGCCGGCGAAGCTGCACCGGCTCGCCGCGGAGACCGGGCTGGAGATCGTGCGGCCGGACCTGCCGCTGGAACTGGTGGCCCGGCGCGGGCCGATCGGGCGGGCCGTGCTGTCCTTCCCCTCGACGGTCGTCCACACGTTGCCGCTGGCGCTGGCCGGGACCGGGGTGGCGATCACCGTCTGCGACATCGACGAGGAGTGGCTCACCAACGCGGCGTCCCCGCGGGCGCACACGTTCCTCACCGACATCACCGACAAGGCGCGCACCCTCCACAACCTCACGTAGCAGGGCGCCCCCGTCCCCCCGGGGTGCCCCGTCCCGTCCGTCCCGGGACCACCCGCCGGCGGGGGCTGGCCGCGCCGTTCCCCGCGCCCCCGGGCAGGTGCGGGTCCTTCCGCGGACGACGGGTGCGCCCCGCAGGGGGGCGGGGAACTGCGCGGCCGGCCGCAGGGGACCGCAAGGCTCCGGAACCCGCGGGACGGGGAACTCTGGAGAGAACCGTCCACCGGGAGGTGGTCCGGAACCCGCGGGACGGGGATGCCCGGAGGGGACCGTCCACCGGGAGGTGGTCCCGGAACCGACAACTGCGGGCCACCCGGGGGGTCACGCACGTTCACCTCCGTGGGATCGGATGCGGGAATGGCGGAGCCCTCACCCCGGCCGGCGCTGCGCGTCGTGATCGTGACGGACGGCGCACTGGACGGCGACTCCCGGGCCGTGCGCGTGGCCTCGGCCGCGGACACCGCGGGGTACGCGGTGACGCTGGTCGGAACGGGGCCGGCGAGATCGGCCCCGCCCTCCGTCACCGTGCGGGACGTCACCGTGGAGACCGCGCTCGGCGGCCACCGCGAGCGCCGCCCCCGCCCCGGCCTGCGCTGGCCGCTCGCCTACCGCGGCGCGGAGGCGTACGAGCGCCGCACCGCGCTCCTGGCCGCGTACCGCTCGCTGCTGGCCACCCGCGCCGCCGAACTCGACGTGATGCACCGCCCGTTGCCGCTCCAGGCGTTCGCCCGCGCCGGCCACGGCCTGACGTTGGCCGGGCTGGCGGTGCGGGCCGGCTGGACCGGGCTGCGCGCCGCCCAGCACCGCGCCGCGGTGGAGCGCCGGCGCACCCCGGACACGCGGCTCGACGACCTCGCCGCGGAACTCGCCCGCCTGGCGTTCGGCCGCCGGGCGTGGCGGCGGCTGGACCCGGCCCTGCTGGACCAGGAGGTCGCCTACGGACCGGTGCTCGACGCGGTCCGCCCGCACCTGATCCACGCGCTCGGCCACCGCGCGCTGGCCCTGGCGATCCGGGCCGCGCTGCGCGCGGAGGGCGCCGGGCACCGGATCGAGGTGGTGTGGGACGCGCCGCCGCACGTCCCCGCCGCCACCCGGCGGGCCGCCGTCGTGGACGACGCGCTGCTGCGCTCCTACGCCCGGGAGGCCGACGGGGTGGTCACCGTCGGCGACCGCCTCGCCGGCGAACTGCTGGTCCGGCACGGCCTGTCCACGCTCCCCACGGTGGCCCGCAACACCCCGCCGGCGACCCGGGTGACCGGCCGCCGCGACGCCGGGGTACGCGCCCGCTGCCGGCTCGGCCCGGACGTCCCGCTGCTGGTGCACACCGGCCCGGTCACCCCCGACCGCGGCGCGTCCACCGTCGTGGAGGCGCTGCCGAAGCTCTACGACCTGCACGCCGCGTTCGTGGTGCCCGACCCGGACGACCCGTACCTGGCGGAGCTGCGCGACCGCGCCTCCCGGATCGGCGTGCACGCCCGGCTGCACGTGGTGCGGTACGTGCCGGTGCCCGAGATCCCGGCGTTCCTGTCCTCGGCCGACATCGGCGTGCTGCCGGTGCACCAGCTCCCGCACCACCAGACCGTCCTGGCCACCCGCTACTACGAATACGCCCACGCCCGGCTGCCGGTCGTGGTCTCGGACGTGCGGGCGATGGCCGCGGCCACCCTGGAGGCCGGCAACGGCGAGGTGTTCCGGGCCCGCGACACCGCCGACTTCGTGCGGGCGGTCGGCGCGGTGCTCACCAACCCGCGCCGCTACCGCAAGGCGTACGACCGGGTGGAACTGCTGCGGCAGTGGTCCTGGCAGACCGAGTCCGCGCCGCTGCTCGACCTGTACGCCCGGCTGCTCGGCCCGCTGCGCTGACCTTCCGCCCGCGCGGGTCCGGCCGGGTGGTCAGGCGACCGGCGGACCCTGGATGTAACGGCCGTCGGCGTCGTACGGCCAGGCGTTCGCCTTGCAGCCGTGCAACCCGTCGATCTGCTGCATCATCACCGGTGCGAGCCTGCCGGCGCCGGGGCAGCCCTCGTGGCCGTGGCCGATGCGGTGGCCCACCTCGTGGTTGATGATCAGCGCCCGGTAGTCGTCGATCGGTCCGGGGAACTGCGGCGAACCGAGCAGCCAGCGCTTGAGGTTGACCACGACGGTCGCGCCGACGTCGCAGTTGACCTCGCCGTGGGTGTGCAGCCCGGCGGCGCCGCAGATGGCGTCCACCGTGTCCGGGGTGGCGATCTTGACGACGAAGTCGGCGGGGCCGGAGGAGACGAGCTGGAAGCCGTCGCGGCCGTCGTCGGTCCAGCCGCGCGGGTCGGCGAGGATGCCCTGGATCTCCTTCGCCGCGGCCTGGGCCGCCACGCCGGTGCCGCCCTCGACCTCCACCTCGTAGCGGCGTATGTCGCCGTGCCCGACCGCCTCCCCGGACGCGTCGGCGGTGGTGAAGGTGCCCGAGCCGTGCGTCGGGACGGTCGGGGTGACCGACGGCCGCGGCGAGCCGGTCGCCGGAGGCGGCGCGGTGCCCGTGGTCGGGCTCGCGGGCGTCGCGGGCGTCGCGGGCGTCGCGTGGCCGCCGGCGGCACGCGCCGGCGCCGTGTCGGCGTGCGCCCGGCTGCCGGAGCGCACCGCGAAGAGCGTCACCCCCAGCAGTGCCAGGAAGGCCAACCCGAGGACCAGGTAGGGGCCTCGGTGCCCGGGCGCCCGCCGGGACGCCCGCCCGTGACCCGTGCGGGGGGCCGCCCTCCGCCTGCGTGCCCTGCTGCCCATTCCACGTCCTCTCCGGTCGACGGCATGACGGCGCACCGGTACGACGGCGGCGGGGGAGGGGGACCGGGCGACCGCGTACGGTGCGTGCTGGCCCCAGGCTCACGCCGGCACATGATGGCTCTTGGCCCGTGAGGTCACGAAGGTGCAACGGCCGGCCGGACGTGCCTGCTGGGGCCGTCGGCGCGGAGCCGGCCCGTGTGACCGTTCTGCAACAGTCGCCCTCCGACGGGCGTCCGGCCCGCCCGCCGGCCGGACGGCGTGCCCATACTGATGCGCGTGTCCCGGGTCCTGCTGATCGAAGACGACCCCGCCGTGCGGCGGGGCATGGAAGTGGCGCTGCGGCACCGCGGGCACACCGTCACGTCCGCGCCCACCGGCGAGGAGGGGCTCGCCCTCCTGCGCACGCGGCGGCCGGACGTCGTGGTGCTCGACCTGATGCTGCCCGGCATGCGCGGACTCGACGTCTGCCGGCGGATACGCGACCGCGACCAGGTCCCGATCATCATCGTGACCGCCCGCGGCGACGACGTGGACGTGGTGGTCGGCCTGGAGGCGGGCGCGGACGACTACGTGGTCAAGCCGGTGCGGGCCGGCGTGCTGGAGGCGCGGATACGCGCGGTGCTGCGCCGTACCGACCCCGGCGCGGCCGGCCGGGCGCGGCCGGTGCCGAGCACCTACGGCGACCTCGTGGTCGACCGCGCGGCCATGGTGGTCACCTACCGCGGCGAGCCGGTGCCGCTCGCCCCCTCCGAACTGCGCCTGCTGCTGGCGCTGTCGGCCTCGCCCGGGCGGGTGCTCAGCCGCCAGCAGTTGCTGGAGCAGGTCTGGGAGCACAGCTACCACGGCGACGTGCGGCTGGTGGACGCGTGCGTGAAGCGGCTGCGGGGCAAGCTCGGCGGGAGCGGCGGCGGTCCGGCGCCAGGTCCCGGCCAGGTGTCGGGCTCGGGCTCCGGTCCGGTGGCGCGCCAGGGTTCCGCGTCCGGTTCGGGCCCGGGTCCGAGTTCGGCGTCCGGCTCCGGCGCGGGTGCTTCCGGCCGTTCCGGCAACTCCACCGCCCACGGCGGGAGTTCCGGCTGCATCGAGACGGTGCGCGGCTTCGGCTACCGCTTCCGCGCGGTGTGAGGGCGGCCGGACGCGATGGTCAGGATGCCCGGAGCCGTACGCAGTCTGCGATTCCGCCTCGTCGCCGGCTTCGGCCTGATCGCGGCGGTGAGCGCCCTCGGCACCGGCGCCCTGACCTTCCGCGAGGCACGCACCGGGGTGCTCCAGCAGAGCCAGGACACCGTCGTCAACCAGTTCCGGGACAGCGTCGACGCGCTGACCCCCGGCATCCCGCCCCAGCCCGGGCAGGCCGAACTGTCCTCCCTGGTGGACGACCTCGCCACCACCCACCGCTCCCAGCACTGGCGGGTGCTGGCCACCTACGGCTCCCTGCGAGCCGGCTCGCAGCCCGGCGACCGCTTCCCCGAGCTGAGCGCGGAACTGCGCCGGTCGGTGCGCACCCGCAAGGTGGCGGTCTTCCAGCGCGTGCACATCGGCGGCGCCTCCTCGCTCGTGGTCGGCCTGCCCGTCGTCCACGGCACCGGGGACGACGAGCGGGTCGGGTCCGGGCTCGCCTTCTACCTCGTGGTGCCGCAGACCACCGAGCAGCGCTACGTCACCGCGCTGGTCGGAGCGGTCGAGCGGGCGGCGCTGCCCGCGCTGTGCCTGGCGGTGCTGCTGGCGCTGTTCGTCTCCCGCGGCGTGCTGCGCCCGGTGCGGGCGCTGCGCCAGGCCACCCGCAGGATGGCCGCGGGCCACCTCGACACCCGGCTCAACGTCAACGGGTCGGACGAACTCGCGGACCTGTCGGCGGCGTTCAACGAGACGGCGGTGGCGCTGGAGCGGTCGGTGTCCGAGCTGCGCCGGATGGAGGCCCAGGCCCGGCGGTTCGCCGCGGACGTCTCGCACGAGCTGCGCACGCCGCTCGCCGCGATGTCGGCGGTCACCGACGTGCTGGACGAGGAGGCGGCGGGCCTGGAGCAGGGCACCGCCGAGGCGGTGCGGCTGATCAGCGAGGAGACCGAGCGGCTGGTGCGGTTGGTGAACGACCTGATGGAGATCTCCCGGTTCGACGCGGGCGCGGCCGAACTCCACCTCGACGAGATCGACCTGGCCGAGTCGGTGCGGCGCACGCTGGCTGCGCGCGGCTGGGGGGAGGGGGTGGAGCTGCGGCTGCCCGGGCCCGGGGACCTGCGGGCGGCGGTGGATCCGCGGCGGTTCGACGTGGTGGTGGCGAACCTCGTCGGCAACGCGCTGCGGCACGGCGCGCCGCCGGTCACGGTGACGCTGGAGCGGGCGGCGGAGCCGCCGGGGGCGCGGCTGGTGGTGGCCGACCACGGGCCCGGGATCGCTCCGGAGGCGCTGTCGCAGGTCTTCGAGCGGTTCTACAAGGCGAGTTCGGCGCGCACCCGGAGCGAGAGCAGCGGGCTCGGGCTGGCGATCACCGCGGAGAACGTGCGGCTGCACGGGGGCACCGTCCGGGCGCGGAACGCGGCGGGGGGCGGCGCCGTCTTCACGGTGGAGCTGCCGGAGCGGCCCGCGGGCGCGCGGTCGGGGGAGGACACGTGAGGGCGCGGCGCGGGGGAGGGGGCGTGAGGGCGCGGCGCGGCGGAGGGGGCGCGAGGGCGTGGCACGCCGGCGCGGCCGGTGCCGCGGGCGCCGCCGCGCTGGTGCTGCTCGCCGGCTGCGGGGTGCCCACCACCGGCGTCATCGACGTGGGGGTGCCCGTGGACGGGCTGCCCAGCGGGCCGGCCGCGCTCCGCGTCGTGCCGGTCTACTTCCTCGACGCCGACGGCCGGCTCCAGGCGGCCGAGCACACGGTGCCGGACGGGTCGGAGCCGGAGGCCGCGGCGGTGGACCTGCTGCTGGCCGGGCCCGCGGCCGCCGGGCGCCCCGACCTCACCACGCACCTGCCCCGGTCCCCGGTGGCCCCCGCGGTGGGCGTGCGGGGCCGTACGGTCACCGTGGCGCTGCCCGCCCCGGTGCCGCGGCTCGACGCGCTCGCGATGGAGCAACTGGCCTGTACCGCCTCGGAGGCGTGGCCCGCGGCAGTCCCCGCCGCCGTGTCCCCCTTCCCGGGCGCGGCATCCCCCGGACCCGGCCGGCAGCCGGTCCGGATCGACGTGACCGCCCCCGGCTGGCACCTCACCCGCACCTCCCCGTCCTGCCCCCGCCCCACCGCGTCCCCCTCCGCCGCCTCCGGAGGTGTGACCTAGCGGCCCGCGGCCCGCGGCCCGCGGCCCGCGGCCCGCGGCCCGCGGCCCGCCGGTCGCCGGTCGCCGGTCGCCGGTCGGAGGTCAGCGTCCGCAGCCCGCAGCCCGCAGCCCGCAGCCCGCAGCCCGCGGCCCGCCGGTCGGAGGTCGGCGTCCGCGGCCCGCCGGCCGACGAGGCGCGGGCGGCCGTCGCGCCCGTGCGCACCGCCCCGACTCCTGACAGGCGCGCCGAAAATGTTTTGACAGTGTTTGTATAAGTGCTGTTGCATCGGCGGAATGGACGGCACGGAGCAGGCGCCCGGGGGCGCCGCGGGGAGCGACCCCACCGAGGAGGGGCTGTGGCGGCCGCTGCGGCTGCTGCTCGCCGAGATGGACGACGACATCGGGCGGATCTACGCCGAGGCGGCGCTCGACGGCATCAGGCCCGCGTACGTGATGGAACTCCTGCGGCTGCACGCGCGCGGCCCGATGACGATCACCGAGCTCGCCGCGTCCGTGCACCGCACCCACTCCGCGGTCAGCCAGAAGGTCGCGGCGATGCGGTCCGCCGGGCTGGTGCGGACCGTGCCGGGGTCGGACGCGCGGACCCGGCAGGTGGTCCTCACCGCGAAGGCGCGCCGGATGGCGGGCCGGCTCGCCGCGGAGTGGCGGGCCACCGAGCGGGCCAGCGCCGAGCTGGAGGCCGAACTGCCCTACCCGCTCAGCCGGGTCGTCGAGGACATGCGCGCCGCCCTCGCCCGGCGCGGCTTCCACGACCGGATCGCCGCGCTGCTCGCGGAGGACCCCGAGTGGGGCTGAGGCCCGTGCGGCGGATCGCGCCGGACGCCGCGAGCCCGGCGGGATCCGCCGGACGGGCCCTGAGGCGCCTGCTCGTCGACACCGCGCCGCTGCGCGTCTCCCCGGCGTTCCGACGGCTGTGGACCGGGCGGGCCGTGTCGGGGTTCGGCGCGCAGATGACGCTCGTCGCCGTCATGTACCAGGTGTGGCAGGCGACCGGCAGCACCGTGTGGAGCGGCGCGGTCGGCCTGGCCCAGGCCCTGCCGGTGGTGGCGCTCGGGCTGCCGGCCGGCGCGGTGGCGGACCGGGTGGACCGGCGCCGGCTGTGCCTGGGGTCGGCCTTCGGCCAGGCGGCGTGCTCGGCGCTGCTCGCCGTACAGGTACTCGGCACCGGCTTCCCGGTGGCCGCCGTGCTCGGCCTGCTCGCGGTGCAGTCGTCGTTCGGCGCCTTCTCCGGTCCGGCGTCCGGCGCGTTCCTGCCGCAACTGCTGCCCAGGGAGTCGCTCGCGGCCGGGCTCGCCCTCAACCGGATCGCGTTCCAGGCCCAGATGCTGCTGGGGCCCGCACTCGGTGGGATCGTCATCGGCGTGTGGGGCGTCGGCGGCTGCTACCTGCTCGACGCGGTCTCCTTCGGCGCCGGGCTCTACGGACTGTTCGGCCTCCCGGCGAAGCCGGTTGCCGCCGCGCCCGCGGAGGAGGCGGCCACCGCGGTGACGACCGCCGGGTCCGCCACGGCCGTCCCGACATCCGCGGCCGTCCCGACACCCCTCGCCGTCCCGACACCCGCGGCCAGCCCGACGGCCGTGGCGGACCCGGCCGCCGAGGAGGCCCCGGCCGTCGACGGGCCGGCCCGGCCCGGGCTGCGCGGTGTCGCCGACGGCCTGGCCTTCCTCGCCCGCACCCCCGCGGTCCGCGGCGCCCTGCTCACCGACCTGGCGGCCACCGTGCTGTCCATGCCGATCAGCCTCTTCCCGCTGGTCGACACCGAGCGGTTCGGCGGCGATCCGCGCACCCTCGGCCTGTTCCTCAGCGCGATCGCGGTCGGCGGGATCGCCGCCTCGGTGCTGTCCGGGTCCTTCACGCGGCTGGCGCGCCCCGGCACGGTCATGCTCGCCGGGTCCGCGCTGTGGGGCGTCGCGCTGGCGTGCTTCGGCCTGTCGACGCGCCCGTGGGCGGCGCTGGGCTGCCTGGTGGTGGCCGGCGCCGCCGACACCGTCGCGGTGGTCTCGCGCGGCACCATCGTGCGGCTGCACACCCCGGACGCGCTGCTCGGACGGGTGGGCGCGGCCGAGCAGATCGTCGGCCAGGCCGGCCCGGACCTGGGCAACATGCGCGGCGGCCTGGTCGCGAGCGCCTGGTCGGGCACGGCCGCGCTGGTCAGCGGCGGCCTCCTGTGCGTGGCGGCGGTGGGGGCGATCGCGTGGGGGTTCCGCGAGCGCTCCCCCCGGGTCGCCCTGCCCTGACGCCTCCGCGGCCGCGCGCTGTCGGGCCACAGGGCCGTAACACCGGCGCCGTAAGGTGAAGGGGGCCCTGAAGGGGCCGCACGCGTGAGGCGCCGCGGGGCGCGCGTTGCCTCGCGTCCGCTCGTTCGTTGAGCGACTATGGATGTGTTCATGCCTGAACCCCAAAAGGGAGGGCATACCCCTGAGGATGACCAGGTATGCGCCGATCGGCCGTTTCTTTGCTCCTCCCGTCAGCACAGAAGAACATCGTTTTTCCCGATCACCCGATGAGGAGCAGGTCGTGGGGCATACCGTGACTTGGGTGAATGACTCACCCGCAGCGCCGTCCGGCGCGCCAGCAGAGGCCGTACTGACCGAAGCGCTGCGCGCCGAACTGATCGCTTTCCGCCGCGACCTGCACCGCCACCCCGAGCTCGGCCGGCAGGAGTTCCGCACCACCGAGCAGGTCAGGGCCCGCCTGGCGCAGGCCGGGCTCTCCCCGCGCGTGCTGCCGGCCGGCACCGGCCTGGTCTGCGACATCGGCTCCGCGGCCGACGGCCGGGGGCGGCTCGCGCTGCGCGCCGACCTCGACGCGCTCCCGGTGCCCGACACCAAGCAGGTCGCGTACCGCTCCACCGTCGAAGGCCGGGCGCACGCCTGCGGCCACGACGCGCACACCACCGTGGTGCTCGGCACCGGGCTGGTGCTCGCCGAGCTGGACCGGCTCGGGCGGCTGCCGCGCCCGGTCCGGCTGGTCTTCCAGCCGGCCGAGGAGGTCATGCCCGGCGGCGCGCTCGACGCGATCAAGGCGGGCGTGCTGGACGGCGTCGAGCGCATCCTCGCGGTGCACTGCGACCCGAAGGTCGAGGTCGGCCGGATCGGGCTGCGGGTCGGTCCGATCACCTCCGCCGCGGACAAGCTGAAGCTGGTGCTGGACGGCCCCGGCGGCCACAGCGCCCGGCCGCACCTGACCACCGACCTGGTGATGGCCGCGGCGAAGCTCGCCACCGAGCTGCCCGCGGTGCTCTCCCGCCGGGTCGACCCGCGCTCGGGCCTGAGCATCGTGTGGGGCCGGATCGAGGCCGGGCACGCGGCGAACGTCATCCCGCAGCACGCCGAACTCGAGGGCACCGTCCGCTGCCTGGAGCTGGGCGCCTGGCACGACGCCCCCGACCTGGTGCACGAGGTGGTCGACCAGATCGCCGCGATGTACCGGGCCAAGTGCGAGATCGCCTACCAGCGCGGGGTGCCGCCGGTGGTCAACGAGGCGACGTCGGTGGAACTGCTGCGCGACGCGATGGCGCGCCGGTTCGGCGCCCACAGCGTGGAGGACACCGAGCAGAGCCTCGGCGGCGAGGACTTCTCCTGGTACCTGGAGCAGGTGCCCGGCGCGCTGGCCCGGTTGGGCGTGCGGGCGGTCGGCGACCACACGGCGCGCGACCTGCACCAGGGCGACTTCGACATCGACGAGGGCGCCATCGCGGTGGGCGTGGAGCTTTTCACCGCCGCTGCCCTGCTGTCCTGACGGGACGTGAGGCCCCGGCTACCGGGGCTTCACCTGGTCGAAATGCGTCGATCCGATAACGGGTCTTCATGCGGTCTTTACCTGGGATCTACGCGCGTTAAGCTCCGGCTTAGCCAGCGCCGGATCGGGCGCTTCCGAACTGAAGGGGACCCTCTTGCGCCGGGTATCCAAGATCGCTGCCGCGGGTGTCGTGTCCGCGGCCCTCGCGCTGACCGCGACCGCGTGCGGAAGCAGTTCCACCGACAGCGGTGGCAAGGACAAGGGCGTCGGCATGGCGTACGACGTCGGCGGTCGTGGCGACCACTCCTTCAACGACTCCGCGGCCCGGGGCATGGACAAGGCCACGAAGGAGTTCAAGCTCGGCGAGAAGGAGCAGACCGCCAGCCAGGACGAGACCGAGTCCGACCGCGAGGAGCGGCTGGACCAGCTTGCCGGAGCAGGCTACAACCCGGTGATCGCGGTGGGCTACACGTACGGCGACGCGGTGACCGCGATAGCCAAGAAGTACCCCAAGACCACCTTCGCGATCGTCGACTCCGTCGTGGACGCGAAGAACGTGGACAGCATGACCTTCTCCACCGAGCAGAGCTCGTACCTGGCGGGCGTCGCGGCCGCGTTGAAGACCAAGACCGGCAAGGTCGGCTTCATCGGCGGCGTGCACAACACCCTGATCGGCACCTTCCAGGCCGGCTTCGACCAGGGCGTCAAGGCCACCAAGCCCTCGGTCCAGGTCACCGACCAGTACCTGTACGAGACCGACTCCAAGGGTTTCGCCGACCCGGCCGCCGCCTCCGGCAAGGCCAAGGGCATGCTCGACAAGGGCATCGACGTCATCTACACCGCGGCCGGCCTGTCCGGCGACGGCTCGATCCAGACGATCGCCGGCAAGCCCGGCACCTGGGCGATAGGCGTCGACTCCGACCAGTACCAGGACCCGGCGCTGACGAAGTACAACAAGCAGATCCTCACCTCGGCCGTGAAGAACGTCGACGTGGCGGTGTACGACCTCATCAAGTCGGTGCACGACGGCACGCCGAAGACCGGCACCAACACGTACAACCTGGCCAACGGCGGTGTCTCGCTGGCGACGTCGGGCGGCTTCATCGGCGACATCCAGTCGCAGCTCGACGCGGCCAAGCAGAAGATCGTGTCGGGGGCGATCAAGGTCAAGTCCACTCCGTGACCCGATCCGGGTGAACCGGTCGTCCACGGCGGGACCGCAGCGCGGAGGCTCGGCAGGGGGGTTGTTCCGGCACCCCCCTGGCCGGGCCTTCCCCGTGCCGTGGCAGCCTGCCTGCGGTGGATCCGTGCGGCGGGTCCCCGTCGCGGAGTCCCGGACGGGAGTTCCGTGCTGTGGATCTCCGCCGCGACGCGCGTAGATTCACCTTCGCGCGATACCTTCACCCCCACGTTCCGCCCGCCCGAGCCTTTCCCCGAGGGGAGTGCGCCATCAACGCGTCCACGAGTCCACCCGCGCCGACCCCGCCGCAACCGCCGCAACCCGGCGGCGCGGCCGCGGTCGAACTGCGCGGTATCACCAAGCGCTTCCCCGGGGTCGTCGCCAACCACGACATCGACATCACCGTGCGCGGCGGCACCGTGCACGCCCTCGTGGGCGAGAACGGCGCCGGCAAGTCCACGTTGATGAAGATCCTCTACGGCATGCAGAAGCCGGACGAGGGCACCATCGCGATCAACGGCGAGCAGGTCTCCTTCGGCGACCCGGGCGCCGCGATCGCCCGCGGCATCGGCATGGTGCACCAGCACTTCATGCTCGCCGACAACCTGACCGTGCTGGAGAACATCGTGCTGGGCAGCGAGAAGCTGCACGGCATCGGCGGCCGGGCCCGGGCGAGGATCACCGAGATATCCGACGCGTACGGCCTCGGGGTGCGCCCGGACGTCCTCGTCGAGGACCTGGGCGTGGCCGACCGCCAGCGGGTGGAGATCCTCAAGGTCCTCTACCGCGGCGCCCGCATCCTCATCCTCGACGAGCCCACCGCGGTCCTGGTGCCGCAGGAGGTCGACGCGCTCTTCGAGAACCTGCGCGGGCTGAAGTCGCAGGGCCTGACGGTCATCTTCATCTCGCACAAGCTCGGCGAGGTGCTCTCGGTCGCCGACGAGATCACCGTCATCCGGCGCGGCACCACCGTGGGCAGCGCCGACCCCGCGCACACCACCGCCAAGCAGCTCGCCGAGTTGATGGTCGGCAGCGAACTGCCCTCGCCCGAGACCCGCGAGTCCACCGTCACCGACGAGCCGATGCTCACCGTGGCCGGCCTGCGGCTGGCCGCGGTCGACCCGGAGGGCGTCGAGCGGATCGTGCTCGACGACGTCGGCTTCACCATCCACAAGGGCGAAGTGCTCGGCATCGCGGGCGTGGAGGGCAACGGCCAGGCCGAACTGGTCGAGGCGATCATGGGCACCCGCCCGCCGGACACCGGCTCGCTGGTGCTGGACGGCCGGGACGTCACCGCCGACCCGACCCGGCGCCGCCGCGAGGACGGCATCGGCTACATCCCCGAGGACCGGCACCGGCACGGCCTGCTGCTGGAAGCCCCGCTGTGGGAGAACCGCATCCTCGGCCACGTCACCGAGCAGCCCAACAGCCGCGGCTTCCTCATCGACCCGGCCGCCGCCCGCCGCGACACCGAGCGGATCGTCCGCGAATACGACGTGCGCACCCCCGGCATCGAGGTCACCGCGGCCTCGCTGTCCGGCGGCAACCAGCAGAAGCTGATCGTCGGCCGCGAGATGAGCCACCTGCCGAAGCTGCTGATCGCCGCGCACCCGACCCGGGGCGTGGACGTCGGCGCGCAGGCGCAGATCTGGGACCAGATACGCGCCGCCCGCCGCGAGGGCCTGGCGGTGCTGCTGATCTCCGCGGACCTCGACGAGCTGATCGGCCTGTCCGACACGCTGCGCGTGATGTACCGCGGCCGGCTGGTCGCGGACGCCGACCCGTCGACCATCACCCCGGAGCAACTGGGCTCGGCGATGACCGGCGCCGCGTCCGGGCACCTCGAACGGCAGATCGGCGAGCAGGCCGGGGGAGAGGACCGATGAGGAAGTTCGACAAGGACCGCGCCCTGCTGGGGGTCGCCGCACCGGTGCTGGCGGTCGTCAGCGCGCTGGTGGTGACCGCGCTGGTGCTGCTGGCCACCGGCAAGGAGCCGTTCCACGCGTTCAACGTGATGCTGACCTACGGCGGCAAGTCCAACAGCCAGGTCTACATCCTCAACAAGGCCACCACGTACTACCTGGCGGGCCTGGCCGTCGCCGTCGGCTTCCGGATGAACCTGTTCAACATCGGTGTCGACGGGCAGTACCGGCTGGCGGCGTTCTTCGCCGCCGTGGTCGGCGGCGCGCTGTCCATCCCCGGCGTCGTCGAGGTGCCGGTCATCATCCTGACCGCGATGGCGGTCGGCGCGGCCTGGGCGGCGATCGCCGGCGTGCTGAAGGTGACCCGCGGGGTCAGCGAGGTCATCTCCACGATCATGCTGAACTCGATCGCGGGCATCGTGATCGGCTACTTCCTCCAGGGCGGCCGGCTCGGCGTGCTCGACAAGGACGCCAACATGGTGTCCACCAAGCCGATCCCGACCTCCAGCCACCTGTTCAGCTTCAAGACCGCCACCGACCCGGTCTTCGGCTTCATCGTCTTCGCGGTGCTGGCCGGCGTCGTCTACTGGTTCCTGCTCTCCCGCACCCGCTTCGGCTTCGACCTGCGCGCCGTCGGCCGCTCGGAGTCCGCGGCCGAGGCGAGCGGCGTCAGCGTCAAGCGGATGGTCATCACCAGCATGCTGATCTCCGGCGCCATGGCCGGCCTGGTCGGCATGCCGACCCTGCTCAACCAGTCCTACGACTACGGCACCGACTTCCCGACCGGCATCGGCTTCACCGGGATCGCGGTCGCCCTGCTCGGCCGGAACAACCCGGTCGGCATCGGGGTCGGCGCGCTGCTGTGGGCGTTCCTCGAACGCTCCTCGGCCGGCCTGGAGTTCCAGGGCTACGACAAGGAGATCGTCGGCGTCATCCAGGGCGTGATCGTGCTCGCCGTGGTCATCGCCTACGAACTGGTGCGCCGTTACGGCCTCACCCGGCAGCAACGCCAGGTCGGCGCGGAACTCGCCGCGGCCGGCGCGGGCACGGACGACAAGCAGGAGGTCGCGGCATGAGTGCCACCACGACTCGGACGCCGCCGCCCGCAGCGCCGCGCGTCAGGCCCGGGGCCAGGGCCGGCGGGCGGGTCAAGCTCACCCTGCCGGTGATCCTGCTGCTCATCGCGGGCGCGCTGATCGCGGTCTCCGCGGTCCGCGCGATCACCGGCGCGGAGGACGTCACCTCCTCCGGGCAGGTCGCGGGCGCGCTGGCCAGCGCGGTGCCGATCGGCCTGGCCGGTCTGGCCGGCCTGTGGTCGGAGCGGGCCGGCGTGGTCAACATCGGCCTTGAGGGCATGATGATCCTCGGCACGTTCTTCGGCGCGTGGGCGGGCTGGCAGACCAACGCGTGGGTCGCGGTGCTGGCCGGCGTCCTCGGCGGCGCGCTGGGCGGGCTGGTGCACGCGATCGTCACCGTCACCTTCGGCGTCGACCACATCGTCGCCGGTGTCGCGATGAACATCCTCGCCGCGGGCGTCACCTCCTACCTCGCCAAGCGCTGGTTCAACGTCGGCGAGGCCGCGCGCAAGGGCGGTACGCCCAAGCAGTCGCCCCAACTGGACAACGCCAAGCAGTTCACCGTGCCCGGCCTGTCGCACTGGCTGGACACCGTGGAGAAGCACCACTGGTTCCTCGTCTCCGACCTGGCCGGGATCGTCGGCGGCCTGGTCACCAACATCTCGGCGATCACGCTGCTGGCCATCGTGCTGTTCGTGGCCACGTTCTTCATCCTGTGGCGCACGCCGTTCGGGCTGCGGCTGCGCTCCTGCGGCGAGAACCCGGTGGCGGCCGAGTCGCTGGGCGTCAACGTCTACACGTACAAGTACGCCGCGGTGATCATCTCCGGCGCGCTCGCCGGACTCGGCGGGGTCTTCCTCGCCATCAGCACCCACTTCTACCTGGAGGGCCAGACCGGCGGCCGCGGCTACATCGGCCTGGCCGCGATGATCTTCGGCAACTGGCGGCCGGGCGGCCTGGCCATGGGCGCCGGGCTCTTCGGCTACGCCGACAGCCTCCAACTGCGCAACGGCGGCCCGTCCGTGCACGCGCTGCTGCTGCTCATCGCGGTGCTGCTGCTGGCCATGGCGGTGTGGAAGTTCTACCGCGGGGCGCGGATCGCCGCGGTCGTGGCGCTGGGCTTCGCGGTGCTGCTGGCAGTCTGGTACATGCTGACCGACTCGGTGCCCGACGAGATCGTGGAGGGCACGCCGTACGTCGTGACGCTGCTGGTCATGGGCCTGTCCGCGCAACGGCTGCGGATGCCGAAGGCGGACGGCCTCCCGTACCGGAAGGGGCAGAGCGGATGACGGACGACACCGGGGGCGCGGGCGGTCGCGGGTCCGGCGGCGCGGGGCCGCTGCCGGGGCCCGGTCCGGCCCCGGTGGCCGCGCCCGGGCCCGACGTGGACTGGAAGGCGCTGCGCGGCGCCGCCCGGGAGGCCATGGAGCGGGCCTACGCGCCCTACTCCGGCTTCCCGGTCGGCGCGGCCGCGCTCACCGACGACGGGCGCACCGTGGTCGGCTGCAACGTGGAGAACGCCGCCTACGGTGTCGCGCTGTGCGCCGAGTGCGGGCTCGTCTCGGCGCTGCACGCCTCCGGTGGGGGCCGCCTGGTCGCCTTCTCCTGCTCCGACCTGCGCGGCGACCCGTTGATGCCGTGCGGGCGCTGCCGCCAACTGCTGTGGGAGCACGGCGGCCCCGACCTGCTCGTCGACACCCCGCGCGGGGTGCGGCCGATGAGCGACGTGCTGCCCGACGCCTTCGGGCCCGAAGACCTCGACCGCTAGGACACCCCGTTTCATGGACGCCATTTCCGTCATCCGCACCAAGCGCGACCGCGGTCGGCTCGACGACGGGCAGATCGACTGGGTGATCGACGCCTACACCCGCGGCGAGGTCGCCGACGAGCAGATGTCGGCGCTGGCCATGGCGATCCTGCTGAACGGCATGGACCGGGCCGAGATCGCCCGCTGGACCGCCGCGATGATCGCCTCCGGCGAGCGGATGGACTTCTCCGGGCTGGCCCGGCCCACCGCCGACAAGCACTCCACCGGCGGGGTCGGCGACAAGATCACGCTGCCGCTGGCCCCGCTGGTCGCCGCGTGCGGCGCGGCCGTACCGCAGTTGTCCGGGCGGGGGCTGGGCCACACCGGCGGCACCCTCGACAAGCTGGAGTCCGTCCCGGGCTGGCGCGCCTCGCTCGGCAACGACGAGATGCTCGCCGTGCTCGCGGACGTCGGCGCGGTGGTCTGCGCGGCCGGGGACGGGCTCGCGCCGGCCGACAAGAAGCTCTACGCGCTGCGGGACGTGACCGGGACCGTCGAGTCGATCCCGCTGATCGCCTCCTCGATCATGTCCAAGAAGATCGCCGAGGGCACCGGCGCGCTCGTGCTCGACGTCAAGGTCGGCTCCGGCGCGTTCATGAAGACCCTCCAGGACGCGCGGGAACTGGCGGCCACCATGGTCGGGCTCGGCACCGACCACCAGGTGCGCACGGTGGCGCTGCTCACCGACATGTCCACCCCGCTCGGGCTGACCGCGGGCAACGCGCTCGAAGTGCGCGAGTCCGTCGAGGTGCTGGCCGGCGGCGGGCCCGCCGACGTCGTGGAGCTCACCCTCGCCCTCGCCCGCGAGATGCTCGACGCCGCCGGACTGCCCGACGCCGACCCCGCCAAGGCGCTCGCGGACGGCTCCGCGATGGACGCGTGGCGCCGGATGATCCGCGCGCAGGGCGGCGACCCCGACGCGGCACTCCCCGTGGCGCGCGAGCGGCACGTCGTGGCCGTCCCCGCGTCCGGCGTGCTCACCGCGCTCGACGCCTACGGCGTCGGCGTCGCCGCCTGGCGGCTGGGCGCGGGCCGGGCCCGCAAGGAGGACGCCGTCCAGGCGGGCGCCGGCATCGAACTCCACGCCAAACCGGGGGACACGGTGGTGGCGGGTGCCCCGCTCCTGACGCTCCACACCGACACCCCCGAGAAGTTCGAGGGCGCTCTGGAAGCCCTCGAAGGGGCCTTCACCGTCGGCCCCGCCGGCACCCCCTTCACCCCGCCCCCGGTCGTCCTGGACCGCGTCGGCCCCGCCTGAGCCGCCGGGCGGGCCGCGCCCCGGGCGAACGGCCTCAGGTGATCGCCGAGGACGCGCGCCACACCCCCGCGAGGTCGCGGTCGCCGGTGACGGCGACCGCGTCGAGCGGCAGCCGGTTCCACAGCAGCAGGTAGAGGTCCCGCGCCGGGCCCGACAGTTCGCAGTCGGCCGGGCCCGCCGCGGTCCGTTCGGCGCGCGGCTGCGCGTCGGGGGAGAGCCGTACGGTCCACACCGCGTCCGTGTCGTCCGGGCGTACGCGCAGCACGCGGGGACGCCCGGTGCGTACCCGGCTGCTCCGGCGGGCGTGGAAGCCGGACAGCAGTTCGTCGATGCCGTCGGCGGCGAACCCCGCGTCCAGCGGGGAGAGGGCGCCGCCGCGCGCCGACTCGGCGTCCACCCGGTGCACGGCCGTCTCGTGGGCCTGCCGCCGGGCCCAGAACGCCAGGGGTGACGGCGCGCCGGGCAGGAAGGCCCAGCAGTCCAGTCCGGGGTCGGCCGCGCGCAGCGTCCGCACCAGGGCGCCGTGCCCCTCACGGAACCAGGGCAGCAGCTCCGCGCCGGTCGGCTCCCGCGGCATCGGGTCCTCCGGCACGGGTCCCGGCAGCGCCTCGGCGACGATGCGCGCCGCCCAGCGGTGGAAGGTGCCCGTGTGCCGGACCAGGTCGCCCGTCGTCCAGCCCGGGCAGGTCGGGACGGGAACGTCCGCACCGGTCCGCTCCGCGGCGTCGGCGAGCAGGCCGCCCTCGCGCCGCAGGGTGTCGATGTACTCCGTCGTCTGCATGCGCCGGATTCTGCCCCGCCGGGACCGGACGCGTCACGGGCGGTGCGGTGCGGTGCCCGTCACGGGCGGGGCGGGGCGTGGGACGGGCTGGGTGGGGCGGTGAAGTCCACCGCGCCCATGCCGGCGGCGAGTTCGGCGGCGGTCTCCCGCACGCGGGCCGACAGCTCCCCGGCGTCCGGATCGTCGGTCCAGCGGTCGAGCGCGGTGCGGAAGACGGCGACGCCGACCTGCGCGAGCAGGGCAGCCTCCGACACCGGGGCGCCCCGGTCCCGCAGCGCGTCGGCCACCGCGTCGGTCACGGCGGCGAACTTCGTCCGGCCCCGTTCCTGGAGCTCCGGGCTGGCCTCGACGACCGCCTGCCGCTGCGCGGTGAGCGGGGCCTGCCCCTCGAACGCCCCGGCGACGTCCACGAGACCGGCCAGGAGCGCCTCGAAGGGCGGCGCGGCGCCGTCGGCGTGCCGGACAGCCCGCGCGAGGACGTCCGGCAGCTCGTCGGAGCCGGCGAACAGCACGTCCCGCTTGTCGGCGAAGTAGCGGGAGAACGAGCGCCGGGTCAGCCCGGCCCGCTCGGTGATCTGCGTGACGGTGACGTTCTCGTACCCGTGCTCCAGGAACAGCGCCAACGCTGCCTCGCGGAGCCGGTCCTCGGCGTGCGGGTCCCATCGCGGCATGGACGCCAGCATACCAGTGACGACACAGTGGGCCGTCACTGGTGCTATGATGACGTCTCAGTGAGTCGTCACTGTTCGTGACGAGGGATGAGAGACACAGGAGTGGTCACCATGGCACTTTCGGGGCAGCGCGTCGTCGTCATCGGCGGCAGTTCGGGGATGGGGCTGGCCACGGCGCGGGCCGCGGCGCGGGCCGGGGCGGAGGTCACCATCGCGTCGAGCGACGAGGGGCGGGTGGCGGCCGCGCTCGCCGAACTGCCGGACGCCTGCGAGGGCGCCGTCGTCGACACCCGCGACGAGGAGGCCGTGGCCGCCCTGTTCGCCCGTGTCGGCGAGCTCGACCACGTGGTGTTCACGGCCGGGGACGCGGTGCGCCCGCAGCCGCTGGCGGACCTGTCGCTGGAGGCGGCCCGGCAGTTGCTGGAGGTCCGCTTCTGGGGCACCGTCGCCACGGTCAAGTACGCGGCGCCGCGGATACGGCCGGGCGGGTCGATCGCGCTGACCTCCGGGACGGTCTCCGTCCGCCCCGTGGCCGGCGCGGCACTCGCGTCCGGCGCGGCGTCCGCCACGGAGGGCCTGGCGCGGGGACTCGCCGTCGAGTTGGCCCCGATCCGCGTCAACGCGGTCCGGCCCGGGGCGATCCGGACGCCGCTGTGGGACCCGGTCCCGGAGCCGCAGCGCGCTGCGCTGTTCTCCGCCCTCGCCGACCAGACGCTCACCCGGTCGATCGGCGAGGCGGAGCAGATCGCCGCGGCGCACCTGTACCTGATGGAGAACGCCTTCGTCACCGGCACCGTGCTCACCGTGGACGGAGGTGCCCTCCTCGCCGGGAGCCGGTGAGTCCGGCCGCCCCCGGGTCCGCGGACGTCCCCCGCGAGGCGGCGGCTCCAAGCCGCCGCCGGACGGGCCCGTCGGGCAGGGCGGGAGGGGCCTCAGTCGCGCAAGGAGCGGCCGAAGCCGGCGGCCAGCGGCATCCGCAGGCCCAGCGGCGGCGGCGCCGCGAGCGCGTCGGCGACCGGCCGGGAGAAGGGCCGGTCGAGGAGCGAGCCGAGCACGAAGTCCGCGGCCAGCGCGGACACCTCGTGCCGGTGCTGGTGCAACCCGTGCCCGTCGGAGTGCACTTCGAACCGGCACACCTCGCGGTTGCCCTTCTTCGCCCGCTCGGCCACCTCGTACGACAGCTCCGGGTCGGTGGTGGTGTCGTCCGTGCCGTGCACGATCAGCACGTGCCGCCCGTTGAGCTGCTTCACCGGCTCCGGCTCGTCGCCCTCCGGCAGCCAGGGCGCGAGCGCGACGACGGACCGCACCGCGGGGTGCCCGCCCGCGTGCAGCGCCGCCCGCCCGCCCATGTCGACACCGAGCAGGCACACCGGCACGTCGCCGTAGCGCCGTACGGCCTCGCCGACCGCCCACTCCGCGTCCTCCGCGGGGTGCGCGTGGCCGCCGTTCCAGCCGCGGAAGCGGTAGTGCACCACGTGCGCCGCCACCCCGTCGGCCGCGCCGGCCCGTACCAGTTGCCGGGCCAGCGGCCAGATCGCGGCGGCGGCCATCGGCGAACGCCGGCGGGTGCTCAGTGCGTTGCCGCCCGGCAGCGCGAGCACCACCGCGCGCACGGTCGGCACCTCGACGTGCTGCCCGCGCTGCCGGGGCGCGAGCCCGGGTGCCACCTGCCGCCCGAGTCGCGCGCCACGCGCCGGTAATGCTTGCGAAGCCATGGCGCAACGATGGCAGACAGGAGGGTGTGCGTTCGATGGCCAGGCGGAAAATAGTGGGCCCGGACGCGATATCTACGCGCGTAGGGGCTATCGTTCGGGAATGGAGAACGTCACGCCCCACCTCCCCGCGGGGGAGCAGATCCGCCGTGCCCCGAAAGTCCTGCTCCACGACCACCTCGACGGCGGGCTGCGCCCCGGCACGATCGTGGACATCGCACGGGAGACCGGATACGAAGGGCTGCCCGAGACGGACCCGGACGCGCTCGGCCGGTGGTTCCGCGAGGCGGCCGACTCCGGCTCGCTGGAACGCTACCTGGAGACCTTCACGCACACCTGCGCGGTGATGCAGACCCGCGACGCGCTGGTCCGGGTCGCCGCCGAGTGCGCCGAGGACCTGGCGGCCGACGGGGTGGTCTACGCGGAGGTGCGCTACGCCCCCGAACAGCACCTGGAGGGCGGGCTCTCGCTGGAGGAGGTCGTCGAGGCGGTCAACGAGGGCTTCCGCGAGGGGGAGCGGCGGGCCCTGGCCGCGGGCGGCCGGATCAGGATCGGCGCCCTGCTCACCGCGATGCGGCACGCCGCCCGCTCCCAGGAGATCGCCGAACTCGCCAACCGCTACCGGGACCTGGGCGTCGTCGGTTTCGACATCGCGGGCGCCGAGGCGGGCTTCCCGCCCACCCGGCACCTCGACGCGTTCGACTACCTCAAGCGGGAGAACAACCACTTCACCATCCACGCGGGCGAGGCGTTCGGCCTGCCGTCGATCTGGCAGGCCCTCCAGTGGTGCGGCGCCGACCGGCTCGGCCACGGGGTGCGGATCATCGACGACATCACCGTCGACGGCGACGGCGTGCACCTGGGCCGGCTCGCCTCCTACGTCCGCGACAAGCGGGTGCCGCTGGAGATGTGCCCCACCTCCAACCTCCAGACCGGCGCCGCGTCCTCCTACCGGGAGCACCCGATCGGGCTGCTGCGGCGGCTGCACTTCCGGGTCACCGTCAACACCGACAACCGGCTGATGTCCGGGACCAGCATGAGCGAGGAGTTCGCCCACCTGGTCGAGGCGTTCGGCTACACGCTCGACGACATGCAGTGGTTCACCGTCAACGCGATGAAGTCCGCGTTCATCCCTTTTGACGAACGACTCGCCATGATCAACGAGGTGATCAAGCCCGGTTACGCGGCGCTGAAGGCCGAGTGGCTCTTCGCCGCGGGTGCCGTCGTACCGTCCGTGGCCAGCGGTTCCGCCGGCGAACGGGGCTGACCGGGGCCGCGCCGCGGCGCGGCCGGCGGCGGGTTCCGGGCCGCGCCACGCCGGTTGCACCCGGTGCTGCCGCGTGGCTACGTTCTGTGGTCATGCAGACCCTCACCAAGAAGACCCTCACGACCGCCGTCCTCGGCCTGGCCGTCACCGCCGCGGCCGCGGGCACCGCTTCCGCCGCCGGCCTGGCGCAGTCGAGCGACGCCCTCGCGCCGGTCGGCTCGGCCGCCAACCTGCTGCCCGGTGCCACCTCCACGGTGTCCGGCGCGCAGACCGCGCTCAGCAACGGGACGTCCGCGCTGCCGACCGGCGCGGCCAGCAGCCTGCTGCCCTCGGACAACCACGTCTCCGGCAACTCCCTGGGCCCGGCCACGGGCCTGCTCGGCGGTCTCCCCATCGGAGCCTGATCCCGTCGGGGCGCCCTGACCCCACAGGGCGTCCCGGTCCGCCGGTTCCCGGGACCACCCGCCGGCGGGCGGTCGCTCGCGAGGTTCCCCGCACCCGTCGACGGGTGCGGGGAACCTCGCGTCTCACGGCACGCTGGCCGGGACGGGCTCGTGGGCCGCGGGGGGAGCCGGCCGCGCCTCGCGCAGGAGGCGGCGCCGGGCGGCGGGGACGACCAGGAGGTGGGCGGCGGCGACGCCCACCGTGTTGAGGATCAGGGCGTCCACGTCGAAGATCTGCCCGGGCACCATGGTCTGGGTGAACTCGACCAGCATCGACACCATCAGCCCGGCGAAGACCGTGCGGACGAAGGACGCGAGGCCCGACGCCTCCGCCCGTCCGCCGGCCATCGGCAGCAGGAATCCGAGCGGCGCCAGCAGCCCCAGCCCGGCACCGAGCCGCCGGGCGGCCTCCAGCGGACTCCGCGACAGGTCGTCGCGGATCGTGTCCAGCGGCCGGAGGTTGGGGGCGGCCACCCACGCCACGTCGTGCGGCCGCAGCAGCAGCCACCCGACCCACGCGAGGTAGGCGGCGGTGAGCAGCAGCCCGGCCGCGCGCACCCTGAAGACGAAACCGTCGTACCGCACGCTCTCGATGACGTCCGGGCCGCGCGCGCCGGTTCCCGTTCCGCCACCGCGACACGCCTGCCACCTGCGTGATCCCCATCACAAGCGCCGAACGGAGCCCGCCGGTCCGCTCCGCCGGTCCGTACCCGGGCGGCGCGTTCCGGGAGTTCGGGCGAGGCGCGCCCGCGTCCCCCGGAGAGTCAGCCGACGGGCGTGCCGGCGGAGTCCGCGGAGTCGGAGCGGGTGCGCAGGTCCGACGTGCAGGTGTACGCGCGCAGCTTGCCGTCCGGTTCGGGGCCGCCGAGGACCACCGAGTGGTCGGGCGAGACCAGCGAGTCGGCGGTCAGCGTGCAGACGAGCTGCGCGAGCGCGAACGACGGCAGGTCCTGCGGGCGGTCGTTGAGCAGCAGGGCGTCCTCGGGGCCGCCCGGGCCGGCCGCGACGATCTGCAGGGTGCCGGGCACGGCCGTGGAGAAGCCGGCCTTCGTCTCCGCGGTGCGCGGGCTGATCTGGAGCTGGGCGAGCAGCGTCCGCACCTCGCCGATCCGGTCGATCCGGCCGTCGCGCACGTCGACGGCCCGCCGGACCGGGGTGACCTGGGTGTTGCAGACCAGGTAGATCCTGTCGACCATCGAGTCCTGGTCCGTCGAGGAGGGGGTGCCGGGCGGCGCGCAGGCCACCCGGGACGGCGCGGGCCCGTCGTCCACCGGCACCGTGGTGCTGCGGATGCCGCATCCGGCCAGGAGGGCCGCCAGCGCCGCGCAGCAGGCCGCCAGGGCGGACGTGGAGCCGCGTGCGGCGCGTCGGGCGCGGCTCCGCCCGCCGCCGGTGCCGGGCGCCTGCGGCCCGCTGGGCCGGGCGGGGTTCGCCGGCGCGCTTCCCGGGGTCATCGCGCGCCCCCCGCAGGCCCGCCGGCGCCGCCGGCGCCGCCGGTGCCCTTCCCGCCGGCCGTGCCGCCGTCGCCGGAGCCGGGGGCGGCGCCGGAACCGCTGTCCTCGCCGTCCTCGCCCTCGTCCGCGCGCGGCCGTACCGGCATCCGCAGGGTGAACACCGCGCCGCCGTCGGGGCTGTTGGCGGCGGTGATGTCACCGCCGTGGATGTGCGCGTTCTCCATGGCGATGGACAGGCCCAGGCCGCTGCCCTCGGAGCGGGCCCGGGAGGCGTCGGCCTTGTAGAAGCGGTCGAAGACGTGCGGCAGCACGTCCTCGGGGATGCCCGGGCCGCGGTCGGAGACCACGATCACGATCTCGCCGTCCGCCCCGCCCTCCCGGCGCAGGCTCACCCGCACCGGCGAGCCGCCGTGCTTGAGCGCGTTGCCGATCAGGTTCGCCATGATCACGTCGAGGCGGCGCGGGTCGATCGTCGCCAGCAGCCCGCGCGGCGCGTCCAGCTCGACCGAGTCCAGCCAGGCCCGCGCGTCCATGCACGCCATGATCATGTCGGCGACGTCGACCTCGTCCACCCTGAGCTTCGCGGTCCCGGCGTCGAACCGGGTGACCTCCATCAACGTCTCCACCAGTTCGTTCAGTCGCCGGGTCTCGCTGACCACCAGGCGGACCGCCGGGGCGATCATCGGGTCCAGCGCGTCCGCCTCGTCCTCCAGCACGTCCGTGACCGCGGTGATCGCGGTGAGCGGGGTGCGCAGCTCGTGCGACATGTCGGCCACGAAGCGGCGGCTGGCCGCCTCACGGGCGCGCAACTCCTCCACCCGGCCTTCCAGTTGCTCGGCCGCGTTGTTGAAGGTCCGCGACATCTCGGCGAGTTCGTCGGTGCCGGACACCTTCAGCCGCGTGTCCAACTGCCCTTCGCCGAGCCGCTTCGCGGCCTCGCCGAGCCTGCGCACCGGGCGCAGCACCGCGGAGCCGGCCGCCTGGGCCAGCAGCGCCGCGCCGATCAGGGCCAGCAGCGTGGCGATGCCCAGCGACCAGGCCAGCGAGTTGAGGTCCTTGCGCTCGGCGTCCAGCGACTTGAGCATGTAGCCGGTCGGGCCGTCGTCGTTGATCCGCGCGCCCGCCACCAGGTACGGGTGGCCCTCCAGGGATATCCGCTCCCAGTGCAGGTGGTAGCGGTCGTCGTCCTTCGTGTGCCGGGTGTTCACCGCCCGCACCAGGGAGGCCGGCACGTCGTCCATGGAGAACGTGCTGTTCTCCGACCGCTGCGCGCACGTCCCGTCGTCCGTGGCGTCGATCAGGATGACCTGGTACGTGTCCGGTCCGCCGATGCGGTCCGCCGCCGTGCCCAGCGACTGGCAGGTCGGCTGCACCGGCAGCGAGGCGGCGTTGCGCTGCAACGAGTCGCGGAAGTCGTCGAGCGCGCTGTTCTGCGCCCGCGTCAGCACCGCGTCGCGGTTGAGCCAGTACGCGATCCCCGACACCGACACCGCGGCGGTGAGCGCGACGAGTGCGAACACCCCGATCAGCCGCAGCCGCAGGCTGGTCCAGCGCAGCAGCCAGAAGTGGCCGCCCTCGGCACGCCTCACTGAGGCGTGTCCAGGCGGTAGCCGACGCCGCGGACGGTACGGATCAGGGTGGGTGACGACGGCACGTCCTCGATCTTCGCGCGTAGCCGCTGCACGCAGGCGTCCACCAGCCGCGAGTCGCCCAGGTAGTCGTGCTCCCACACCAGCCGGAGCAACTGCTGCCGGGACAGCGCCTGGCCGGGCCGCCGGCTCAGCTCCAGCAGCAGCCGCAGCTCGGTCGGCGTGAGCTGGAGGTCCTGGCCGTCCTTCGTGACGGTCATCGCGCTGCGGTCGATCACGATCGAGCCGAAGGCCGCGGAGTCGGTGCTGTCGCGCTCGCCGCGCCGCAGTACCGCGCGGATGCGCGCGTCCAGCACGCGCGGCTGCACCGGCTTGATCACGTAGTCGTCGGCGCCGGACTCCAGACCCACCACCACGTCGATGTCGTCGCTGCGGGCGGTCAGCAGGATGATCGGAAGCTGGTCGGTGCGCCGGATGCGGCGGCACACCTCGAAGCCGTCGATCCCCGGGAGCATCACGTCCAGCACGATCAGGTCGGGGCGCTGCTCCTTGAGCAGCCGCAGCCCGTCCTCGCCCGTCGCGGCGGCCACCACGCGGTGACCCTGCCGGGACAGGCCGAGCTCGAGACCCGTACGGATGGCGTCGTCATCCTCGATCAGCAACAGGAAAGGCACGGGCGCCATTGTTGCCTACCCGGCCAGGTCGGCGGGAAGGGGTCTCGCCGTCTTTCCTCCCCGGCCGGCCCCGCCGTCGGACCCCGGTGACGGGGAGAAGGCGCACGGGTGGCCGCACCGGACGGCGTCGGCGGGCCCTCGCACCCCGAAAGGCACTGTGACGGCTCTGTGACACTCGCCGGACAGCCCGATGAAACTGGCCCGGCAGTCTTGTGCCCATCGAAGAACGCGACACCGCAAAGGCTTCGACGCCGAAGACCACGCGGCAGGTTCCACTTGACGGGGGCGCGATGATGAACGCACTGCACAGCACCACCACCACCGCAGTTCACGCCGCGCACGCACGCCCCGGGTTCCGGCCCACGGAGATGTCCGGTGCCGCGAGCGGACGGGGGTACGGTCGCGGCACCGGACGTGCGGCCGGCCACCAGCCGACCCGCCCGCGCCCCGCGCACATCGCCCCGGTCGACCCGGCGGCGACCGCTGGGACCGCCGGGACCGCCGCGGAGCGGGTGCCCGAGCAGGCCGCCAAGGAGCGCTCCCCGGAGCACTCCGCCGAGGCGGAGGCCGCGTTCACCGCGTACGTCCAGGAGCGCAGGGCCTCGCTCTACGCCACCGCCTACCACCTCACCGGCGACCGCTTCGCGGCCGAGGACCTGCTCCAGAGCGCGCTGTTCTCCACCTACCGCGCCTGGGACCGGATCAGCGACAAGGCGGCCGTCGGCGGGTACCTGCGGCGGACCATGACCAACCTGCACATCAGCGCGTGGCGGCGGCGCAAGCTCAACGAGTACCCGACGGAGGAGCTGCCCGAGACGGTCGGCGACACCGACGAGATGGGCGGCACCGAACTGCGGGCGGTGCTGTGGCAGGCGCTGGCCCGCCTGCCCGAGCAGCAGCGCACGATGCTCGTGCTGCGCTACTACGAGGGCCGGACCGACCCGGAGATCGCCGACATACTCAACATCAGCGTCGGCACCGTGAAGAGCAGCATCTGGCGCTCGCTGCGCCGGATGCGCGAGGACGAGGCGCTGAGCTTCGGGCGCGACGAGGAAGACGCCTTCGGCGAGCTCGTCGCGTAGGACGGGGGACACGGGGGGAATCGGGGGAGACCGGGGGGACACGGGGGAAACCGGGGGAGCGGGGCCGGGCGGCGCGGAGGGGTGCCGTCCGGCCCTCGCGCGTGCGGCGGCGGTGGTGCGGGGCCGGGGTGCCGTGCGCTCAGCCGGTCACCGGCCGCCGGCCGGGGAGACGGCCGGGACGCCGGCGGGACCCGCGGCGGGAGCCGGCTCGGCGGCGCCGAGGGCGGCGAGCCGGGAGAGCGCCTCGCGCTGGTCGCACGGCGCGCAGCCGAAGCCGACCTGCCGGGTCACGATCGCGCGCTCCGCGCGGAAGAGCGCCCAGCCGCGCCGCAGCAGGAACCGTACGGACTTGCGGCCCTCGCGCAGGTCGCGCACGAAGCGGCGGCGCGCGGTCGTCGCGGGGCTGCCGCGCAGGCAGATCGCGTCGGCGAGCAGCCCGAGGTCACGGCAGCGCGCGACGATCTCGGCGGCGAAGATGCCCTCGGCGACGAAGTGGGGCGCCCCGGCGAGGTCGAGCCGGCTCCACCCGCTGATCGCGCTGGCCGAGATGTCGTAGCGCGGGGTCCGCGCGCTGCCGTGCGCGCACAGCGCGGCGATCGCGGCGACCGCGGCGTCCGCGTGCCAGGAGGCGGGGGCGTCCCAGTCGACCGCGTCGCCCCCGGGCAGCAGCGGGAGCGTCGGGTCGCCGTCCTCCTTGTAGAAGTCGTCGAGCGCGAGCACCGGCAGCCCGGTGCGGGCGGCGAGCGAGGACTTGCCCGAGCCGGACGGCCCGGCGAGCAGGATCACACGGGAGCGGGAAGGTGGACTCACGGACGACCATTCTCCCGTAACACCGTCCGGGGGACGCCCCGCGGTATGACAACTACCGTCCGCGGTCATTGCGTTACGCTGCGACGCACACGTTCTGTCGACAGGAGCCGTTCCATGCCCTCGCTGCGCACCGCCCTCGCCCTCACGCTGACCGCCGCCGCGGCCGCGGTCGCCCTCCCCGCGGCCGCCGCCGTCGCCGCGGACGCCCCGGCCGGGCTGCCCGACATCCAGGGCGCGACCGACGCGCTGCCCACCTCGGGGATCACCTCGATGCTGCCCACCCAGTCCGTGACCGGTGCCCTCGGCGCCGGCATCGCCCCGGTCCGCGACCTGAAGCTCGACCCGCTCAACAACACCACGGTCGACCCGCTCACCAACGGGGTCGGCTCCCAGATCGCCGACTTCCGCCCCATCTCCACCACGGACGCCACCGCCCCCCTCACCGACGGCGGCTCCCTGGGCACCCTCCCCCTGATCGGCCCCCTGACGGGCGTGCTCCCGCACTGACGTACGGGAGCGCCCGCGGCGGGCGGCGATCACCGCGACCAGCGCGTCCACCGCGTCCGGCCGCTCCTCGACGGGGAGGGCGGCCCTCGCCGCGCGGCACCGGCCACCCCAAGACGACCGACCAGCGCGACGGCGGGGTCAGACGCCCATGGGATGCCAGACCGTCTTGGTCTCCAGCCAGGCGGTCAGACGGGAGGTGCCGGGGGTCGCCGTCCAGCTCTCGGCGGGCGCGGGGCGGCGGACCCGCTTGAGGTTGTCGGCCGCGGCGGCCTCCAGCTCGGCGGCCAGTTCGGGCGACGCGCCGGTGAGGTCGATCGCGTTGACGTCCTGGTGCGCCGCCAGCGGCGCCGCGATCTCGGCGGTGCGGCCGGAGAGGATGTTGACGACCCCCGCCGGGACGTCCGAGCTCGCCAGCACCTCGCCGAAGGAGAGCGCGGGCAGCGGCGCGCGCTCGGCGGCCACCACCACCGCGGTGTTCCCGGTGGCGATCACCGGCGCGAGCACCGAGACCAGCCCCAGCAGCGACGACTCCTGCGGCGCGAGCACGGCCACCACCCCGGTCGGCTCGGGCGTCGACAGGTTGAAGTACGGCCCGGCGACCGGGTTGGCGCCCCCCGCCACCTGCGCGATCTTGTCCGTCCAGCCGGCGTACCAGACCCAGCGGTCCACCGCCGCGTCCACCGCCGCGGCCGCCTTCGCCCGGGACAGCCCCTCCGCCTCGCCGACCTCGCGGACGTACTGGTCCCGCCGCCCCTCCAGCATCTCGGCGACGCGGTACAGCACCTGTCCGCGGTTGTACGCGGTCGCGCCCGACCAGCCCGCGAACGCCTTGCGCGCGGCCACCACCGCGTCCCGCGCGTCCTTGCGGGAGGCGAGCGGCGCGTTCGCCAGCCACGCCCCGCCGGCGTCCCCCGCGCCACCGCGGCCGCCCTTCCCGGCCTTCCCGGTCCTGCCGCCGCGGCCGCTCCTGGACTCCGACTCCGTCACCTCGTACACCCGGCCGCTCTCGGAGCGGGGGAACTTGCCCCCGACGTACAGCTTGTAGGTCTTGAGGACGCTCAGCCGCGCCGCGCCCTCAGAACGCTCGGACACCGTCATCGGTCGAGCTCCCCTTCTCCCTCGCCACGGCCGCCGGCCGCTTCGCCCGGCTCGGCGAGGTACGCCGCCAGGCCGTGCCGGCCGCCCTCCCGGCCGTAGCCGGACTCCTTGTACCCGCCGAACGGCGAGGTCGGGTCGAACTTGTTGAACGTGTTCGCCCACACCACCCCGGCCCGCAGCCTGCTCGCCACCGCCAGGATGCGCGAGCCCTTCTCCGTCCAGATCCCCGCGGACAGCCCGTACGGGGTGTTGTTCGCCTTCTCCACCGCCTCGGCCGGGGTGCGGAAGGTCAGCACCGACAGCACCGGGCCGAAGATCTCCTCCCGGGCGATCCGGTGCGCCTGCGTCACCCCGGTGAACAGGGTCGGCGCGAACCAGTAGCCGGAACGCGGCAGTTCGCACGGCGGGGCCCACCGCTCGGCGCCCTCCGCCTCGCCGGCCTCGGCGAGCGCGGTGATCCGGGCCAGTTGCTCGGCGGAGTTGATCGCGCCGATGTCGGTGTTCTTGTCCAGCGGGTCGCCGACCCGCAGGGTGGCCATCCGCCGCTTCAGCGCGTCCAGCACCTCCTCCTGCACCGACTCCTGGACCAGCAGCCGCGACCCCGCGCAGCACACATGGCCCTGGTTGAAGAAGATGCCGTTCACGATGCCCTCGACGGCCTGGTCGACCGGGGCGTCGTCGAAGACGATGTTCGCCGCCTTGCCGCCCAGCTCCAGCGTCACCTTCTTGCGGCTGCCCGCGACCGTGCGGGCGATGGCCTTGCCGACCTCGGTCGACCCGGTGAACGCGACCTTGTCCACGCCCTCGTGCGCGACCAGCGCGGCGCCCGCGTCGCCGTAGCCGGTGAGGATGTTGACGACCCCGCGCGGCAGGCCGGCCTGGCGGCACACGTCCGCGAAGAACAGCGCGCTCAGCGGGGTGGTCTCGGCCGGCTTGAGCACCACGGTGTTGCCCGCGGCCAGCGCCGGCGCGACCTTCCACGCCAGCATCAGCAGCGGGAAGTTCCACGGGATGACCTGCCCGGCCACGCCCAGCGGCCGCGGGTTTGGGCCGCAGCCGGCGTACTCCAGCTTGTCCGCCCAGCCCGCGTAGTAGAAGAAGTGCGCCGCGACCAGCGGCAGGTCCACGTCCCGGGTCTCCCGGATCGGCTTGCCGTTGTCCAGCGACTCCAGCACCGCCAGTTCCCGCGCGCGCTCCTGGAGGACGCGGGCGATCCGGAACAGGTACTTGCCGCGCTCGGCGCCCGGCAGCGCCGACCACTTCGTGAACGCCTTGCGTGCCGCCCGCACCGCGCGGTCGACGTCCGCCTCGCCGGCCCGCGCGACCTCGGCGAGCACCTCCTCGCTGGAGGGGGAGACGGACTTGAAGACCCGGCCGTCGGCGGCCTCGGCGAACTCGCCGTCGATGAACAGCCCGTACGAGGGCGCGAGTTCCACGACCGCCCGGGACTCCGGCGCGGGCGCGTACGCGAACTTCTGGTGTGCCATGAGGGATCAGTCCACCGTGACGTAGTCGGGACCGGAGTACCGGCCGGTGCTGAGCTTCTGCCGCTGCATCAGCAGGTCGTTGAGGAGGCTGGAGGCGCCGAACCGGAACCACTGCGGCGACAGCCAGTCGTCGCCCAGCGTCTCGTTCACCATCACCAGGTACTTCACCGCGTCCTTCGCGGTACGGATGCCGCCGGCCGGCTTCACCCCGACCTGGACGCCGGTCGCCCGGCGGAAGTCGCGCACCGCCTCCAGCATCACCAGGGTGTTCGCCGGGGTCGCGTTCACCCCGACCTTGCCGGTCGAGGTCTTGATGAAGTCCGCGCCCGCGAGCATCGCCAGCCATGAGCAGCGGCGGATGTTGTCGTACGTGGACAGCTCGCCGTTCTCGAAGATCACCTTCAGGTGGGCGCGGCTGCCGTCGGGGCGCCCGCACGCCGCCTTCACCGCCTGGATCTCCTCGAAGACGTCCAGGTAGCGGCCGGACAGGAACGCGCCGCGGTCGATCACCATGTCGATCTCGTCCGCGCCCGCGGCGACCGCCTCCGCGGTGTCGGCGAGCTTCACGGCACGCGCGGCGCGGCCGGAGGGGAAGGCGGTGGCCACCGCGGCGACGTGCACCTCGGGGCCGCCGGCGGCGGCCAGCGCCTCCTTCGCGGTGGCGACCATGTCGCCGTACACGCAGATGGCGGCGACCCGGGGGGCGGTGCGGTCGGTGGGGTCGGGGCGGACCCCCTTCGCGCACAGGGCGCGGACCTTTCCGGCGGTGTCCGCGCCTTCCAGGGTGGTCAGGTCGATCATGGCGATCGCCAGGTCGATCGCGTACGCCTTCGCGGTCGTCTTGACCGACCGGGTACCCAGGGCTGCCGCCCGCGCCTCCAGGCCGACGGCGTCCACGCCGGGCAGGCCGTGCAGGTAGCTGCGCAGGGCCTGGGCGGAGGAGGTGACGTCGGGTACGGGTACGGCCGGAGGGGGTGGGAGAACTTCGGAGGACATGGTCACCACATCACCATATCTACGCGCGTCAACCCCCGCCAGTCCCTGCGGGCGGCCTGGGCGGACCTCCGGGGGGCGGAACCTTCGTGGGTGGGCGTGGTGTCCCTCCGGGGGGAGGGGCGGGGGCTGTTCAGGGATCTTCGGGTGGTGGTGGGCTGGTCGCGCAGTTCCCCGCGCCCCTTCGGAGCGCCAGCTCCTTCCGCGGAGAGGGCCGAGCACGTCCAGGGGCGCGGGGAACTGCGCGACCAGCCACCGCGGACCGCAAGGTCCCGTGGAATCGCGGACGGGGCGACCCGGGGGGACAGGGCCACCCTCCCTCCGCAAGGTCCCGTGGAATCGCGGACGGGGCGACCCGGGGGGTCCGGCACGCCGTGAGGCAGAATCGGGGGTTATGACGAGCTCCAGGAACGACCGCCCGGGAACGGCCCCCGCCGGGAACGGGCAGCCGAAGTACGCCGACCGCGCCTACCGCTCCATCGCGGGGGTCGTCGGCGGTGTGCTGCTCCTCGTCCTCGCCGGCTGGCTCGGCGGCGACGCGGTCGCACGCGGCACCGGCCACACCCCCTGGCTGGCGCTGGCCGCCATGCTCTGCGCGGTCCCGCTGATCATCGCCTTCACCCTGCGCCCGGTGGTCTACGCGAACGACGACCGCATCCGGGTGCGCAACCCGTTCCGCACGATCACGGTGCCGTGGTCCGGCGTCGAGAGCATCCGCGCCGCGTACTCGACGGAGATGCTGGCGGGGGGCCGCAAGTTCCAGCTCTGGGCCATCCCGGTGTCGGTGCGCGCCCGCAAGAGCGCGGCGCGGCAGACCGAGCGGGCCCAGTCCGGCGGCGGCCGCCGCGACCCGTTCGCCGCCGTGCCGCGCCGCCGGCCCGGGCAGGCCGATGCCGACGGCACCGTCCGGGCGCCGTCCGACCGCGCGGTGAACGAACTGCGCGAGCTGGCCGACCGCCACCGGCTGGAGGCGGAGGCCGCCGACCGCCCGAACCCGGTGATCCGCTGGTGCTACGAGGTCATCGCGCCCTCGGCCGCCGGCGCCGTCGTCCTCATCGTCCTGGCCGCGACCGGCTGACCCCCGGCCCTCCGGTTGTCGTCCGGACCCGCCCGGTGCGGCCCCGGCGGCGGAGCCGCGGGTCGGGCCTGCCCGGCGGACGCCGCGACCGGCTTCTGACGCCGCCCGGCCACCGGCCGGGGTTCCCCCCGCGGCCGGGAGCGCCCGGGGACGGCCGTCCACGGGGTGGAACGGCGGCCCGGGGCTGTCCGCCGGATCGTGCCGGGCTCGTGGCGCCCGGCATCGTACCTGTCGGCGTCGGTGAGCCCTTCACGGACGGCTCGGGACGAGGTCGGTTGGCCGTCCCGTGACGCATCGCGGCGGGCGTCGAGAACCCGACCGGCCGGGGTCCGCGGGGCAGCCTCTAGCCAGGGCCTGTCCGGCGGATCGTGCCGGGCTTGCGGCGCCCGGCACCGTACCTGTCGGCGTCGGTGAACCCTTCACGGACGAGTCGGGACGAGGTCGGTTGCCCGTCCCGTGACGCATCGCGGCGGGCGTCGAGAACCCGACCGGCCGGGGTCCGCGGGGCGGCTCTCAGATGCCGGCCGCGGCCGCGAGGTCGCGTTTGAGGGCGGTGAGCAGCGCGGCCGCGGCAGTGCGGGCGGCGGGCAGGGCCTCGGGCCCGGCCGCGGGCACCACCACCTCCAGGTAGCACTTGAGCTTGGGCTCGGTCCCGCTGGGCCGGACCACGACCCGGGCGCCGTTCACCCCGGGGCCGGCCAGGTGGTAGCGCAGGCCGTCGGTGGGCGGCAGTCCCTGCGCCCCCGCGGCGAGGTCGTCCACGCGGGCGACGGTGAGGCCGGCGAGGCCGGTCGGGGGGTGCGCCCGCAGGCGTTCCATGGCCGCGCCGATCAGCGACAGGTCCGCGACCCGCGCGGAGAGCTGGTCGGTGGCGTGCAGCCCGTGCGCGAGGGCGAGCTCGTCCAGCAGGTCGCCGAGCGTGCGCGACTCCCGCGCCAGGTCCGCCGCCAGCTCGGCGACCAGCAGCGCGGCGGTGATCCCGTCCTTGTCGCGTACCCCCGCCGGGTCGACGCAGTAGCCGAGCGCCTCCTCGTAGCCGTAGCGCAGGCCCGGCACGCGGGAGATCCACTTGAAGCCGGTGAGCGTGTCGGCGTAGCCGAGGCCGGCGGCCGCGGCGATCTTCGACAGCAGGGAGGAGGAGACGATGCTCGCCGCGAAGGTGTCCCGGCCGGGGACGGCCGCGCCGCGCCGCACCAGGTGGACGGCGAGCAGCGCGCCCAACTCGTCGCCGCGCAGCATCCGCCAGCCGCCGGGCGCGGCCGCGTCGGGTACGGCCGCCGCGCAGCGGTCCGCGTCGGGGTCGTTGGCGATCACCAGGTCGGGGCGGTGCGCGCGGGCGGCCTCGAAGGCCAGGTCCATCGCGCCGGGCTCCTCCGGGTTCGGGAACGCCACGGTGGGGAAGTCCGGGTCGGGTGCGGCCTGGAGCGGCACCACGGCGGGCGCGGGGAAGCCGGCCCGCCCGAACGCGGCGAGGAGCGTCTCCAGGCCCACCCCGTGCAGCGGCGTGTAGACGGTGGACACGTCGCGCGGGCCGCCGGGCGCGACGACGTCCGCCGCGCGGTCGAGGTAGGCGGTGACGACGTCCTCACCCAGCACGGTCCAGCCGTCCTCGGGGGTCGGCACCGTCTTCAGCGGGCCGACCGCCGCGATGTGATCGGCGATCCGCGCGTCGGCGGGTGGCACGATCTGCGAGCCGTCGCCGAGGTAGACCTTGTAGCCGTTGTCCTGGGGCGGGTTGTGGCTCGCGGTGACCATCACCCCGGCGGCCGCGCCGAGGTGGCGGATCGCGAACGCCAGCACCGGGGTGGGCAGCGGGCGCGGCAGCACCGCCGCGGGCAGGCCCGCGCCGGTCAGCACGGCGGCGGTGTCGCGGGCGAAGCGCTCCGACCGGTGCCGGGCGTCGTAGCCGATCACGACCAGGCCGCCGCGCGGGTGCTCCGGGAACGCGTCCTTCAGGTACGCGGCCAGGCCGGCCGCGGCGCGCATCACCACGGCGCGGTTCATCCGCATCGGTCCGCCGCCCATCGCGCCGCGCAGGCCGGCGGTGCCGAACTCCAGGGTGCCCCGGAACCGGTCGGCGAGGTCCGCCCGGGCGTCCTCGTCGCCTTCCTCCGCGGCCCGTACGAGGGCTTCGAGTTCGGCCCGCGTCTCGGGGTCGGGGTCCTCGGCGATCCACTGCGTGGGCTCGAACCGCACGTTCGGTTCTCCTTCGTCCGTTGGCCTGCCCTCGATCGCCGGGCGTGCCCCGTCCCTGTGGTCCGGGGCTCACCGGCCCGCCCGGCGATCGAGGGCGACGGGGCGGGCGGGGGGAGGGCTCAGAGGCGGCCGAGCACCTGCTGGAGGAGGGCGCCCATGCGGGTGGCGGAGACGCGGCCGGCCTCCAGGACCTCCTCGTGGTTGAGGGGCGCCCCGGTCATCCCGGCCGCGAGGTTCGTGACGAGGGAGATGCCGAGCACCTCGGCGCCCGCCTCGCGCGCGGCGATCGCCTCCAGGGCGGTGGACATCCCGACGAGGTCGCCCCCTATGGCGCGGACCATGCCGATCTCCGCGGGGGTCTCGTAGTGCGGGCCGGGCAACTGGACGTAGACGCCCTCCTCCAAGGTGGGGTCCACCTCCCGGCACAGGGTGCGCAGCCGCGGCGAGTAGAGGTCGGTGAGGTCGACGAAGCGCGGTCCCAGGAGCGGTGAGGTCGCCGTCAGGTTGATGTGGTCGCTGATCAGGACGGGCTGGCCGGGCCGGAACCCGGGGCGCAGCCCCCCGCAGCCGTTGGTGAGCACGATCGTCTTGCAGCCGGCCGCGACCGCGGTGCGCACGCCGTGCACGACGCTGTCGACGCCGCGCCCCTCGTAGAGATGGGTGCGGCCGAGGTAGACGAGGGCGCGCACCTTGCCGATCCGTACCGACCGGACCAGTCCCGCGTGCCCGGCGACCGCGGGTTCGGGGAAACCGGGCAGGTCGGTGATGGCCGCCTCGTGGTCGGGGGTGCCGAGTTCGTCGGCGGCGGGCACCCAGCCCGAGCCCATGACGAGGGCCACGTCGTGCGTGTCGGCGCCGGTCAGCTCGCGGAGGCGGGCGGCGGCGGCGTCGGCCGCGGCGTAGGGATCGGGTTCTGCGGAAGCGTTCACGCGGATGAGCGTAACCCGTGTTTCCCTACGCGCGTAGACGCCGCGGAGACATGCTGGTCGGAAATCGGATCTTCCGACGGAGGACGAGGCGGGCGGCGCTCGCCCACCCGGGTGGGGGAGCGGGGCCGGGCGGCGGCCGCGGGGGCCGCCCGGCCCGCCTCAGCAGGGCCGCTTGCGCAGCTCCATCACGTAGTCGTACGGCGCCCCGGCCGACTCGGCGGCGTCGGCGAGTTCGCCGAGGTAGCGGGCGGAGGGCAGGCCGCCCTCGTAGTCGTTGAGGACGTACAGCCACGCCGCCGCGTCACCGTCGAGGGTGTGCACGCGCAGGGTCGTCCGCCGGTAGATGCCCAGCGGTACGCCCTCCCACCGGTCCATGGACTCCTCGTCCACCTCGGCGATGTCGTACAGGCCGACGAAGACCTGCTCGCCCGGCGCCTCCACGACCGTGGCCAGCGCGCCCTCCCAGCCCATCTGCTCGCCGCCGAAGGTCAGTCGCCACCCGTCCAGCCACCCGGTGCCGCGCAGCGGGGAGTGCGGGGCGCGGCGCGTCATCAGCCGCGCGTCGAGATTGCTTCCGTAGGCGGCGTAGAGCGACATGGTCATGAGAGTACGGGAGCGGGGTTCGCGCGGCGTAAGGAGCGGACGCCGGTGGGGGCGGGTCGCCCTGGCCCCCCCGGACCCCCCGCCGACCTCGGACGGACCCCCGCCGGGCCCCGTCGCCGGGTCGGCGGGACCCTGGCGGCGGGCGCTTGGCACGTGCGGGACAATGGAGTACGTGACTCGGATCGTGATCATTGGTGGCGGACCCGGCGGCTACGAAGCCGCGCTCGTAGCGGCGCAGCTCGGCGCGGAGGTGACCGTCGTGGACACCGACGGCCTGGGCGGCGCGTCGGTGCTGACCGACTGCGTGCCGTCCAAGACCCTCATCGCCACCGCCGAGGTGATGACGACCTTCGACTCCTCCTACGAGGAGCTGGGCATCATCGTCGGCGACGACACGCCGCCGCTGGAACGTTCCGCCAGGGTGGTGGGGGTGGACCTCGGCAAGGTGAACCGCCGGGTCAAGCGGCTCGCGCTCGCCCAGTCGCACGACATCGCCGCGGCCGTGACCCGGGCCGGCGCCCGGGTGATGCGCGGCCGGGGCCGGCTGGAGGGCTGCCCGACGGCCGAGGGCACCCGCTGCGTCGTGGTCGAGGCCGCCGACGGCAGTTCCGAGCGGCTGACCGCGGACGCGGTGCTGGTCGCGACCGGCGCCCGCCCGCGCGAGCTCCCGGACGCGCTGCCCGACGGCGAGCGCATCCTGAACTGGACCCAGGTCTACAACCTCGACGAGCTGCCCGAGGAACTCGTCGTGGTCGGCTCCGGCGTCACCGGCGCGGAGTTCGCGGGCGCGTACCAGGCGCTCGGCGCGCGCGTCACGCTCGTCTCCTCCCGCGACCGGGTGCTGCCGGGCGAGGACCCGGACGCCGCCGCCGTCCTGGAGGACGTCTTCCGCCGCCGCGGCATGAACGTGATGGCCCGCTCCCGCGCGCAGTCGGTGAAGCGGGTGGGCGACCGGGTCGAGGTCGCGCTCGCCGACGGCCGGGTGATCACCGGCACGCACTGCCTGATGGCGGTCGGCGCGATCCCCAACACCGCCGGGATGGGCCTGGAGGAGGCCGGCGTCAAACTGACGGAGTCCGGGCACATCAGGACCGACAAGGTCTCCCGCACCAGCGCCCCCGGCGTCTACGCGGCCGGCGACGTGACCGGCATCTTCGCGCTCGCCTCGGTCGCCGCGATGCAGGGCCGGATCGCGATGTACCACTTCCTCGGCGACGCGGTGGCGCCGCTGAACCTCAAGACGGTCTCCTCCAACGTCTTCACCGACCCGGAGATCGCCACCGTCGGCTACACCCAGGCCGACGTGGACGCCGAGCGGATCGAGGCGAACGCGGTCAAGCTGCCGCTGCTGCGCAACCCGCGGGCGAAGATGCAGGGCGTGCGGGACGGCTTCGTCAAGCTCTTCTGCCGCCCGGGCACCGGGATCGTGGTCGGCGGTGTGGTGGTCGCCCCCAAGGCGAGCGAGCTGATCCACCCCATCTCGATCGCCGTCGACAACAGCCTCACCGTGGAGCAGATCGCCAACGCGTTCACCGTCTACCCGTCGCTGTCCGGTTCGGTCGCCGAGGTCGCACGCCAGCTCCACACCCGCAAGACCGGCTCCGGCGGCTGACCGGTCCCGGAACCCGGGTGCGCGCAGGGCGGGTTGGGGTCCCGGCGACGGCCGGGAAGGGAACGCACGGTCGAGCTATAGCACTTGACGGTCTGTTTTGTGCACGACTTTCATCAACGGGCGCAAAACGCTGAAACCGTCCGGTCGTTGGCATTACTGTCGGTTCCGTGTTCGCTGCAGAACGTCGTCAGTTGATTCTGGAAATGGTGCGGGCCAACGGAGCGGTGTCGCTCCGGGAGCTCGCCCGGGTCGTCCAGACGTCCGAAGTGACCGTGCGCAGGGACGTACGGGCGCTGGAGGCGGAAGGACTTTTGGACCGCCGGCACGGCGGTGCGGTGCTGCCGGGTGGCTTCACCAGGGAGTCCGGCTTCCCGCAGAAATCCCATCTAGCGACCGCGGAGAAGACGGCCATCGCCGATCTCGCGGCCGGTCTCGTCGGAGAGGGCGAGGCGATCGTGGTCGGTGCGGGCACCACCACGCAGGAACTGGCCAGACGGCTGGCCCGGGTGCCCGGGCTGACCGTGGTCACCAACTCCCTGCTGGTGGCCCAGGCGCTGGCGCACGCCAACCGTGTCGAGGTGGTGATGACCGGGGGCACCCTGCGCGGCTCGAACTACGGGCTGGTCGGCAGCGGCGCCGAGCAGTCGCTGCAGGGACTGCGGGTGTCCCGGGCGTTTCTGTCCGGCGCGGGACTGACCGCCGAGCGCGGGCTGTCCACGTCCAACATGCTCTCCGCGAGCGTGGACCGGGCGCTGGTGCAGGCCGCCGCGGAGGTCGTGGTGCTCGCCGACCACACCAAGCTCGGCACGGACACGATGTTCCAGACCGTGCCGACCGACCAGATCACCCATCTCGTCACGGACGAGCCCGAGCAGGACGACGAGCGGGCCGGCACGGAGTTGCAGGCGCTGGCCGACCGGGGTGTGCAGGTCGCCGTGGCCGCCCTGCCCGGCGCGGGCACCGGCGCGGTGGCCACCACCGCGGACGGGCTCCCCTCCGGGCGCGGTCTGCCGGGGCCGCGGCGGCACCATCCGCTGCGCGGCACCCAGCCGTTGGGGGGCGCCGCGGACAGCCCGGCCGCGCGGCTCGCCGACGTACGCCGCCGCTGACCCTCCCCGCCCCGACGGCACGTGACCGCGGTGGGCGTCGTACCCCGAGCCGTACGGCGTCGCCGGACCTACGGCGGTGGGATCGACGGCACGCGGCCACCGCGGGCCACCGCGGGCCGCCCCGGCCGGCCCGGGGGCGGTCCCGTGGGCGGGTGGGCGGGGCGGAGCCCCGGGCGGCTTCCGGCGGCGCCGACGCGCGCTCAGGCGTGGGCGCCGCGCGCCGCGGAGGCGGCCGTGGCCGTCGCGGGGCGCTCGTCCCGGGGCGCCGCGCGTGTGCCGGGTGCCGGGGTCCGTACCCGGATGCCCTCCATCATCAGGGTCATGAGCCGCCGGAACACCCCCTTCTCCGCGGGGTCCTTCTCCGCCGCCTGCACCACCGCGTAGGTCAGCTTGAGCAGGTCGCCGATCCGGATGTCCTCGCGCACGGCCCCCTCCCGCTGGGCGCGCGCCAGCAGCTTCCCGCCCGCCTCGCGCAGCAGCACCTTGCAGGCGGGCATCTGCGCGTCCGACGCCTCGCCGATGGCGGCGGCCATGCCGCGGTAGAGCGTGGAGTGCGCCGCGATCGCGTACAGCCACGAGGTGAGGGCCTCGGTCGGGTCGGCCGCGGTCGTCAGCTCCTCCGCGCGCGCGGCGAGCGCGTCGATCTCGCGGTGGAAGACCCCGTTCATCAGGCTGTAGCGGTTGGGAAAGTGCCGGTACAGGGTGCCGATGCCGACCCCGGCGTGCCGGGCGATGTCCTCCAGCGCGACATCGGTGCCGTGCACGATGAACGCCTGCCGGGCCTCTTCGAGCAACCGGTCGTAGTTGCGCTGCGCGTCCGCCCGCATCCTGATCACGCCTCCGCTCCGGAATGACCCCCCGTAGGTGATGGTAATTCCGGAGGAAGCCTCCGTATAGTTTCCGGAGGAGACCTCCGTTTGACTCTCCCCGCTGGAGGCTTACTCATCATGCCCACGCCCACCACGCGTGACCCCGACCCCGCGCACCACACGACCCCCGCACACGGCGCCGGCGCCGCCGTCCCGGACCGCTCGACCGCCGCCACCGCGAAGGGCCCGAGCGGCCATCCCTACCTCGTCCTGGGCGCCATCGTCGGCACCCAGCTGATGATCCTGCTCGACGCCACCGTGGTGAACGTCGCGCTCCCCGGCATCGGCTCCCACCTGGGGTTCTCGGCGACCGGCATGTCCTGGGTGCTCAACGTCTACACCCTCGCCTTCGGCGGCCTGCTGCTGCTCGGCAGCCGGATAGGCGACCTGATAGGCCGGCGCGGCGCGATGGTCTGGGGCGTCGCCGCCTTCACGGTCGCCTCGATCGCGGGCGGCCTGGCGAACGACGCCACCACCCTGCTGATCGCCCGCGGACTACAGGGCGCGGCCGCCGCGCTGGCCGCCCCCAGCACCCTGGCCCTGATCGCCACCTCCTTCGCCGAGGGCGCCGAGCGCAACCGCGCGCTGAGCGTCTTCTCCGCGGTCTCCGGGGCGGGCTCCGCGATCGGCCTGACCGCCGGCGGCATCCTCACCGACCTGGGCTCCTGGCGCTGGGTGTTCTTCGTCAACGTGCCGGTGGGCGCGGCGATCCTGCTGCTGGCGCCGCGCTTCATCAAGGAGACCGAGCGCCACCGGGGCGGCCGCTTCGACATCGCGGGCGCGCTCACCGGCACGCTCGGGATGGCCACCCTGGTCTACGGCTTCATCCGGGTCGGCGAGAGCCGGTGGACCGACGGCCGGGCACTCACCTCGTTCGTCATCGCGGTGGCGCTGCTCGGCGCGTTCCTCCTCAACGAGACGCGGGTCGAGCGGCCGCTGGTGGTGCTGCGGCTGTTCGCCGACCGCAACCGCGCCATCGCCTACAGCGTGATGCTGCTGGTGCCGGCCGCGATGTTCGGCGTCTTCTACTTCAGCACCCAGTACCTCCAGACGTACCTGCACTTCAGCCCGTTGCGGACCGGCTTCGCGTTCCTGCCGCTGGCCGGGCTGCTCTTCGTCGCCGCGCGGCTCGCGCCGCGCATGCTCGGCCGGTTCGGCGCGAAGACGGTGGTGGCCATCGGGCTGCCGCTCAACCTGGCGGGCACGGTCTGGATCACCCAGCTCAGCCCGTCCGACGGCTACGCGGCCGGACTGCTCGGCCCGCTGATGCTGGTCGGCTTCGGGGTCGGCTGGACGATGATGCCGCTCAACACCTTCATCCTGTCCGGCGTACGGCCCCAGGAGGCCGGCTCCGCGTCGGGCCTGCTCCAGACGATGCAGCAGGTCGGCGGCAGCCTCGGCCTGTCCGTCCTGGTCACCGTCTTCGGCACCGTCTCCCGGCACGCGCACGGCGACGCGTTCATCAGCGGCGCCACCGCGGCCTTCACCCTGGCGGCGGTCTTCGTCTCCGCCGCGCTGGTGATGGTGCTGCTGCTCAAGGCGCCCCCGAGGCCCGCGCTGCGCTGAGCGCCCGGCGGTCGTGCGCCCCCGGAAGGGGGAAAGCGGGCGGCGGCCGACCAGAGGTCGGCCGCCGCCCGCTGTCGCGCCCGGTGCGCGGTGTGCGGTACGCCCCGCGTCAGTCCTTGATCTCGCAGATGACGGCGCCGGAGGAGACCGAGGAGCCGACCTCCGCCTTCAGGCCGACGATGGTGCCGGAGCGGTGCGCGTTGAGCGGCTGCTCCATCTTCATCGCCTCCAGGACCACGATCAGGTCGCCCTCGGCGACCTTCTGGCCCTCCTCGGCGGCGATCTTCACGATGGTGCCCTGCATGGGCGAGGCCAGGGTGTCGCCGGAGGCCGCCGCGGTCGCCTTCGCCGCGGCCCGGCGCTTGGGCTTGGCGCCCGCGGCCAGCCCGGTGCGGGCCAGCGTCATCCCCAGGTGCGCGGGCAGGGAGACCTCCAGGCGCTTGCCGCCCACCTCGACCACGACGGTCTCGCGGCCGCCGTTCTCCTCCTCGTCCACGGCCGGGCCGGCGAACGGCGGGATCGTGTTCACGAACTCCGTCTCGATCCACCGGGTGTGCACGCGGAACGGGTTCCCGTCCACCGGCGCGAACGCCGGGTCGACCACCACCGCGCGGTGGAACGGGATCGCGGTCGCCATGCCCTCGACGGTGAACTCGCCCAGCGCGCGGGCGGCCCGTTGCAGCGCCTGCTCACGCGTCGCGCCGGAGACCACCAGCTTCGCCAGCAGCGAGTCCCACGCGGGGCCGATCACGCTCCCGGACTCCACGCCCGCGTCCAGCCGCACCCCGGGGCCCGACGGCGGCGTGAACACCGTCACCGTGCCCGGCGCGGGCAGGAAGTTGCGGCCCGGGTCCTCGCCGTTGATCCGGAACTCGAACGAGTGCCCGCGCAGCGGCGGGTCGTCGTAGCCCAGCGCCTCCCCGTCGGCGATGCGGAACATCTCCCGGACCAGGTCGATCCCGGAGACCTCCTCGGTGACCGGGTGCTCGACCTGCAGGCGGGTGTTGACCTCCAGGAAGGAGATCGTGCCGTCCTGGCCGACCAGGAACTCGCAGGTGCCCGCGCCGACGTAGCCGGCCTCCCGCAGGATCGCCTTCGAGGCGCTGTAGAGCTGCGCGTTCTGCTCCTCGGACAGCCACGGCGCCGGGGCCTCCTCCACCAGCTTCTGGTGGCGGCGCTGGAGGGAGCAGTCGCGGGTGGAGACCACCACGACGTTCCCGTGCGTGTCGGCCAGGCACTGCGTCTCTACGTGCCGGGGCCGGTCCAGGTACCGCTCCACGAAGCACTCGCCGCGGCCGAACGCGGCCACCGCCTCGCGGACCGCGGAGTCGTACAGCTCCGGGACCTCCTCCAGGGTGCGCGCGACCTTCAGGCCGCGACCGCCCCCGCCGAACGCGGCCTTGATCGCGATGGGCAGGCCGTGCTCCTTGGCGAAGGCCACGACCTCCTCCGCGCCGGAGACCGGGTCGGACGTCCCCGCGACCAGCGGGGCGCCCGCGCGCTGGGCGATGTGACGGGCCGCCACCTTGTCACCCAGGTCCCGGATCGCGTGCGGCGGCGGGCCGATCCAGGTCAGCCCCGCGTCCAGCACGGCCTGCGCGAACTCGGCGTTCTCCGACAGGAACCCGTAACCGGGATGGACCGCGTCGGCCCCCGACTCGGCTGCCGCCGCCAGCACCTTCCCGATGTCGAGATAGCTGGTCGCCGGGGTGTCACCACCCAACGCGTACGCCTCGTCGGCCACCCGGACGTGGACCGCGTCCCGGTCCGGCTCCGCGTACACCGCGACACTGCCGATGCCGGCATCCCGGCACGCACGAGCGACACGGACAGCGATTTCACCGCGGTTGGCGATGAGCACCTTGCGCACGATGGCTCCCTCCTTGGAACAAGCAGAGTTTAGGCAATGGCCACACTTGAAACCGAGGCACCCCTACACGTGAGGTTGCCCACACAGAGGGTGATCCAGGGGCCCTGAGAACCCGTGAAAGCCTGCTCGTTCCAAGGTACGGCGCACATTGGCGCAATGTCCCGCACTCCCGTGTGTGGATCGCGTCTCGCATGTCGGTCTACCTGCGAAAGGCCGATCCTTTGTCGGGTTCCTACGAAGAGAGTGCGGAAAGTTTGCCACCCGGCGTTCCCGGACGAGTGGTTGGGTCCCGGCCCTTGCCGCCGCGCATACCCGCCAGTAGCCTGCGAGCCCGGGGTACCTGGGGTAACTCCCTTGTGGACTCCGGCGGGTCGGGCCGCGCCGCAGCCGCGCGCCGCGGGGACCAACCGGGCCGAACACGACCGGCACGACAAAGGGGACGATGTGCGCAGAGGTATAGCCGTGGCCACCGCGGTGGTGCTCGTGCTCGACGCGCTCACCATCGCGGCCGTCAACTGGATCCTCGGGGTGGCGGTCAAGCGCCAGGAGATGTCGCTCGGCGGGCTGCCGACCCACGCGATGGCCGTCGGGTCCTGGGTGGCCGGCGGGGTGTTCGCGCTCTTCCTGCTGTGCTGCGCGGTGCTGGTGGCCCGCATCGCGCTCCGCGACCGGATGGCCGGACGGGTGGGCCGCATCGTGCTCATCGTCTGCGCCGTCGTGCACGGCGTGGTCGGCGCCGCCGTGGTCGGTCTGGTCGGGTGGTACGCCTTCGCGGTGATGATGGTGATCCTGGCCCTGCTGGTCGGCACCCTGCTCATGTACGCGCCTGACGAACCGTCCGAACCGGCGGACGCCGCCCCGGCGACCTGAGCGGTCAGGTCCACAGGTCGGTGATCCGGGTGCCCAGTTCGGCCAGGAGGGTGCGCAGGAGGGGGAGGGACAGGCCGATGACGTTGCCCGGGTCGCCCTCGATGCCCTCGACGAAGGGGGCCGAGCGGCCGTCGAGGGTGAAGGCCCCGGCGACGTGGAGGGGTTCTCCGCCGGCGACGTAGGCCGCGACCTCGTCGTCGTCCGGGGTGCCGAAGTGCACCGTGGTGGAGGCGGTCCGGGAGACCCGGCGGCCGTCGGCCGTGTCGATGACGCAGTGCCCCGTGCGGAGCACCCCGCTGCGGCCGCGCATCTCCTGCCACCGCCGCGTGGCCTCGGCCGCGTCCTTCGGCTTGCCCAGCGCGCGGCCGTCGAGTTCGAGCACCGAGTCGCAGCCGACCACGAGTTCACCGCCCGCCAGCAGCCCGCCCTCCGCGACCGCGGTCGCCTTCGCCTCGGCCAGCACGCGGGCCAGCTCGGCGGGGGAGGGCGCGGTGATCGCCTCCTCGTCGACGCCGGAGACCACCACCCGGGGGTCGAGGCCCGCCTGTCGCAGCAGCCCGAGGCGGGCGGGCGAGGCGGAGGCGAGGACGAGGGCGCGGCGGGGTGTCGAGGTCACCGGGCCATCGTAGAGAACCCCGCGGCCGGGCCCGGGGCCCGCACACCTTCGTTCACGAGCCGGCCGGGCGGCCGGCCTCGCGGCGCCCGCCCGCTCACAGGTGCCAGGCGGCCACCGCCATGCCCACGACCGCCGCGACCGCGAGGACCAGCATCGCCCGGCGCACCATCACCTGGGCGCGGCGCAGCTCCTCGTCGCGCCCGCGGGGCTGATCGTCGGACCAGAGCATGCGGTCAAGGGTGGACCGCCGCGCGGACCCGCGCCTGAGTACGGGTACTCACTGCGCGGTGCCGCCCGCCCGGCCGCACACTCCGCCCGTCCGGACACCCCGCCCGGCCGCACACCCCGTCAGGCCGGCACCCCGTCAGGCCGGCCACCCCGAGGTGCGCCACGCCGCCGGCCCCGGGCGGGACGCGACGCCCGGCACCCTGCGCGCCGGGTCGGACCAGGCACTCCTGGCGGACGGTCGGCCGCCGCCGTCCGGGTCGGCCGCCGCCGCCCGCGCCTGGACCAGCGCGACCACCGCCGCCAGCTCCTCCGGGGTCGGCCGCCCCCGCTCCACCTTGATCATCATCTCTGCGGTCCTCCCTGCGAGCGTGCGGACGGCGCCGGTCACCGGCCGCCGGAGCGGCCCGGCCGGCGTCACAGCGGGATGTTGCCGTGCTTCTTCGGCGGCAGGCTCTCGCGCTTGTTGCGCAGCGTCCGCAGCGCCTTGACGAGGTGGGCGCGGGTCCTGGACGGCTCGACGACCGCGTCGACGTAGCCGCGCTCGGCCGCGACGTAAGGATTCAGCAGCGTGTCCTCGTAGTCGGTGACCAGCCGCTGGCGCAGCTCGTCGGCCTCCTCGGGGGTGGCCGCCTCGGCCAGGGTGCGGCGGTGCAGGATGTTGACCGCGCCCTGCGCGCCCATCACGGCGATTTGGGCCGTCGGCCAGGCGAGGTTGAGGTCCGCGCCCAGGTGCTTGGAGCCCATCACGTCGTACGCGCCGCCGTACGCCTTGCGGGTGATGATGGTGATGAGCGGGACGGTCGCCTCGGCGTAGGCGTAGATCAGCTTGGCGCCGCGGCGGATGATGCCGTCCCACTCCTGGCTGGTGCCGGGCAGGAAGCCGGGGACGTCGACGAAGGTGACCACCGGGATGTTGAAGCTGTCGCAGGTCCGCACGAAGCGCGCGGCCTTCTCCGAGGCGTTGATGTCCAGGCAGCCGGCGAACTGGAGCGGCTGGTTGGCGACCACGCCCACCGGCCGGCCCTCGATCCGGCCCAGACCGGTCAGGATGTTCGGCGCGAAGAGGGCCTGGGTCTCCAGGAACTCGCCGTCGTCCAGCACGTGTTCGACGACCTTGTGCATGTCGTACGGCTGGTTGGCCGAGTCGGGGATCAGCGTGTCCAGCTCGCGGTCCTCGTCGGTGGGCTCCAGGTCCGCCTCGGCGGGGAAGGCGGGCGGCTCCTCCAGGTTGTTGCTCGGCAGGTAGGACAGCAGCGCCTTGACGTACTCGAACGCGTCCTTCTCGTCGCCCGACAGGTGGTGCGCGTTGCCGGAGGTGGTGTTGTGGGTGCGCGCGCCGCCCAGCTCCTCCATTCCGACGTCCTCGCCGGTCACCGTCTTGATGACGTCCGGCCCGGTGATGAACATGTGCGAGGTCTGGTCGACCATCACCACGAAGTCGGTGATCGCGGGGGAGTAGACCGCGCCCCCGGCGCACGGGCCGACGATCAGGCTGATCTGCGGGATCACCCCGGAGGCGTGGGTGTTGCGGCGGAAGATCTCGCCGTACATGCCCAGGGACGTGACGCCCTCCTGGATGCGCGCGCCGCCGGAGTCGTTGATCCCGATCACCGGGCAGCCGGTCTTCAGCGCGAAGTCCATCACCTTGACGATCTTCTCGCCGAACACCTCGCCCAGCGCCCCGCCGAAGACCGTGAAGTCCTGCGAGAAGACCGCCACCGGGCGGCCCTCGACGGTGCCGTAGCCGGTGACCACCCCGTCGCCGTAGGGCCGGTTCGCCTCCAGCCCGAAGTTGGTGGAACGGTGCCGGGCCAGCTCGTCCAGCTCGGTGAAGGAACCCTCGTCCAGCAGCAGTTCGATCCGCTCCCGGGCGGTCAGCTTGCCCTTGGCGTGCTGTTTCTCCACCGCCCTGCGCGAGCCCGCGTGCGTCGCCTCCTCGATCCGGTGGCGCAGGTCGGCGAGCTTGCCCGCCGTCGTGTGGATGTCGTACTGCGGCTCGGCCATGGAGGCGGCTCCCCTGCTCTCGGCGGGTCGTACGCGTACCGTCCGCGCGTACGTGACTGGCGAGTAACGCTGTTGCGTAGCGTAGTGGTGACGCAGACGAACGAGCAGTGCGGCGTTCACCACATCGCGCCCGGGCCGGGCGGGCGCGGCGTCCGCCGGCGGGCGGGGCTCATAGGGTGGGGGCATGACCTCCAGCCGCTGGTCCGACCTGGAACGGCCCCCGCTCAACGCCGTGGCCCTGCGCAGGGCGGTGGTCGTGCCGGAAGCGGTGTGGACCTCGCTCGACGTGGTGCAGGCCACCGGCTCCACCAACAGCGACCTGTCCGCCCGGGCCGCGAGCGGCGCGCCGGAGGGCGCGGTGCTCGTCGCCGAGGAGCAGACCACGGGACGCGGCCGGCTGGACCGGCGGTGGAGCGCCCCGGCCCGCTCCGGGCTGTTCTTCTCGGTGCTGCTGCGCCCGGGAGAGGCAGCCGCGACCCCCGACGGCGTCCGCCCGCCGGTGCCCGTGCACCGGTGGGGGTGGCTGCCGCTGCTCGCCGGAGTGGCCACCGCCACCGCGCTGTCCCGCGCCGCCGGGGTGGACACGGCACTCAAATGGCCCAACGACCTGCTGCTCACCGTCGAGGGCGAGGAGCGCAAGGCCGGCGGCATCCTCGCCGAGCGGGTCGGGGAGACCGCCGTGGTCATCGGCATCGGGCTCAACGTGTCGCTGCGCGCCGAGGAACTGCCCGTCCCGACCGCCACCTCGCTCGCGCTCGCCGGCGCCGCCGGCACCGACCGCGACCCGCTGCTGCGGGCGGTGCTGCGCTCGCTCGGCGACTGGTACGACGCCTGGCGGGCGGAGGGCGGCGACCCGGCCGCGTCCCGGCTCCAGCAGACCTACGCGGCCGGCTGCGCCACCCTCGGCCGGCAGGTGCGGGCCGAGCTGCCAGGTGGCCGCGACCTGTCCGGCACGGCGGTGGCGGTCGACGGCGACGGGCGGCTGGTGATCGCCGGGCCGCAGGGCGAGCAGCCGGTCGGGGCGGGGGACGTCGTCCATCTGCGCCCCACCGAAGGAGAGTGAGCCAGGGCACACCTGCCGTATCGTTGAGGGGCTGCGTCGTCTCGATGATCGGAAGGGCTGTGCGCAGGGACTTCTCAGGGGCTGGACGGTAAACGTGGACAACGACAGCCCCCCACCGACCTCCTCCGGCGGCGACGCCGCCTCCGACGGTGCGCGTGCCGCGTCCGGCGGTGGCGACGCGTCGGGTGGTGCCGCGTCCGGCGACGCTCCTTCCGGCGATGCTCCTTCCGGCGACGCCGCGTCCGGTGACGCCCTCGCGGACGCGGCGGGCGACGGTTCCGGGGCCGGTTCCGGTTCCGGGGCCGGGGCCCGGGGTGCGGGCGCCGGGGAGCCGGCGTCCTCCGGCGAGCCGGGCGCGGAGGGCGCGCGTGGGTCCGGCGAGGAGCCCGGCGCGGGCGGCGGGGACGGGAGCGGCGGTGGAAGGGGCGGCGGGGACTCTGGCGAAGGGCCCGGCGGCGGCTCCGCGGACGGCTCCGGCGAGGATGTCCCGGGCGAGGTACCGGGCTGCGCCGCGGGCGACGGTCCGGCCGATCCCGAGGAGCCCGGCGAGGCGGGGGAGGCGGGGGAGCACCCGCTGGCGCTGCGGCTGGAGCAGCTGATCCTCGGCGCGCCGCGCCAGTACACCCCGTTCCAGGCGGCGCGCACCGCGGGCGTGTCGATGGACCTGGCCTCGCGCTTCTGGCGGGCCATGGGCTTCGCCGACATCGGCCAGGCCAAGGCGCTCACCGAGGCGGACGTCCTGGCGCTGCGCCGGCTGGCCGGCCTGGTCGAGGCCGGCCTGCTGAGCGAGTCGATGGCGATCCAGGTGGCGCGGTCCACCGGGCAGACCACCGCGCGGCTCGCCGACTGGCAGACCGACTCCTTCCTCGAAGGGCTCACCGAGCCGCCCGAGCCCGGCATGACCCGGGCCGAGGTGGCGTACCCGCTCGTCGAGCTGCTGCTGCCCGAGCTGGAGGAGTTCCTGATCTACGTGTGGCGCCGCCAGGTCGCGGCCGCCACCAGCCGGGTCGTGCAGTCCGACGACGAGGAGGCGGTGGACCGCCGGCTCGCCGTCGGCTTCGCCGACCTGGTGGGCTTCACCCGGCTCACCCGCCGGCTCGAGGAGGAGGAACTCGGCGAGCTGGTCGAGGCGTTCGAGACCACCGCGGCCGACCAGGTCGCGGCGTACGGCGGGCGGCTGATCAAGACGCTCGGCGACGAGGTGCTCTTCGTCGCCGATGACCCGGGCACGGCGGCGGAGATCGGCATGCGGCTGATCGAGACGATGACCGGCGACGAGACGATGCCGGCGCTGCGGGTGGGGATGGCCTTCGGCACGGTCACCACGCGGATGGGGGACGTGTTCGGCACGACCGTCAACCTCGCCTCGCGGCTCACCTCGATAGCGCCACGGGACGCGGTCCTGGTGGACGGGGACTTCGCGGAGGCGCTCGGTGCGGCGGGGGAGGCGCCCCTGTCCGAGGCGGACGTCGACGCGACCGCGGAGAAGTACCGCTTCGCGCTCCAGCCGATGTGGCGCCGCCCGGTCCGCGGGCTCGGCGTGGTCGAGCCCTGGCTGCTCTCCCGCCGCGACGCCTGACCCTCGGCGAACGCCGCCCGCGGGGAGCCCGGGCCCGCCCCGGCGGCGATGGCGACGGCTGGCCGTGGCCGTGGCCGGGCGTCCGGCCGTGTGGTGAGGGGCGGGCCGAGCCTGGTGGGGCGTCTGGCCGGGTGGCGAGGGGCGGGCCGAGCCTGGTGGGGCGTCTGGCCGTGTGGCGAGGGTGGACTCCCGCGGTGGCGCGGCGCCTGGTCCCCGTGGTGAGGGCGGGCCCCGGCGGTGGGGCGATGCGTGGCCGTGTGGTGCAGGCCGACTCCGGCTCTGGCGTGGTGCGTGCCCCTGGGGTGGCGGCTGTCTTCGGCGCCGGGGCGTTGTCCGGCCTTGCGGCCGGGGGCCCTCGGTCTGGCGCGACGTCTGGCCGTGTGGCGACGGTCAGACCCGAGCCTGGTGGGTCGCCTGGCCGTGTGGCGAGGGTGGACTCCCGCGGTGGCGCGGTGCCTGGTCCCCGTGGTGAGGGCGGGCCCCGGCGATGGGGCGATGCGTGGCCGCTCGGCGAAGAGGGCTCCCGCGGTGGCGTGGTGCCTGGTCCCGTGGCTACGGCCGGGCCCGGGCTCCGCGGGGCTGGGCTGGCTCCGCCGGGGCAGGCGGCGGTGGAGGAACGGGCGGGGCAGCGTGGGGGACGGACTTCGCGCCGGGCGGGAGCGGGCTCATGGGCGGTGGCCGCGCAGGGTGCGGCGCTCGGTGTCCGGGTGGGGCGGCGGCTTGTCGGCGAGGCGGACCACCGGGTCCTGGGGCCCCTCGCGGCCGGCGACCACCGGGTGGTCGGCGCGCAGCGCCTTCGCCCGGTACTGCGCCGCGTCCGCCAGCCGGAAAAGCCGCCGCGCGGACCGTACCGGCCCGATCGGGTCGCCGGTGGACGCCAGCCCGCAGGCGACCCCGTCGCCGACCTCCAGCTCGGCCGCCCGCCGGCACAACTCCTCCGCGGCCCTTACCACCTCGTCCGCGTGCTGCCCCACCGCCACGATGCAGAACTCGTCCCCGCCGAGCCGCGCGGCGAGACTGCCGGGGAGCATCGCCCCGCACAGCGACAGCAGCGAGCCGAACCGTTCCAGCAGCCGGTCCCCGACCGCGTGGCCGAGCCGGTCGTTGACCCGCTTCAGCCCGTTCAGGTCGCACACCACCAGGCTGACCACCACGCCCTGCCGCCGGTGCAGCTCCAGCGCCTCGTCCAGCCGGACGTCCACCGCCCTGCGGTTGCCGAGGCCGGTCAACGGGTCGGTGAACGCCAGGAGCCGGACCTCGGCCAGCCGTTCGGTCTGCGCGATGCCGGACGCGATCAGCGCGGCCAGCACCGTCGCGAAGTCCGCGTCCGCGCGGGCGAAGCCCGCCTCGCCCACCCGGCGCGCGACGTACAGCTCGCCCCAGGCCCGGCCGTGCAGCACGATCGGCGCGACCACGCAGCTCCCGCGGCCGCGCCGGCGCAGCGCCGCGGCCCGACCCCAGCTCCCGCCGCCCGGGGACGAACCCGTCGCGTCCTCGGTCTCCACCCAGGCGTGCGGCTCGCCGCCCGCGGCCCACGTGCCGTGCAGGAACTCGGCGATCTCCGGGAAGTCGTGCACCGAGTACGACTCGTCGGCCGGCTCCGCCTCCTCGCCGGGGGCGAGGTCGCCGTCGTTGACCAGCACCCGCAGCCGACCGGTGTCCCGCTCCCATGAGGAGACCGCGGCGAAGGCCCCCTGCATCGCCAGCCGGGCGCCGCGCGCCCCCGCCCGCACCGTCGCGCGCGGGCTCTGCGCCGTGGCCAGCGCCTGTGCCAGCTCGACGACCGCCCGCAGCCGTACATCGGCCGTACCTTCCGCCATCACTCCAGGCTAGGCACCTTTGCCCCGGCGCGACGCCCGACCCGGCCCCGCACTGGGCCGAACGGACCTCCGCTGTCGCGCGCCGGAATCAGAGCCCGGGCCAGGCCGGCCGCCGCTTCTCGTTGAACGCCGCGACCCCCTCGGCACGGTCCGCCGAGAAGGCGATGGTGCGCCAGGCCGCGTCCTCGACCTCCATGCCCGCGCGCAGGTCCAGGCCGTGGCCGAGCCGCAGCGCCCGCTTGGCGGCGCGCAGCCCCACCGGGGAGTTGGCCGCGATGCGCTCCGCGAGGTCGAGCGCGGCGCCGCGGGCCCGCCCCGCGGGCACCAGTTGGTCGACCATCCCCAGCTCCAGGGCCTCGGCGGCCGGCACGCGGCGGGCGGTGAAGACCAGTTCCGCGGCCCGGGCCGCGCCGACCCGGCGGGGCAGTAGCTGGGTGCCGCCGCCCCCGGGGATGACCCCCACGGAGACCTCGGGCAGCCCGACCACGGCGGCCTCGTCCGCGACGATCAGGTCGCAGGACAGGGCGAGTTCGTACCCGCCGCCGAGCGCGAAGCCGCCGACCGCGGCGATCGCGGGCATCGGCAGGTCCAGGACGCCGCCGTAGGCCGCCCTGGCCCGCGGGCGCTGGCGCAGCAGTTCCGCGTCGCTCAGCGCGTTGCGCTCCTTGAGGTCCGCGCCGGCGCAGAAGGCGCGCTCGCTGGAGGAGGTGAGGACCGCGACGCTCACCGTCGGGTCGGCGGACAACTCCGCGCACGCCGCCGCGATCGCGTCGGCCATCGCCGTGGAGACGGCGTTCATCGCCGCGGGACGGTCGAGCACCACCTCGGCGACGTGCCCGCCGTGCCGGCGGACATCGACGACGTCCCCGAACCTGCGCGTGCCCGCGTGCTCCTGCTCGCTCATTCCGCCCGTCCCTCCGGCACCGGTTAACGATCGCGAACCTCGCGCCATCCTCGCACGGCTCCCCGCCCGTCCGGCGCCGCGCTGCGCGTCGCGCGGCCGGCCGCGCGCGTGCGGCGGAGGCGGGAAGGGGCGGGGCGGTGCGGGGCCGCGGGGGGGCGGGTGACAGAGCGGGATTCAGTGCTTAGGGTTCGTGAATATGGATATGCAGAACGTGGTGGTGGGCGCGCACGGCGCATCGGCCGAGGACGTCACGGCCGTGGCCCGCGGGAACGCCCGCGTCGAGATCGGCCCGGAGGCGCTGGCGGGCGTCGCGCGGGCACGGGACGTGATCGACGCGCTCGCCGCGCGGCCGGAACCGGTCTACGGCGTCTCGACGGGCTTCGGCGCGCTGGCGGTGCGCCACATCAGCCCCGAACTGCGCGCCCAGCTCCAGCGCAGCCTCGTACGGTCGCACGCGGCGGGGATGGGGCCGCGGGTGGAGCGCGAGGTGGTGCGCGCCCTGATGTTCCTGCGGCTGAAGACGCTGGCGTCGGGCCGGACCGGGGTGCGCCCGGTGGTCGTGGAGACCATGGCCGCGGTGCTGAACGCGGGCATCACCCCGGTCGTGCACGAGTACGGCTCGCTCGGCTGCTCCGGCGACCTCGCGCCGCTCGCGCACTGCGCGCAGGTGCTGATGGGGGAGGGCGAGGCGGAGGGCCCGGACGGCACGGTGCGGCCGGCGGCGGACCTGCTCGCCGAGCACGGCATCGAGCCGGTCGAGCTGCGGGAGAAGGAGGGCCTGGCCCTCATCAACGGCACCGACGGCATGCTCGGCATGCTGGTGATGGCCTGCGCGGACCTGGCGGGGCTGTTCACCGCGGCCGACGTCACCGCCGCGCTCACCCTGGAGGCGCTGCTCGGCACCGACCGGGTGCTGGCGCCGGAGCTGCACGCGATCCGCCCGCACCCCGGGCAGGCGGCCAGCGCGGACAACATGCGCCGGGTGCTGGCCGGGTCCGGCCTGACCGGCCACCACCAGGACGACGCGCCGCGGGTGCAGGACGCGTACTCGGTGCGGTGCGCGCCGCAGGTCGCCGGTGCCGGGCGGGACACCCTCGCGCACGCCCGGCTGGTCGCCGACCGCGAGCTGGCCGCGGCGGTCGACAACCCGGTGGTGACCGACGCCGGCACCGTCGAGTCGAACGGCAACTTCCACGGCGCCCCGGTCGGCTACGTGCTGGACTTCCTCGCGATCGCCGCGGCCGACCTCGCCTCGATCGCGGAGCGGCGTACGGACCGGCTGCTCGACAAGAACCGGTCGCACGGCCTGCCGCCCTTCCTCGCGGACGACCCCGGCGTGGACTCCGGGTTGATGATCGCGCAGTACACGCAGGCGGCGCTGGTCAGCGAGATGAAGCGGCTCGCGGTGCCGGCGTCGGTCGACTCCATCCCCTCCTCGGCGATGCAGGAGGACCACGTGTCGATGGGGTGGTCCGCGGCGCGCAAGCTGCGGACCGCGGTGGACGCGCTGGCGCGCGTCGTCGCCGTCGAGATGTTCGCCGCGGCGCGGGCGCTTCAGATCCGCACCACCGGGACGCAGTTGCGCGCGGCGCCCGCGACCGCCGCCGTGCTCACGGCGCTGCGCGCCGCGGGGGTGCCCGGCCCCGGGCGGGACCGCTTCCTCGCGCCCGACCTGGAGGCCGCGCACGCCTTCGTCCGCGACGGCTCCCTGGTGCGCGCGGCCGAGTCCGTCACCGGCCCCCTGGCCTGAGGCACCGGGCGCCGCGGAGATCCGGGCGGAAAGCCCTAGTCCTCCGGGGCGGCTTCCTCCGCCTCCGCGGCCGCCTCCAGGGCGTGCCGGGAGCGGCGGGTGGCGTTGACGACGAGTCCGGCGCCGGCCAGGAGGAAGACGGCGCCGCCTATGACGTACGGCTTCGTGTCGATCATCCCGGTCTCGGCGAGCTGCCCGGCGGGCGCCGCCTGGCCGGTGGCCGCCGGTGCGGCGGAGGCGGTGCTCGCGGGGGCGGTGGCCGCCACGGGAGCCGTGTCCGCCGGGGTGTCCGCGTGCGCGGAGGGGACGAAGTAGAGCGCGGCCAGTACGGCGGCGGCGACCGCGGCGACGTACGGGCGGGGCATGGCCATCTGTTCCCCCAGCGGATGCGGCGAGTCGACCGTAGGGGCCGATGGTAGTGACTGGCGGCGGCCGGTGGGAAGCGGCGGGCCGGCCCGGCGGGCGGCCCGCGGTGTGCGCGGTGCGTGCCGGAGCCGCCACGGAAAGCCGCGTGACGGTCATCACGGAGACCACGTGTCAAAGCCCACAATTTCCAGCGGAAAGGACATACCCGGCGCGTCGGCTGTTTCCATGGGTGGTGGAAGAAGCCCCGCGCCGATCGCTTCGGCCTGCGGGCGACCCCGACCATGGGAGAGACGCGTGACGCCGCCCGACACCGGAAAAGCCCCCACCTCCGACCAGGACGGTCCCGCCGAGCACGGAGCCGCCGAAGCCGCCCGCCGGAAGCGGAAGGTCTTCCGTCGGAGCACCCTCGCCGCGCTCGCGGTGGTGGCCGGGGGCGCGGTGGCGCTGACCGCCTGCGGCGGGCACGACAGCACGGCCGACAGCCGGAACGCGGCCGCGACGGCCTCCCCGACCTCCGGCGCCGCGACCGGCACCACCGCCGCCGGCGCCAGCCCGTCCAAGCAGGCCAGCGCCGACGAGGCCGCCGCCAAGCAGACCTCGGCCGCGAAGATCACCATCACCCCGAAGTCCGGCACCACGGGTGCCGCGGTGAGCGGCGCGGTGAAGGTGAAGGCGACCGGCGGCAAGCTGACGAAGGTGACGATGGAGGGCGTCGCGTCCGGCCACACCGTGTCCGGCACGCTCTCCTCCGACGGCACCACCTGGACCCCGAAGGGGACCCTCGCGCACGGCATCGAGTTCCGGATATCCGCCACCGCCACCGACACGCAGGGGCGCACCACCAGCGCGCAGTCCACGTTCGGCACCAAGGCGGCCACCGGCAGCTTCGTCGGGTACTTCACCCCGGAGGACGGCTCCACGGTGGGCGTGGGCATGCCGGTCTCGATCAACTTCAGCAAGGCCATCTCCTCCGGCGACCGGGCCGCGGTCCAGCGCGGGATCACCGTGCAGTCCAGCAGCGGGCAGCAGGTCGTCGGCCACTGGTTCAGCTCCACCCGGCTCGACCTGCGGCCGGAGAGCTACTGGAAGGCCGGCTCGCACGTCTCGCTCACCCTGGACCTGGCCGGGGTCGAGGGCGCGCCGGGCGTCTACGGGACCCAGCACAAGACGGTGGGCTTCGACGTGGGCCGCTCGCAGGTCTCCACGGTGGACGCCGCCACGCACATGATGACCGTGGTCCGCGACGGCAAGGTGATCCGGACGCTGCCGATCTCCGCCGGCGGCGACGGGCACACCACCTACGACGGCCAGATGGTCATCGAGGAGAAGGACGAGACCACCCGGATGAACGGGGCGACGGTCGGCTTCACCGATGACGACGGCAAGGGCGAGTACGACATCCCGGACGTGCCGCACGCCATGCGGCTGAGCGACTCCGGGACGTTCATCCACGGCAACTACTGGGCCGACAAGTCCGTCTTCGGCACCGCCAACACCAGCCACGGCTGCATCGGCCTGAGCGACGTCAAGGGCGGCAAGGACGACACCACGGACGCGGCGTGGTTCTACAACAACTCGCTGCTCGGCGACGTCGTCGTGGTGAAGAACTCGCCGGACAAGACGATCCAGCCCTCCAACGGGCTCAACGGCTGGAACATGTCGTGGAGCCAGTGGGTGGCCGGCTCGGCGCTCTGAGCCGTCCCGGTGGCCTGAGCCAGCAGTCCCGCGCCCTGAGCGGCGCGCCCCGCCGACCCGGCGGGGCGCGCCGCTCAGGCGTCGCGGGCGGGACCGGCGTCGCGGGCGGGACCGGTGGACAGGGGCGGCCCCGGCGTTCCGCGCGGACCCCGCGTCACGCGGTGCGGTCGCGCTCCGCGGCGGCGTGGATCCAGGCGGCCGGGTCGTCCAGCACGGCCCGGACCGCGCTGTAGGCGGCGCCGCGCAGCACACCGTCGCGGCCCAGCCGCGAGGTGACCACGTCCTGCGGGCGCCACCGCCGGTCGGTGACACGGTCGGCCAGCTCGCGGCGTGCGCCGGGCAGCAGCCAGGGCGCGAGGTCCGCGAGCGGCCCGCCGACGACCACGGCCTGCGGGTCGAGCAGGTTGACCGCGCCGCTGAGCGCGATGCCCAGCGCCTCGCCCGCCTGCTCCAGGGCGCGGACGGCCGCGGCGGAGCCGGCGGCCGCGGCGGAGCGCAGCTCGGCCGCGGTGGCGACGCCGGCCGCGCGCAGCAGGGCCCGCTCGCCGGCGAAGGTCTCCAGGCAGCCGCGGGCGCCGCAGGAGCACGGCGGGCCGTCGGGGCGGACCGGCACGTGGCCCAGCTCGCCCGCGAAGCCGCGGGCGCCGCGGAAGAGCCGGCCCTCCACGACGAGGGCGGCGCCGATGCCGATCTCGGCGGAGACGTGCACGAAGTCGGCGAGGCGGTCGTGTCCGCCGAGCCACAGCTCGGCGAGCGCGCCGAGGTTCGCCTCGTTGTCCACGACGGTGGGCAACGGGCCCGGCGCCGCGACGGGGACGTCCTCCCAGCCGAGGTTGGGGGCGCGCAGCACGGTGCCGCGGTCCCGGCCGACCAGGCCGGGGACGGCGACGGTGACGCCCACCGGGCGCAGGTCCGTCGCGGCGGCGTCCCGCGTCACCCGCGCGATCAGGTCGGCGAGTTCGGCGAGGACCGCCGGGGCGGGGCGGCCGCGGTTCGCGGCGGGCGACGCGGTCCGGCAGCGGACCTCGCCGCGCAGGTCCACCACGCAGGCGGCGAGGTGGTCGACGCCGATCTCCGCGCCGATGCCCGCGGGACCGGTGGCCGGCAGCGCGAGGACGGTGCCGGGGCGGCCGACGGTGCCGGGGCGGTGGGCCCCGCGCTCTTCGAGGAGCCCCGCCGCGAGCAACTCGTCCACGAGCGTGGAGACGGTGGCGCGGGTGAGGCCGACCGTGGCGGCGACGGCGGCGCGGGTGAGGTCCTCCTCCGCGGCCAGGGCCCGCATGACCAGGGCGAGGTTGCGGTGGCGTAGTTCCGATTGGGCGCCGGTGCGTTTGATCGGGATCTCCTTCCTCGCCGTGCCGTCCACCCTATGTGCGGCTCCGCCCGGGGCTCCCGTCCGCCCACCCGCCTCCTTCCGGCCCCCCGGGCCCGCCCGCCGGGGTCCCCCGCCCGCCGGAGTCCCCGCGCCCCCGTACCCCCGCGCCCCGGGCTCAGCCCGCCAGCGGGAGGGCCGCGGCGAGGCGTTCGAGGGTCGCGTCGTCCCGGGGCACCGCCGGCAGCAGGTCGCCCCGGTCGGTGCCCCAGCGGGCGGCGACCTCCGCCGGCTCCTCCCGGGTGAGGAGGACGGCCGCTTGGACGGCCGCGCCGAGCGCGACGAGTTCGGAGGCGGCGGGCACCTGCACCGCCCGCCCGGACAGCCGGCGGACCGTCTCCCGCCACGCGGGCCCGCGGGCGCCGCCGCCGATCAGCAGGATCGGTTCGTCGGCGTCGCCCGCGCCGTCCACCGCGAGCACCAGGTCCAGCGCGGCGAGCAGCGCGTACACCGCGCCGTCGTAGGCGCCCTGGAGCACCTGCCCGGCGGTGGTGTCGTGGCGCACACCGGTCAGCAGGCCGGAGGCGTAGGGGAGGTTCGGGGTGCGCTCGCCGTCGAGGAAGGGCAGGAAGGCGACCGAGCCGCCCGGCTCGACCTGCTCGCGGTCCCGCCCGAGGAGCGCGGCGACCTTGTCCACGGCGAGCGTGCAGTTCAGCGTGCAGGCCAGCGGCAGCCAGCCGCCGTCCGCGGCGGCGAACCCGGCGACGGTGCCGGACGGGTCGGCCGGGCGCTGCCGGGCCACGGCGTAGACGGTGCCGGAGGTGCCGAGGCTGAGCACCGGCCGTCCCGGGGCGAGCCCGAGTCCGAGCGCGGCCGCGGCGTTGTCACCGGTGCCGGCGCCGACCAGCGCGCCGGGCCGCACGCCGGCGCCGTCCCGTACGGTGCCCGCCGCCGCCCCGGGCCCGAGCACCGCGGGCAGCAGCTTCGGGTCGAGTCCGACCTCGGCGAGCAGCGCGTCGTCGTACCCGCCGGTGCTGGACGCCCACCAGCCGGTGCCGGAGGCGTCGCCCCGGTCGGTGACCGCGGCGCCGCTGAGCCGTTCGGTGAGGAAGTCGTGCGGCAGCCGGATCGCGGCGGCGGCCGCGGCCGCGTCGGGCTCGTGGGCGCGCAGCCACTCCCACTTGGCGATGGTGAAGCTCGCCGCCGGCACCGAGCCGACCCGCTCGGCCCACCAGGCCGCGCCGTGCCGCTCCACCAGCGCCTGGGCCTGCGGGGCGGAGCGCACGTCGTTCCACAGCAGCGCGTCCCGCACCGGGCGGCCGCGGTCGTCGAGCACGACCAGGCCGTGCTGCTGGCCGCCGACCGCGATCGCGTCGGCACGCGCCGCGAGCCCGCCGAGCTGGCCCAGCGCGTCCTGGAGCGCCCTCCACCACACCTCGGGGTCGGTCTCGCGCCCGGCGCCGGTGCTCACGGTGTGCGCGGCCTGGCCGCGGCCGAGCACCTCGCCGCTGTCCACGTCCACCGCCAGCACCTTCGTGGACTGCGTCGAGCTGTCCACGCCGAGCACGATCTGCCCTTGTCGCGCCATGTGATCCGGGTCCTTTCCCACGGTCCCACTTCCCAACACCGGGCTCGCATACTAATTTGTTCAACAGTCTGACGAATAGGAGCCGGCCGCCATGACCTCCGCCACGAACCTCACCCCCACCCCCGCCGACAAGTTCACCTTCGGGCTGTGGACGGTCGGCTGGCAAGGACGCGACCCGTTCGGCGACGCCACCCGTGCGCCGCTCGACCCGGTCGAGTCGGTGCACCGCCTCGCCGAACTCGGCGCGTACGGCGTGACCTTCCACGACGACGACCTCATCCCCTTCGGCTCCTCCGACGCCGAGCGGGACGGCCGCGTCAAGCGCTTCCGGCAGGCGCTGGAGGCCACCGGCATGAAGGTGCCGATGGCCACCACCAACCTCTTCACCCACCCGGTGTTCAAGGACGGCGGCTTCACCTCCAACCTCCGCGAGGTGCGCCGCTTCGCGCTGCGCAAGGTGATCCGCAACATCGACCTCGCCGTGGAGCTGGGCGCCGAGACCTACGTCGCGTGGGGCGGCCGCGAGGGCGCGGAGTCCGGCGGCGCCAAGGACGTGCGGGTCGCCCTGGACCGGATGAAGGAGGCGTTCGACCTCCTCGGCCAGTACGTCACCGAGCAGGGCTACGACCTGCGGTTCGCGGTCGAGCCGAAGCCGAACGAGCCGCGCGGCGACATCCTGCTGCCCACCGTCGGCCACGCGCTGGCGTTCATCAACTCGCTGGAGCGCCCGGACATCGTGGGCGTCAACCCCGAGGTCGGCCACGAGCAGATGGCCGGGCTCAACTTCCCGCACGGCATCGCCCAGGCGCTGTGGCACGGCAAGCTCTTCCACCTCGACCTCAACGGGCAGACCGGCATCAAGTACGACCAGGACCTGCGGTTCGGCGCCGGCGACCTGCGCTCGGCCTTCTGGCTGGTGGACCTGCTGGAGCGCGGCGGCTACCAGGGCCCGCGGCACTTCGACTTCAAGCCGCCGCGCACCGAGGACATGAGCGGCGTGTGGGCGTCGGCGGCCGGCGGCATGCGCAACTACCTCATCCTGAAGGAGCGGGCGGCCGCCTTCCGCGCCGACCCGGCCGTCCAGGAGGCCCTGCGCACCTCCGGCCTCGACGAGCTGGGGCAGGGCACGCTCGGCGCCGGCGAGACGCTGGCCGACCTGCTCGCCGACCGCAGCGCGTACGAGGACTTCGACGCGGACGCGGTGGCCGAGCGCGGGATGGCCTTCGAGGCGCTGGACCAGCTTGCGATGGACCACCTGCTCGGCGTGCGCTGAGGCCGTCCCCCCGCGCCCCGGCACGCACCGCCGCACCCCGCCACGCCTCCGGTCCGGGCGACGGACGATCGTCCCGGACGGACCTGGGTACCGGCTGTGAACCGGCCGTGCGCGGGCTGTCCAAGGAAGAAATAACCTTCCTCCCAGCCCGCTCTCATTCTGGCGTGCTCATTCTCAACACTCCTTCACATTCGCCTCACCGCGCCCTCACCACCGATTCCTACCGTTGCGCGGCAGTGGGAGTGGGGGCGGACGCTTCGCCCTCCTCGCGTCCGTCCCGCTCTCCCGCACCCCTTCCCGGTGCGCTCCACTGCCTATCCCTGCCAACACGAGGAATCGGATGTTCTTCACGTATCTCCGGCGCGAGCTGCGCCGCCGGCGCAAGGCGGCGCTCGTGGTCGCGCTGGGCCTCGCGCTCGGCATCGGCCTCGTCATCACGGTCGACTCGGTCTCGTCCGGCATGGACCAGGCCCAGGGCAAGGTCCTCAAGTCGCTGTACGGCCTGGGCACCGACATGACGGTCACCAAGGCCGCACCCGCCTCGGGCACCGGCTCCACCACCCGGCCGAAGTTCAACTTCGACGCCAAGAGCGACGGCTCGTCGCAGAGCAGCGACCGGGTCACCGTGCAGGGCTTCCAGACCCTGGCCTCCTCGGTGGTCACGACCGTCGGCAAGCAGAAGAACGTGGCGACCGCGGTCGGCGGCCTCAACCTCCAGGTGCTGAAGATCAACGGCACCTTCACGCCCGGCCAGTTCCAGCAGAACAAGAGCAGCGGCACCGGCGGCGGTGGCGGCGGCTTCGGCGGCGGCTCCGGCAGCAGCACGCCGCAGGGCCAGGTCCGGGGCGGCGGCGCCCAGTTCGACGCCAACAGCTACACGCTCTACGGCGTGGACGTGTCGAACCTCACGCTCGGCCCGCTGTCCTCCTCCAAGATCACCTCGGGCGCGACCTTCACCGCGTCGGACACCGACGCCAAGGTGATGGTCGCCGACTCCGCGTACGCCAAGCAGAACAAGCTCAAGGTCGGCTCCACCGTCACCGTCAAGAGCACCAAGTACAAGGTGATCGGAATCGCCACCGCCGACAGCGGCGACGCGGCGGCCAACCTCTACCTGCCCCTGAAGCAGGCGCAGACCCTCGCCGCCTCGGCGAACAAGATCACCACGGTCTACGTCAAGGCGTCGGACTCCCAGCAGATTTCGGCCGTCAAGTCCGAGATCCAGAAGAACATCTCCGGCACCACCGTCACCACCTCCGCCGACCTCGCCTCCACGGTCTCCGGCTCGCTGTCCACGGCGTCCTCGCTGGCCAGCAACGTCGGCAAGTGGCTGTCCATCGCGGTGCTGATCGCCGCGTTCCTCGTCGCCGGCCTGCTCACCTCCTCGGCGGTCAGCCGCCGGGTCCGCGAGTTCGGCACGCTCAAGGCGCTCGGCTGGAAGAGCGGCCGGGTCACCCGCCAGGTGATGGGCGAGGCCCTGGTCAACGGCCTGATCGGCGGTGCGCTCGGGATCGCGCTGGGCCTGGTCGGCGCCTTCGTCGTCACCGAGATCAGCCCCACGCTCAGCGCCCAGCTCGGCTCCTCCGCCGCGACCGGCGGCGGCACGGGCGGCCCCGGCGGGGGCGGCGGCTTCGGCGGCGGCGCCCGGCAGGCCGCGGCCAAGACCCTCGACGTCGCGCTGACCGCGCCGGTCAGCGCCGGCACCATCGTGCTGGCCGTCGGCCTCGCCATCGGCGGCGGCCTGATCGCCGGCGCGTTCGGCGGCTGGCGCGCGTCCCGGCTGCGCCCGGCCGACGCACTGCGCCGCGTCGAGTAGCGGGCGCCGCGACCGGCCGCCGCCCGTTCCTCCCCTGGCCGGGCGGCGGCCGGCCCGCGGTCGCCGTCACCCCGGCGCCCGTACGACCCGCACGACCTGGCCGCCCCGGCGCCGCACGACCCGGCCGCTCCGGCGCCGTACGACCCGGCGGCCCCGGGGCCGCTCACCCCGCCGCACCTTCCCTTCCGCTTCCAGGAGTCCACCCATGTACCAGCTCAACGGCGTGACCAAGAGCTACCGCCGGGGCAAGACGAGCGTCGACGCCCTGCGCGGCATCGACCTCTCCATCGCCGACGGCGACCAGGTCGTCATCCAAGGCCCGACCGGCGGCGGCAAGTCCACCCTGCTCCAGATGCTCGGCGGGCTCGACCGCCCCACCTCCGGTGTGATCGACTTCGACGGCACCGACCTGGCCAAGCTGAGCGAGGCGCGGCTGACCCGGGTCCGCTCGGAGAACATCGGCTTCATCTTCCAGAGCTTCAACCTGATCCCCACGCTCACCGCGCAGGAGAACGTGGAGACCGCGCTGGTGCCGCTCGGGGTCAAGCCCGCCGAGCGCCGCACCCGGGCCGCGGCCGCCCTGGAGTCCGTCGGGCTCGGCGAGCGCCTGACCCACCTGCCCTCGGAGCTGTCCGGCGGCCAGCAGCAGCGCGTCGCCATCGCCCGGGCACTGGTCAAGGAGCCCAAGGTGCTGCTCGCCGACGAGCCCACCGGCAACCTCGACGAGAGCACCCGCGACGACATCATGGCGCTGCTCGAAGGGCTGTGGCGCGACCGCGGGCTGACGTTCATCCTGGTCACCCACGACTCCACGATCGCCAAGCGCGCGCCCCGGCTGGCCACCATCCGCAAGGGCACCCTGACGGTGCGGGAGTCCACCAGGAAGTGACGCCCGCTCCCCGGCCCGCCCCGCGCCCGGCCTCCGGGTGCCGCCCCGAGCCCTGACCCGTCGGCGCGGCGCCCTCCGAGGAGGCCGGGCGGCCCCGACCCCCTCGCCCCGCCCGTGCCCGGCTGCCTTGGGCACGGGCGGACCGGTGCTATCCCGCCGCCCGCCCGGCGGCGCGCTCCTGCGCTTCGAGCAGTTCCTCGCCGTGCTCCCGCGTCCAGTCGCCCATCGCGCGCAGCGGGCCCTCCACCAGGCTGGCGCCGAGCGGCGTCAGGCCGTAGTCGACCCGGGGCGGCGCGGTGCGGAAGGCGCGGCGCTCGACCAGGCCGTTGGCCAGCAGGCGGCGCAGCGACTCGGTGAGCACCTTGTCGCTGATCCCGCCGGAGAGCGCCCGCAACCCCGCGCGGCGCAGCGGACCCTGGCTCAGCCCGGCGAGGATCACCGGGTCCCAGGTGTGCGCGAACAGCTCGGTGGCCGCGCGCAGCCGGCAGTCCACGAGCGTGCGCTCGCAGGAGGAGTCCCGCCCGGCGGGGGGCCGGGACGCCTCCGGGGCCGTGGCGGTCGCCGGGGCCGGGGCGGTGGCCGGTGCCGGGGTCGTGGCGGTGGCCGGCGGGCCGGCGTGCTCGTCGTCCATGCTGCCTCCCCGTCCTTCCGCGGTTCCCCGCTCGATCCCCCGCCATTCTCCCGTATCCGTTTCCTACCGTCCGGTGCGCGTCGGTTCTCCTACGGTGGCGGTCCCGCGGCGGCCGTCAGAGGCAGGGCCGCCGCCCACACTTTCGGGAGCGACACCATGAGGATCGGGATTCTCGGCACCGGCGCCCTGGCGGCGTCCCTCGGCGGGGCCTGGGTACGGGCCGGGCACGACGTGCTGGTCGGCGGCCGTTCACCGGAGAAGGCGGCGGCCGCCGCGGCGGCGATGGGCGGCGGCGCGGGCGGCGGCAGCGCGCGAGCCGCCGCCGCCCCGGGCGAGGCCGTCGCCGGGCGGGACGCGGTGCTGCTCGCCGTCTCCTGGGCCGGGGTGCCCGACATCCTGCGCGCGGCGGGCGCGGCGGGCGGGGCGCTGGCCGGCACCGTGCTGGTCGACCCGGTCAACGCGGTGGACCACGGCGTCGGCGAGCACCTCCTGACCGACGGCCGCGCCGCCGCCGAGCACATCGCGGACCTCGCGCCGGGCGCGCACGTGGTCAAGGCGTTCCACCTCTTCCCCGCCGCCCGGTGGTCGGCGGCCGCCGCTTCGCCCACCGGACCGGCCGGCGGGCAGGTCACGGTGCCGCTCGCGGGTGACGACGAGGCGGCGCTGCGCACGGTCGGCGCCCTGGTGGCCGACGCCGGCGCGCGGCCGGTCACGGTCGGGCCGCTGCGCCGCGCCCGTCAACTGGAGGAGGCCGCCGGCCTGGTGATCGCCCTGGTCTTCGCCGGGCACGACCCGGGCGCGGTGGTCCCGCACGTGCCGGCCCGCGCGGCCGCGCGGGCCTGAGCGGGCGGCGACCCGGGCAGGCGGGTCCCGGCCCGCGGGCCGGCGGTCTGCGTCGTCCAGCGGGGGGCGGTGCCCGGCGGCTACGCTCGGCGGCATGAACGATAGCCCTCACCCCCCGCGTGCACACCAGCACTTCGAGACCCTGGCGATCCACGCCGGCCAACCGGCCGACGAGCAGACCGGTGCGGTGGTCACCCCCATCTACCAGGTGTCCACGTACAAGCAGGACGGCGTCGGCGGCCTGCGCGGCGGATACGAGTACAGCCGGTCGGCCAACCCGACCCGGACCGCACTCGAACAGAACCTCGCCGCCCTCGAAGGCGGCAGCCGCGGCCTCGCCTTCGCGTCCGGCCTGGCCGCGGAGGACTGCCTGCTGCGCACGCTGCTCACCCCCGGCGACCACGTGGTCATCCCCGACGACGCCTACGGCGGCACCTTCCGGCTCTTCTCGAAGGTCGCCGAGCGGTGGGGCGTGAAGTGGTCGGTCGCCGACACCTCCGACGTGCAGGCGGTGCGCGACGCCCTGCGGCCGGAGACCAAGGCCGTCTGGGTGGAGACGCCGTCGAACCCGCTGCTCGGCATCACCGACATCGCCGCGCTCGCCGGGGTGGCCCGGCAGGCCGGGGTGCGGCTCGTGGTCGACAACACCTTCGCCAGCCCCTACCTCCAGCAGCCGCTGGCGCTGGGCGCGGACGTGGTGGTGCACTCCACGACCAAGTACATGGGCGGGCACTCCGACGTGGTCGGCGGCGCGCTGGTGACCTCCGACGCCGCGCTCGGCGAGGAGTTGGCGTACCACCAGAACGCGATGGGCGCCGTCGCCGGGCCGTTCGACGCGTGGCTGGTCCTGCGCGGCATCAAGACGCTCGCGGTGCGGATGGACCGGCACAGCGCGAACGCCGGGCGGATCGCGGAGATGCTGGCGGGCCACGCCGAGGTCACCCGGGTTCACTATCCCGGGCTCGCCTCGCACCCCGGGCACGAGATCGCGGCGAAGCAGATGCGGGGCTTCGGCGGGATGGTGTCCTTCCAGGTGGCCGGCGGCGAGGAGGCGGCGGTCGCCGTCTGCGACCGTGCCCGGCTCTTCACCCTGGGGGAGTCGCTGGGCGGGGTGGAGTCCCTCATCGAGCACCCCGGGCGCATGACGCACGCGTCCGCCGCGGGGTCGGCGCTGGAGGTGCCGGCGGACCTCGTCCGCATCTCGGTCGGCATCGAGGCCGTCGACGACCTCGTCGAGGACCTGCGCCAGGCGCTCGGCTGACCTGCCCGCCAGCCCCTCCGGGCCGCCCGTCCGGCCGGCGGCGGACCGTACGATCCGGCGTGCCCGGTCGCGCGGTTCCGCCCGCCGGGCAAGTGTGGGCGCGGCCGGTTCCGCCCCGGGCGTGCGGGCGCGGTCGGCCCACCGCCCGGGCGTGCGGGCGCGGCCGGGCCCACCCGCGACCGGCGGGCGGTTCGCGTGCCGCTTCGGCCCGGTTCCCGGGGCGGCACCGTGCGGCCGGGCCCCGTCCGCCCCGATGGTGCGGGCGCGGTCGGCCCACCGCCCGGGCGTGCGGGCGCGGCCGGGCCCACCCGCGACCGGCGGGCGGTTCGCGTGCCGCTTCGGCCCGGTTCCCGGGGCGGCACCGTGCGGCCGGGCCCCACCACAGGCGGCCGGCCCCCGGCCGTCAGCACCGGCCGTCAGCACCGGCCGGCCCGGAGGGTCAGGCCAGCAGGACCGCCGCCGCGAGGGCGGCGGCGAGCAGCGCGGCGCCGAGCGCGTAGCGCAGGACGCGCCGCCGCCGCAGGAGCCCGCGGCCGCGGAGGGCGGCGCGCTCGGCGAGGTCGGGCGGCACCGCCGGGTGCGGGGTGTCCAGGAGCCGCCGCACCTCGGCCTCCCGCCGGTTCGGCGGCCGGCCGCCGGCACTCACCGGGCGGCCGTCCGGGCGGCGGCGGTCGCGCGGCCCGGTCCGCTGCGCAGCCGTGCCCCGCCGAGCGCGGCGATCGCCGCGACCCGCTCGCAGGCCATCCCGAGCACCGCCGCGGTCTGCTCCTCCCCGATCCCCTCGAAGTACCGCATGGTCACGACCAGCCGCTGGCGCGCGGTCAGCCCGTCGAGAGGGCCGCCGCGCGGGCGCCGCCACGGCCGGTAGGCGTAGCGCACGAACAACTCGGCGCGGGCCCGGTCGTAGGGGTCGTCGCCCTCCAGCCCCGGCCAGTCGGCGTAGAGCCGGGCGAGCGCGGCGGTGAGCAGCCGGTCGGCTTCGGCCGGGTCGCCGGTCAGCAGCACCGCGGAGTGCAGCAGCCGTCCGCCCGCGCCCGCGACGAACGCCGCGAACTCGGCGTCCCTGCGGGCCTCGTCAGCCGCCCGGCGGTTGCCACCTGGGGTTGCCACGCGGCCATGGGACGGCACGCGCGGGGGCGTGGTCAAGACCTGTGCGCACCCTGTGGCCCTCCCCGGGCCCCGGGGCGCGCGCTCAGCGGCCGACCGCACCCTCGTCGCGGTCCGCCTCGCGCTGCCCGAGCCCGGAGTGCCACTCGGCGAGCGCGATGTTGAAGCGGCCCAGCAGTTCGGTGAACAGCTCCCGCTCCTGCGTCGACCAGTCCTCGGTGACCTTGGCCATCAGCTGCCGCCGGGAGTCGCGTACCTCGCCGAGCCGTCCGCGGCCGCGCGGGGACAGCGCGAGGACGACCGCCCGCCCGTCCTCGGGGTGCGAGGTGCGCTTGACCAGGCCGGTGTCCACCAGCGGCGCGACCTGGCGGGTGACGGTCGAGGAGTCGATGCCCATCGCCTCGGCGAGGGCCTTGACGCCCATCGGACCCTCGTGGTCGAGCCGGTTGAGCAGGAGGTAGGCGGCGCGGTCCATGGAGTTGCGGGCCCTGCCGACACCGCCGAGCCGGGTCTGTTCGGCACGGCGGGCGAAGAGGGCGACCTGGTGCTGGAGGCTCTCGAGGAGTTCGGTCGAGGTCTCCGGAGGGTTGGACATGACCTTCAAGCTCGCGTTCTGTCGGTTCGGTGGGTGCGCCGGGGCGGAAGCCCGGTCGCGGGCCGGGCAGGCGGCGGTACGGCGCCGGGACGGCGGGAAGTTGGGAGAAGAGTACGCGGCCTCGGAGACCACCGGGAGCCCTCGCCGACTTCGCGTGCGAACGGTTGGCCGGGTTCGCCGGGCCGGACTGCGAGACTGGCCCCATGGACAACACGCGGTTCCAGCCGATCACCCTGGACGACGTGCGCGGGGCGCACAAGATGCTCTCCGGGGTCGCGCGGATCACCGCCATGGAGACCTCCCGCCACCTGTCGTCGCTGGTCGGGGCACCGGTGCACCTGAAGTGCGAGAACCTCCAGCGCACCGGGTCGTTCAAGATCCGCGGCGCGTACGTGCGCATCGCCGGGCTCCGTCCCGAGGAGCGGGCGGCCGGTGTGGTGGCCGCGAGCGCCGGCAACCACGCGCAGGGGGTCGCGCTCGCCGCCTCGCTGCTCGGGGTGCGCTCGACCGTGTTCATGCCGGTGGGCGCCCCGCTGCCCAAGGTCGCCGCGACCCGCGACTACGGCGCCGAGGTCCGGCTGCACGGCACGGTCGTGGACGAGACGCTGCGGGCGGCGATCGCGTACGCGGAGTCGACCGGCGCGGTCTTCATCCACCCCTTCGACCACCCGGACATCATCGCCGGCCAGGGGACGGTGGGCCTGGAGGTGCTGGAGCAGTGCCCCGAGGTGCGGACCGTGCTGGTCGGCGTCGGCGGCGGCGGGCTGCTGGCGGGGATGGCGGTGGCGATCAAGGCGCTGCGACCGGACGTGCGGGTGGTCGGGGTGCAGGCGGCGGGCGCGGCGGCGTACCCGCCCTCGCTCGCGGCGGGGCGGCCGCTGGCGCTGGGGTCGGTGGCGACCATGGCCGACGGCATCATGGTCGGCCGCCCCGGGGACGTGCCGTTCGCGGTGGTCCGGGACCTGGTCGACGACGTGGTGACGGTCTCCGAGGACGCCCTGTCGTCCGCGCTGCTGCTCTGCCTGGAGCGGGCGAAGCTCGTGGTGGAGCCGGCCGGGGCGAGTTCGGTGGCCGCGCTGCTGGCGTCGCCGCGGTCGTTCGAGGGCCCGGTGGTGGCGGTGCTGTCCGGCGGGAACGTCGACCCGCTGCTGATGCAGCGCATCCTGCGGCACGGCATGTCGGCGGCCGGGCGCTACCTGTCGCTGCGGCTGCGGCTCACCGACCGGCCGGGCGCGCTGGCCGGGCTGCTGGCCATGCTGTCGGCGGCCGACGCCAACGTGCTCGACATCAGCCACATGCGCACCGACCCCCGGCTCGGGCTCACCGAGGCGGAGGTGGAGGTCCACCTGGAGACCAAGGGGCCGGAGCACCGCGCGGCGGTGTCGGCGGCGCTGGAGGACGCCGGCTACACAGTGATCGGCTGACCCGTCGACCGACCCGCCGGAAAACCTGTTGACGCGATATATCGCGTCTGGCATGCTCGCGGACCATCGCGGGGGTGCCGGCCGGCCGATGAGTTCCGGTCGGCGCACCGGTCGAACGGGGACGAGGAGCGGGCCCGGCCGCGCGCACGGCCGCCGGGCACCGCGATCCGTGCGCCCCGGGCCGCCCCGCGGACGCGTACACACGGACAACCGACGGGAGCGAACGACATGGCCGGCGCCATCTACGCCGAGGGTCTGGTGAAGACCTTCGGAGAGGTCAGGGCACTGGGGGGAGTGGATCTCGACGTGCCGGAGGGCACCGTCCTCGGGCTGCTCGGCCCCAACGGGGCGGGCAAGACCACCGCCGTCCGCGTCCTGACCACGCTGCTGCGCCCGGACAGCGGCAAGGCGGTCGTCGCGGGCATCGACGTGCTCAAGCACCCCAACGAGGTCCGCCGGCACATCGGGCTGTCCGGCCAGTTCGCGGCCGTCGACGAGTACCTGACCGGCCGGGAGAACCTCCAGATGGTCGCGCAGCTCTACCAGCTCGACGCGAAGCGGGCCCGGGCGCGCGCCGACGAGCTGCTGGAGCGCTTCAACCTCGCCGACGCCGCGAACCGCGTCTCCAAGACCTACTCCGGCGGCATGCGCCGCCGGCTGGACCTTGCCGCGGCCCTCGTGGTGAGCCCGCCGGTGATGTTCATGGACGAGCCCACCACCGGCCTGGACCCGCGCAACCGGCAGCAGCTCTGGGAGGTCATCCAGGACCTGGTCGCCGGCGGCACCACGCTGCTGCTGACCACGCAGTACCTGGAGGAGGCCGACCACCTCGCGCACGACATCTGCGTCATCGACCACGGCCGGGTGATCGCCCGCGGCACCTCCGACCAGCTCAAGGCGCAGACCGGCGGCGAGCGGATCGAGGTCGTGGCCCACGACCCGGGACGGATCGAGGACACCGTGGCCGTACTGGTCCGGTACGGCAAGGGCGGGCGGGACGCCGTCAGTGTCGAGCGGCACACCCGCAAGGTCACCGTGCCGGTCGCCGGCGGCGCCAAGCTGCTCGCCGAGGTGATCCGCGAGCTGGACGCCGAGGGCATCGAGATCGACGACATCGGGCTGCGCCGCCCCACCCTCGACGACGTGTTCATCTCCCTGACCGGGCACGCCGCGGAGGCGTCCGAGACGTCGGGGACATCCGCGTCGTCATCCGGAGAATCCGAGGCATCCGAAGAATCCGGAGCATCCGCAGCGCCGGAGGGGGCCGAGGGCGCCGCGGCGCGGTCCGCGCGGTCCGCCGCCGGCACCGACCCCGGTGACGGCCCGCAGACCGACCAGTCGAAGGAGAGCACGAGATGAGCGCCGTCACCGGCACCCCGGACAGCCCGCGGACCACCCTCGCGCCCTCGGCGCGCGGCGGCCCGCTCGGCTCCCTGCACGACTCCCTGGTCGTCGCCAAGCGCAACCTGCTGCGGATGCTGCGCATCCCCGAGGTCGTCATCTTCGGCCTCTTCCAGCCGATCATGTTCGTGGTGCTGTTCAGCTACGTCTTCGGCGGCTCGGTCAACGTCGGAGGGTCCTTCAGCGCGGCGGACTACCGCAACTTCCTGATGGCCGGCATCTTCGCGCAGACCGTCACCTTCGCCACCGCGGGCGCCGGCGCGGGCATCGCCGACGACATGCACAAGGGCCTGATCGACCGGTTCCGCTCGCTGCCGATGTCCCGCGGCGCGGTGCTCACCGGCCGGACCCTCGCCGACCTGGTGCAGACGTCGCTGACCGTCGTCGTGCTCGCCTGCGTCGGGCTGCTGGTCGGCTGGCGCATCCACGACGGCCTGCCGAAGATGTTCGGCGCCTTCGCGCTCCTGCTGCTGCTCGGCTACGCCTTCTCCTGGATCGGCGCGCTGATCGGCCTGTCGGTGCGCACCCCCGAGGCGGCCACCTCCGGCGGCCTGGTCTGGCTCTTCCCGGTGACGTTCGTCTCGAACGCGTTCGTCTCCCCGGAGAACATGACGCCCTGGCTGCGGCACGTCGCCGAGTGGAACCCGTTCAGTGCCACCGTCCAGGCGTCCCGCACCCTCTTCGGCAACCCGGGCGTGGTCCGGTCCTCGGCCTGGCCGATGGAGCACCCGGTATGGGCGTCGCTGGCCTGGTCGGTGGTCATCGTCGCGGTCTTCCGCACCCTGGCCGTCCGCAAGTACCGCTCCGCGACGGCCTGACGGCCCGACGGTCCGCGCCCGCCCCTGCCGGGCGGACGCACGCGGCCCCGCCCGCCGGGTGGCGGGCGGGGCCGGGGCGGCGGGGGAGGGCTCAGCCCTGGTAGGGCTTCACGTCGAGGACCTGCACCGACGCCGTCTTGCCGTTCGGCAGTTCGTACGTGGCGTCCTCGCCCTTGCGCTTGCCGGTCACGCCGCGGCCGAGCGGTGACTGCGGCGAGTACGTGTCGAGGTCGCTGCTGACGCCCTCGCGCGAGCCGAGCAGGAAGGTCAGGGTGTCGTCCGGGTCGCCGTCGAAGGCGATGGTCACCACCATCCCGGGCGCGACCACGCCGTCGTCGGCCGGCGCCTCGCCGACCTTCGCGGTCTCCAGGATCTGGTTGAGCTGCCGGATGCGCAGCTCCAGCTTGCCCTGGTCCTCACGCGCCGCGTGGTAGCCGGCGTTCTCCTTGAGATCGCCTTCCTGACGGGCTTCCTCGATCTTGGCGACGATCTCGGCGCGGGCCGGACCAGACAGGTGCTCCAGCTCGGCCTTGAGCTGGTCGTACGCCGCCTGGGTGAGCCAGGTGACGTTGTCGCTGGTCTGGGTCACAGGTGCTCCTCGTCGGTACGGTCATGCGGTGTGCTCGTGCGCGTCCCTCCCCGGTGAACAAGTGCATTGCCAGCCGGTGCCGGGACGAAACCACGAGCCTAACAATTCCTGACCGGCGAGGCTGCACCATATGCGGTTACATCGTGGGGAGTGACGTTACGGCGCTAAGGGGCCACCATGCCGGACGACCCGGGCCAGGACACGGCGCACGTCCCCCCGGACGTGTCCAGGCAGCGCCTGCTGTTCGGCGGGGTGTACGGCACGGTGCTGGCCAGCTCGCTCGCCTCCGCGCTCGACCACGACAGCGGCCACCCCAACCCGGGCTACGACGCGCTGTGGATCCTGGTTGCCGCCGTCACCGCGGCCGCCGCCCACGGCTACGCGCACACCATCGCCCACTGGACGGCCGACGCGCGCCGGCTCACCGTCGAGACGGTCCGGTCGATGCTGTTCGAGTGGCCGCTGGTCGCCGCCGTCGTCCCCACCCTGGCCGCGCTGCTCGGCGCCTCGGCCGGGTGGTGGAGCGAGAGCGGCGCCATCAGCGTCGTCCTGGTCGTCAACACCGCGACCCTGTTCGGCTGGGGCCTGTGGGCGGCCCGCGCGGCCGGGCAGGGCTGGGGGCCGTCCTGCCGGGTCGGCGGCGTGGACGTGATGATCGGCCTGGTCGTCGTGGGTGCGAACGCGCTCAGCCACTGAACCGCCGGCCCGCCGGGGCGGCTGCCCCGTTCACCGCGGCCGGACCACCGCCGAGCCGCCGGCAGCCGGGACCGGCCGTCCCGCGGGCTCAGCCGCTCTTCGCGGACTGGCAGCCGACCAGCTCGCCGGTGGTGCCCACCGAGGTGGTGCGCAACGTCACGATCGTGTCGACGTCCTTGCTGTGCTGCGCGATCCGCACGTCCTTGCGGCCGACCTCGTTGTGGTCGGTGTCCTGGGAGCGGACCGTGCACACCACGGTGGAGCCCGCGCCCTTGTGGACCTCCAGGTGGATCTCCAGGGAGTGCGCCGACACCGCCTTGAAGGACACCACCTGCGCGCTGATCCTGCTCGCGTTCAGGGAGTGCCAGGCGAAGTACCCGATGGCGACGGCCAGGAGCGCGCCCAGCACGACCGCGGCCCTGCGCAGGACCCGGTCCTTGCGCGCGTCGGCGTCTGCGCCGCCGCCGTAACGCCCCTCGGGCAGCGACGGCGCCGGGCCCGGCTGCACGGCCGTCATGATCGTCCTCCCGTCGGGAACCGCGGAATTATTCGTCCCCGTCTCCCGTCACTATAGGGAGGTGCCCCGGGCCGACTTCGGAGGGGTTCGAGACTGTTGTGATGACCGGAGACCTAAGGAAGCCAGCCTTGACCGATCAGCTTCGACTGATGGCCGTGCACGCCCACCCCGACGACGAGTCGAGCAAGGGCGCGGCCACGATGGCCAAGTACGTGTCAGAGGGGGTCGACGTGCTGGTGGCGACGTGCACCGGCGGCGAGCGCGGCTCCGTCCTCAACCCCAAGCTCCAGGGCGACCCCTACATCGAGGAGCACATCCACGAGGTCCGGGCCAAGGAGATGGACGAGGCCCGGCAGATCCTCGGCGTGAAGCAGGCGTGGCTGGGCTACGTCGACTCCGGTCTGCCCGAGGGGGACCCGCTGCCGCCGCTGCCCGAGGGCTGCTTCGGCCTCCAGGACGTGGACACCGCGGCCGGCACGCTCGTGCGGCTCATCCGCGAGTTCCGGCCGCACGTCATCACCACCTACGACGAGAACGGCGGCTACCCGCACCCCGACCACATCATGACCCACAAGATCACGATGGTGGCGTTCGAGGCGGCGGGGGACCCCGAGCGCTATCCCGGGACCGGCGAGCCGTGGACGCCGCTGAAGCTCTACTACAACCAGGGCTTCAACAAGACCCGCACCCTCGCCCTGCACGAGGCGCTGCTCGCCCGCGGCCTGGAGTCGCCGTACGGGGACTGGATCAAGCGGTTCGAGCAGTCCGACCGCCCCGAGCGCAACCTCACCACGCACGTGCCGTGCGGCGACTTCTTCGAGGTCCGCGACAAGGCGCTGCTCGCGCACGCCACCCAGATCGACCCCGACGGCGGCTGGTTCCGGGTGCCGATGGACGTCCAGCGCGAGGTCTGGCCCACCGAGGACTACGAACTCGCCCGCTCCCGGGTGGACGTCTCGCTGCCCGAGGACGACCTGTTCGCGGGCGTTCGCGGGGCCTGACCGCAGGAGCCGCGCGGGGCTGAGCAACAATGGGGGGCGTGACCGACTACCACGCCCCCCACCCGCTCGTCCCGCTCGCCCAGGATCTCGACCCGAACAAGGTGACCCCCGGGCTGCTCGGGTTCGTGGTCTTCGCGGTGATCGCCGTGGGCCTGTGGGCCCTGATGAAGAACATGAACAAGCAGATGAAGAAGATCGACTTCGAGGAGCAGCCCGCCCCGGAGTCCAAGGTCCCCGCCCCGCGGGACTAGGTCCCCGCCCCGCGGGACCGGGGTCCGTCCGGCGGGACCGGGTCTCCGCCGCGCGCGACCTGCTCCTCCCGCGCCACGGCACGGCTTCCTCCCGCGCCACGGCACGGCTTCCTCCCGCGCCACGGCACGGCTTCCTTCCGCGCCGCGCGGCCACCGGTACCCGGTGTCAGGCGCGCCCTCACCGCGCCGGGACCGCCATCACCATGCGGGCGGACCTCGTCGGGGTCATGCCCAGCTCCCACGCGTTCCAGGGCGAGCCGGGCACGATGGAGCCGCGGGCGAGCAGCAGCAGGTGCGCCTCCGCGTACTCCGTGAGGTCGGGGTCGCGCCCGGGGAAGGGCTCGGCCAGCAGCGCCCGCAACTCCTCGGCCGCGCGGCTCGCGCCGTCCGGCCCGGCGGGGTCCGGCGGGAGCAGCGGCAGCACCGTGGCCCGCAGGAAGACCGCCCAGTCGTGGCCGCGCCGGTCGCCGAGACCGGCGAACAGCCCGCCCGCCTCGTCCAGCAGCGTCAGCGCCTCCAGCAGCCGTCCGTTGCCCGCGTCGATCACCGCCAGCTCCACGCACGACCACGCCTCGCCGTGCTCCACCCCGATCCGCCGGAAGTCCTGCCGCGCGTCCTGGAGCAGTTGCCGGGCGAACCCGCTGTTGCGCAGGTTCCCGGTGCGGGCCGCGCGCTGGTCGCGGGTCACCCGCGCGGAATGGTGCCGGGCGCACGCCAGCCCGTACACGTCCCGCATCCGGGAGAACATGCTGCGCGCCCGCTCCAGGGTGCGCAGCGCCGCGTCGGTGTCGCCGCTCTCCTCCAGCGCGTGCCCGAGGTAGTACAGGGTCCACGCCTCGCCGCGGGCGTCCTCGGTGGCCCGGTGCCGCTGCACCGCCTCGTCCAGGTCGGCGGCGGCCTCCCGCGCCTCGCCGCGCATCAGCCGCGCGCGGGCCCGCTGGGTCAGCGTCCACGCGGTGCCGCGCGGGTCGCGGGCCAGCGCGTAGCAGCGCCCGGCCGCGCGCAGCTCCTCCTCGCCCTCGTCCGCACGGCCCAACCGCAGGTAGACCTGGCCCAGTTGCAGGTGCGCCCACGCCTCGCCCTGCACGCTCTCGTTCCTCCGGTGCAGTTCCAGCGACTCCCGCAGCAGCGCGAGCGCCTGGCCGACCTGCCCCATGTCGCGCAGCACCGCCGCGAGCGCGTGCAGCGTCCACGCCCGGTCCTCCTCCAGCCCCGGCGCGGCCTGGATGTCGACCGCCTCGCGCAGCCGCCGCTCGGCCTCCCGCAGGTTGCCCTGGTGGTGCAGGGTGATGCCGAGGCTGTCCAGGGCGCGGGCGGCGCCGGCCGGGTGCTCGGCCTCGAAGTACAGCTCCACGACGGCGCTGAGGGTGGACTTCGCACGGTCCAGCTCGCCGAGCTGCCGGGCCGCGATGCCGGTGCGCCACTGCACCGACCGCACCAGCACCGAGCGGTCGTCCTCGGGGCCGGCGCGTGTCCCGGCCGCCTGCTGCGCCTGGGCCATCTCGCTGATCTCGCCCAGCCGGTACAGGTCGCCGCGCAGCAGGCAGTAGTCGCACAGCGCGCCCAGCAGCGCCTGCACGGCGGCCCGGTCCACACCGGCGGTGTCGCGCAGCGCCGCGGTGATGAAGGAGGACTCCTCGTCCAGCCAGCGCAGCGCGAGTTCGAGGGAGGCGAAGCCGTGCGGTCCGAAGCGCCCGGCCCGGGTCGAGGTCTTCCCCTCGACCAGCCGGATCACGGTGTCGGCCAGGTCGGCGTAGGAGCGGATCAGCCGCTCGTGGGCGGCGGCCCGCTCGACCGGGTCCTCCTCGTCGAGCAGCCGCTCCGCGGCGAAGGCCCGGACCAGGTCGTGCGGCCGGTAGCGGCTGCCGCGGACGTTCTCCAGCAGCCCGGCGGCGGCGAGTTCGGCCAGGCGGCGGCCGGCCTCCTGCTCGTCGGTGGCCAGCAGCGCCGCGGCCGCGGCCGCCCCGAAGCTGGCCCGGCCGGCGAGCGCGAGCCGGCGCAGCAGCCGGCGGGCCGGCTCGGGCTGGTCGTGGTAGCGCAGGGCGAGCACCCGGTCGACGGGGTCGCGCGGGCCGAACACCTCGATGTCGTCGGCCAGTCCGGCCGCGCCGCCGTGTACGGCGAGCCCGGAGGCCCCGATCCGCAGCGCGATCGGCAGGCCCGCGGTCAACTCGCGCAGCCGCTCGGCCTGTTCGGGCGGGGGAGTGTCGGTGCCGGCCGCGTCGGCGATCTCGCCGAGCAGCTCGAAGGTGGTGTCGAGGTCCAGCGGGCCGACCGGCAGGTGGTGCACCACCGCGCCCGGCACGTCGGGGTCGAACGGTTCCGCGGCCGTGACCAGCACCAGGCTCTCCGAGCGCTCGGGCACCAGCGGCCCGATCTGGTCGGCGCCGGCCGCGTCGTCCAGCACGATCACCACCGGCACGCCGGTCAGGTGCTGCTGGTACTGCTCGGCGAGGCGGCGCAGGTGCTGCCCGTGGTCCTGCCGCTCGGGCCGGTCCCGGAACAGGAGCTGGTCGCGGGGCGCGCCGAGCCGGTTGAGCAGGTGCAGCAGCGCGTCCCTGACCGGCAGGGGTGCGGTGCCCGCGCCGCGCAGGCCCACCACGCACGCCCCCCGGAACTGGTCCTTCAACTCCCGTGCGGCGCGCACCGCGAGGGCGCTGCGCCCGCTGCCCGCCGGACCGTGCAGCACAACGACCGTGGGGTGCACGGAAGTCGAGGCGCGCGCCTGGTGCACCCACTGGGCGATCCGGGCGAGGTGGGCGCGCCGACCGGCGAACGGCCCCTCGACCTCGGGGAGTTGCTGGAACGACTGCTCCAGGACGGCCCGGGCGCGGGCGGCGGCGCTGCGGTCACCGCCGCCGCGGCGCGCCTTCACGGGGGTGCGTTCCACAGCGCGGTGGGGCGGGGGGAGGGGGGCGCTCTCGCGGGCGGGGGCGGGGGCGGATGCGGCTGAGGTGATGGGTGCCGGTGCCGGTGCCGGTGCCGGTGCGGTCGGCGGTGCGGTCTGCGGTGGCGAGGCGGGCGTGGCCGTCCGCAGGGCGTGTTCCTGCCCGCGCTCCCGGGCGTCGTCCCGGGCGGGGAGGGGCGCCGGCGGCTGCGGCGTCGATCCGGTCCGGGCCCGGTCTCCGGCTTCGGCCCGGGCTTCGGCTCGGTCTCCGGCTTCGGCCCGGGCCCGGCGTATGAACGGCCCTATGGCGCGGGCCTCCACCGCCGACAGCCACGCCGCCCTGGCCTGCGCGGCGCCGGCCGGCAGCGCCTGGTGGGCCCGCAGGGTCCGCCACGCGGCCACGCCGAAGGTCGCGGCGCCGGTGACCAGGCCGGTGGCCACGGCCGCGCCGCCCGACAGCCCGTGGACGAGGTCGAGGCAGAACGCGGCCACCGCGGCCACGACCGCGGCCAGCCCGGGGACCGAGCCGGGCGCCGTAGCGGACACATGGGAGGCCGCGCGGCCCTCGCGCAGCGCCGTACGGTAGGCGGTGTACTCCTCGGGAGCGGCCCCGGCCAGTTCGTCCAACTGCCCCTTGCCGCGCGCCAGCAGCGCCCGCGCGTCGGCACCGGCCCTCCGGCCTCCGGCTTCCGGTTCGGCCACCGCCCGCCGCAGCAGCCGCTCCACCTCGGCCCGGTCCGCCGCCCGCAACGCGCTCCGCGCATCCGCCACATGCCCTCCCGACGCCTTCCGGCCCCCGTGGCACAGGACGGTCCACGGGTAGTAGGAGGTTCCCGTACGAGCCGCTCCTCAACCCCCGCCGCACACCGGCCCTTGACGGAGCAGGGCACACCGTCAGAGGACCCCCAGGTCCACGGAGACGGAGAACGGCGCGGACGGGGACAGGAGGCCGAGGCGCACCCGCACCGTGACCGACGGAAGGTCCTCGAAGGAGGGAGGCCGTATCCGCGGAGATGGCGGCACCCGCGTACATGCATACGCAGACCGGCGAGGGAGCAATACGCCAAGACCGGCATCCCCTTCTACTGGCGGGTCGAACAGACCGCGACCGGCGTCCCCATCACCTACACCTACGTTCTCGACCCTGGGCGCGGGACGGCCGACTTCGGAAGGGGACTGTTCGGCCCGCGTGTCCTGCGGATCGGGCGGGGGATCGGCTGCGCGAGGTCTCCTGGCCGGGGCCGCCGCTGTGGGAGGCTGACCCGTATGAACCGGCTGGCAGGCACGACGTCGCCCAGGGGCACGGTGCCTCAGTCGGCACTCTCGTTGCGGATGGCCGTAAAGGACAATCGTCCCATATCCTGAGAGGCGACAGGAAGGAGCCGTTGATGAGCGTTGACGCGGTCATGCACACCGAGTTCCCCGCCGGGTACGTGGTCTTCTTCGGTACCGACGGGAAGGTGGTCATGACTCCGCAGAGCTTTGAGCACTCCAGCACGATCAAGTCGATGCAGATCGACTCGCTCTCGCTCGGCCGGCACGCGAAGACCGCCTCCGACGTCTACCTGGACTTCCCGGCTGACGAGAACTCTGCCCCGGACTTCGCGATCCTGCGGGAGGACGCCCGGCGACAGGGCAAGCGCTACGGCTTCGACGACGTGCTGCTGATCGCCGAGGTGGTGTCGGTGTCCTCCGCGCGCAAGGACTACGACGACTGCACCGCGAAGTACGGCCGCTACGGTATCCCGGTCTACGTCGTGGTGGACCCGTACGCCGCGGAGGTCGTCGTCCACTCCCGGCCGACCGGCTCCGGCTACATCGCGGCGCACACGCACAAGTACGGCTCGGGCAAGCTTCCCATCGAGTTGGCCGACGGGCGGACGTACACCCTCGACCTGGACGAGTTGCCCCGGCCGGAGGACGACGCTCGCTGACGGACGTGCCGGCCTGCTTGACAGCGCCCGCCTCACGTCTTGCCGCTGCCCTCCACGCCTGCGGTTCGTGCAGCACCCTGATGCGGTCGCTGACGGTCAAGCCGCGATAGCGGGGCGGTTTCGGTTCCCTACAGGGCCCCAAGATCGACGGAGACGGAGAAGGGCGCGGTGGCCTTCACCGTGCCGGTGAACATCTCGCCGTCCCGGTATGCCTTGGTGGCGGGGTCGAGGACGTAGGTGTAGGTGATGGGGACGTCGGTCGCGGCTTGCTCGACCCGCCAGTAGAAGGGGATGCCGGCCTTGGCGTACTGGTCCACCTTCACGACGCGGTCCGTGGTCTCCGAACCGGGCGCAACGACCTCGACGACCAGGAGCACGTGCTCGGGCCGGGTGGGTGCGAGGTCGATGGTCTCCGCCCGGTAGACGACGACGTCCGGACGGCGGTTGGTGAGGGGGAGGTCCCGGAGGCGGACGTCGAAGTCCGTGTCGGCGTTCCAGTCGGTGCCCGCGGCGGCGTCCAGGGCGTTGGCCAGGACGCGGGCCAGCCGGCTGTGCCGCTTGGAGGCGCTGGGAGACGCCACGACCTTCCCGTCCACGATCTCGATCCCGGCGCACCGCTCCTCGGACCAGGAGTCGTACTGCTCCGCGCTGATCCGCGCGTGCATCCGCACGGGTGCCACCGTCTCCGCGGCCATGGCGTACCTCCTTCGAGGAGCTTCCGTCGTCACGGCGCGGGTGCGCCTCAGCCTATTGTTCCCGTGGGCGGGGGGCCGCCCGGTCCTTGCGGATCGGGCGGGGGAGATCGGCTCCGTGAGGTCTCCTGGCCGGGGCCGCCGCTGTGAGAGGCTGACCCGTATGAACCGGCTGGCAGGCACGACGTCGCCCTATCTGCTGCAGCACGCGGACAACCCGGTGGACTGGTGGCCGTGGGGGGAGGACGCCTTCGCCGCCGCGCGCAAGCGGGGGGTGCCGGTGCTGCTGAGCGTGGGCTACAGCAGTTGCCACTGGTGCCACGTGATGGCGCACGAGTCGTTCGAGGACGAGGCGGTCGCCGCCTACCTCAACGAGCACTTCGTCGCCGTCAAGGTGGACCGCGAGGAGCGCCCGGACGTCGACGCGGTCTACATGGAGGCCGTGCAGGCCGCCACCGGGCAGGGCGGCTGGCCGATGACCGTCTTCCTCACCCCCGACGGCGAGCCGTTCTACTTCGGCACCTACTTCCCGCCCACCCCGCGCGGCGGCATGCCCGGGTTCCGGGAGGTGCTGGAGGGCGTGGTCACCGCCTGGCGCGACCGCCGCGAGGAGGTCGGCGAGGTGGCCGGCCGGATCGTCCGCGAACTGGCCGAGCGGGCCGGGGCGTACGGCGACGCGACCGGCGGCGTCGGCGAGAGCGAACTCGCCGGCGCCCTGCTCGGCCTGACCCGGGCGTACGACGAGACGCACGGCGGCTTCGGCGGCGCACCGAAGTTCCCGCCGTCGATGGCGCTGGAGTTCCTGCTGCGGCACCACGCCCGCACCGGTGCCGAGAGCGCCCTCCGGATGGTCCGCGACACCTGCGAGGCGATGGCGCGCGGCGGGATCTACGACCAGCTCGCCGGCGGCTTCGCCCGGTACAGCGTGGACCGCGAGTGGGGGGTGCCGCACTTCGAGAAGATGCTCTACGACAACGCGCTGCTCACCCGCGTCTACGCGCACCTGTGGCGGGCCACCGGCTCCGACTTCGCGCGCCGGGTCGCGCTGGAGACCGCGGACTTCATGGTCGCCGAACTCGGCACCGCCGAGGGCGGGTTCGCCTCCGCGCTGGACGCCGACAGCGACGACGGCAGCGGCCGCGGTGTCGAAGGCGCCTACTACGTCTGGACACCCGCCCAGCTCGCGGACGTACTCGGCCCCGCCGACGGGGAGTTCGCGGCCGGCTACTTCGGCGTGACCGAGGAGGGCAGCTTCGAGGCGGGCACCTCGGTGCTGCGCCTGCCGCAGGGCAACGGTGTGGTGGACGCCGACCGGGTGGCCTCCGTACGCGACCGGCTGCTCACCGCCCGGGCGCGGCGGCCGCGGCCCGGCCGCGACGACAAGGTGGTCGCCGCCTGGAACGGGCTGGCCATCGCCGCGCTCGCCGAGACCGGTGCCTACTTCGACCGCCCCGACCTGGTGCAGGCCGCGGTCGACGCCGCCGACCTGCTGGTACGCGTCCACCTCGACCCGCACGGGCGGCTGCTGCGCACCTCCCGTGACGGCGCCCCCGGCGCCAACGCGGGCGTGCTGGAGGACTACGGCGACGTCGCCGAGGGCTTCCTCGCGCTCGCCTCCGCCACCGGGGAGGGCGTCTGGCTCGACTTCGCGGGGCTGCTGCTGGACACCGTCCTCGCCCGCTTCACCGCGCCCGACGGCACGCTCTACGACACCGCCGACGACGCCGAGGCGCTGATCCGCCGCCCGCAGGACCCGACGGACAACGCGGTGCCCTCCGGGTGGAACGCGGCGGCCGGGGCCCTGCTGTCCTACGCCGCGCACACCGGGTCCGAGCGGCACCGCACCACCGCCGAGCGCGCGCTCGGCGTGGTCGGCGCGCTGGCCGCCCGCGCGCCCCGCTTCGTGGGGTGGGGGCTCGCCGTGGCCGAGGCGGTGCTCGACGGGCCGCGCGAGGTGGCCGTCGTCGGCGCGGTCGGCGACCCGCTCACCGACGAGCTGCACCGCACCGCGCTGCTCGGCGCGGCGCCCGGCGCCGTGGTGGCGATCGGCGAGGAGGGGTCGGACGAGTTCCCGCTGCTGCGGGGGCGCCCGACCCGGGCGGGGCGGGCCGCGGCGTACGTCTGCCGCAGGTTCGTCTGCGACGCCCCCACCTCCGACCCCCGCGCCCTGCGCTCCCAACTGCGGGTGGACGGCTGACCGCCGCCCCGCCCCACGCCCGAGGCACGACGGAACCCGCCGGTCGGCGCCGTACCGCACGGGCTGCCGCGCCGGGACCGGTCAGCCGCGCGGGAACTCCAGGCCGGCGCGCAGCAGCCCCATGGTGCGGTCGATCAGCGCCGTCAGCTCCTCGTCCCGGCCGTGCTCGATCCAGTACATCGTGGTCTCGTGCAGCGCCCCGAACACGGCCGTGGTGAAGACCCGGACCTCCAGGGCGTCCGCCGGGCGGCCGGTGCGCTCCGCGATGATCCCGCCGAGCAGCCGCCCGGTGGTCGACATCGACTCGTGGGCGCGGGCGCGGATCGCCGGCACGTCGCGGACCAGTTCCTCGCGCCGGATCAGCTCCTCGCGCGCCTGCGGGTCGTGGAGCATCTGCCGCAGCACCTCGTGCATGACGTGCCGCACCGAGACCAGGGGCGGTTCGTCGACCGGCCGGGCCCGCAGGACGTCCGCCATGTCGTCGTCGTACTCGTCCGTGAGGACGATGTCCTCCTTGGTGGGGAAGTAGCGGAAGACGGTGCTCGGCGACACGTCCGCCTCGGCCGCGATCCGGTCGACCGGCGTCGCGTCGTACCCCTGCTCGGCGAAGAGCCGGTAGGCGGCGGTGCGGATGGCCTGGCGGGTGCGGACCTTCTTGCGCTCCCGCAGGCCGGGCGCGGGCGGTTCGGCGGGGGACGTACGAGGGCACATGCCGCTCATTGTCGGGCATCGGCGGCCCGCGCGGCCACGGGGGCGGCCGGCTCCGGCCGCGTCCCGTGCCCGTCGCCGCCGCCCTTCGCGCCGGTCTCCGCCCCGTCCGGCCGGCCGGGCAGGAGGAGTGCGACGAGTGCGGCGGCGGCCAGCGCGGCACCGCCGCAGACCACGAGCGCGACGTCCATGCCGTGCACGTACGCGGCGTTCGCGGCGGAGGCGAGCGCGCGGTCGCCGAGCGAGGCGGCCACGCCGTGCGCGCCGACCACGGAGTCCCGGGCGGTGCGGGCCGCCGAGCCGGTCAGCCCGGTGGTGCCGAGCCGGTCGCGGTAGCCCGCCGCCAGCACGCTGCCGAGGATCGCCACGCCGACGGCCGAGCCGGTCTGCCGCAGCGTCTGGAGCAGCCCGGAGCCGCTGCCGGCCCGGTCCCGGGGCAGCGCGCCGAGCGCGCCGTCCATCGAGGGCACGATCGCCAGGCCGAAGCCGAGCCCGGCCACCGGCTGCCAGGTCGCGGACAGGCCGAAGCCGTCGCCGCTGCCGGTGGTGGCGCCGAGGAAGGCCGCCGCGGCGAGCAGCAGCAGCCCGGTGCTGATCACCGGACGGGGACCGAACCGCCGCACCAGGGCGCCGCTGAGCCGGGCGGCGACCATGAGGCCGCCCATCATCGGCAGCAGCCGCAGTCCGGTGCCGAACGCGTCGTGGCCGAGCACGGTCTGGAGGTAGGACGGCAGCACGAACAGCAGCCCGGTGAGGATGAAGCTGACCAGGGTCGCGGCGACCGCGTTCCACAGGAAGCCGCGCTGGCGCAGCAGCGACAGGTCCAGCATCGGCCGCGCCACGCCGCGCTCGCGCAGCACCAGCGTGGTCAGCAGCAGCACCGACGCGGCCAGCGCGCCCAGCACCAGCGGGTCGGCCCAGCCGCGGTCGGGCGCCTCGATGATGCCGTAGACCAGGGCGCCCAGGCCCGCGGCCGCGCACACGGTGCCGATCGGGTCCACCCGCGGCGCGGCAGGGTCGCGGGTCTCCGGGAGCAGCAGCAGGCAGGCCACGATGCTGATCGCGACCAGCGGGATGTTGATCAGGAAGACCGAGCCCCACCAGAAGCGCGCCAGCAGCGCGCCGCCGATGATCGGGCCGAGCGGCATGCCCAGCGCCATCGCGGTGCTGGTGATGGCCACCGCCTTGGGCCGGTCGGCCGGGCCGAAGAGCGACGGGATCACCGACAGCGCCAGCGGCATCACGAACGCCCCGCCCACGCCCATCACGGTGCGGGCCGCGATCACCGTCCCGGGGCTGTGCGCGAGGGTGCCGACCAGGGAGCCGGCGAGGAAGACCACCAGGCCGGCCACCAGCATCCGGCGCCGGCCGAACCGGTCGCCGAGCAGGCCCGCGGGCAGCATCGCGGCCGCGAACACGACGGTGTACGAGTCCACGATCCACTGCATGTCGCCGGTGCCGGCGTGGATCTGCCCGGCCATGCTCGGCAGCGCCACGTTCAGGATCGTCATGTCGAAGCTGAGGACGAGGGTGCTGGCGACCAGGGCGCCCAGCGCCAGCCAGCGCCTCGGGTCGGTGCCCGGCGCGGCGGCGCCCGGCGGTGCGGTGGCGGGTGTTGCGGAGGGTGCGGACACGACGACTCCAGCGAGTAGATGTCAAATGACAGTGACTTCCAAAAAAGAGTAACCCTCATTCCGGGCATGCGAAAGCCCCGCACCCCCGGTGCCGGGGATGCGGGGCGGTGGGACGGGGCCGAGGGGACGGAGCCGAGGGGGACGGTCGCGGGGGTGGAGCCGCGGGGCCGCCGGCGGGGCCCGCCGGTGGGGTCGGCGGGTCGGCGGGTCAGTTGTGGCTGTAGGCGACCAGCGAGATCCCGACGTAGTGGACGATGAACGCCACCAGGGTGAAGGAGTGGAAGACCTCGTGGAACCCGAACCAGCGGGGCGAGGGGTTGGGGCGCTTGAAGCCGTAGACCGCCGCTCCGGTGCTGTAGAGGATGCCGCCGACGATCACGCAGACCATCACCGCGACGCCGCCGGTGCGCAGGAAGTCGGGCAGGAAGAACACCGCGACCCAGCCGAGCGCGATGTAGCAGGGCGTGTAGAGCCAGCGCGGGGCGCCGACCCAGAACACCCGGAAGGCGATGCCGGCGAGCGCGCCGGCCCACACCAGCCAGAGCAGCAGTTCGGAGGTGGCTCCGGGCAGCAGCAGGATCGTCAGCGGCGTGTAGGTGCCCGCGATGATCAGGAAGATGTTCGCATGGTCAAGTCGTCGCAAAATTCCGGCGCCCCGCGGACCCCAGTTGCCGCGGTGGTAGAGCGCGCTGACGCCGAAGAGCGCGCAGGCGGTCAGGGTGAAGATGGCGCAGGCGATCCGGCCCCGGGTGCTCTGGGCGAAGGCCGTCAGCACCACCCCGGAAATCAGGACAGCGGGGAACATTCCCGCATGGAGCCACCCTCTGAGCTTGGGTTTCGTGAGTGTGGGCGGCTCGACCGGAACAACGGCGGAGCGGGCGTCGTCGGTCTCGTCGGCAGCGGTCATGTCGCGGATCCTACCGACGAGATCGTAAGTTACTCGTAAGTAACATTACCGCCCTCCGAGTGGTGATGGTCACGGTGGGTGCTCTGGACAGAAGCATTTGGCGGGGACCACACTCATATGAGTGCGGTCGGCACCGGATGAGCACTCCACGAACGCGTCCGGGCCGCAGCCCCCAAGGGGCCGAGACAACACCCTCACACCACGCCGGTCTGTGCGGATCCGGCGGGACGGAGCGATCGTGGCGCGCGGTAATGCGGCTCCCACCAACCATCAGGAACTGATCGACTGGGTCGGCGAGATCGCCGAACTCACCCAGCCCGACGAGGTCGTGTGGTGCGACGGCTCGGAGGAGGAGTACCACCGCCTCGCCGAGGAACTCGTCGCCAAGGGCACCTTCGTCCGGCTCGACCCCACCCTGCGCCCCAACTCGTACTACGCGGCCTCGGACCCGACGGACGTGGCGCGGGTGGAGGACCGGACGTTCATCTGCTCGCGGCGCGAGGCCGACGCGGGCCCCACCAACCACTGGAAGGCCCCCGCCGAGATGCGGGAGATCTTCACCGGCCGGACGGACGGCGGCGCAGGCGCGGACGGCGCCGCGGAGAGCGGCCGAGAGAGCGGTGCGGACGGTGGCGCGGACAGCGGCGCTGGCGGGCTGTTCCGCGGTGCCATGCGCGGCCGGACCATGTACGTGGTGCCGTTCTGCATGGGCCCGCTCGGCTCGGAGCTGTCCGCGATGGGCGTGGAGCTCACCGACTCCGCCTACGTCGCGGTGTCGATGCGCACCATGACCCGGATGGGCCGCCCGGTGCTCGACGCGCTCGGCACCGACGGCGCCTTCGTCAAGGCCGTGCACTCCGTCGGCGCCCCGCTCACCGCCGACCGGGCCGACGTGCCGTGGCCCTGCAACGCGACGAAGTACATCTCGCACTTCCCCGAGGACCGCGAGATCTGGTCCTACGGCTCCGGCTACGGCGGCAACGCGCTGCTCGGCAAGAAGTGCTACGCGCTGCGGATCGCCTCGGTGATGGCCCGCGACGAGGGCTGGCTCGCCGAGCACATGCTGATCCTGAAACTCACCCCGCCGCAGGGCGAGCCCAGGTACGTCGCGGCGGCCTTCCCCTCGGCCTGCGGCAAGACCAACCTCGCCATGCTGGAGCCCACCGTCTCCGGCTGGAGCGTGGAGACCATCGGCGACGACATCGCCTGGATGCGGTTCGGCGCGGACGGCCGGCTGTACGCGATCAACCCCGAGGCCGGCTTCTTCGGCGTGGCCCCCGGCACCGGCGAGCACACCAACGCCAACGCCATGAAGACCATGTACGGCAACTCGATCTTCACCAACGTCGCCCTCACCGACGACGGCGACGTGTGGTGGGAGGGCATGACCGAGCAGCCGCCGGCGCACCTGACCGACTGGAAGGGCCAGGACTGGACACCGGAGAGCGGCACCCCGGCCGCCCACCCCAACGCCCGCTTCACGGTGCCGGCCGCCCAGTGCCCGATCATCGCGCCCGAGTGGGAGGACCCGCGCGGCGTGCCGATCTCCGCGATCCTCTTCGGCGGCCGCCGCGCCTCCGCGGTGCCGCTGGTCACCGAGTCCTTCGACTGGCAGCACGGCGTCTTCCTCGGCGCCAACGTGGCCAGCGAGAAGACCGCGGCCGCCGAGGGCCGGGTCGGCGAGCTGCGCCGGGACCCGTTCGCGATGCTGCCGTTCTGCGGCTACAACATGGGCGACTACTTCGGCCACTGGCTGAAGCTCGGCAAGGACCACGACCCGAGGGAACTGCCGAGGATCTACTACGTCAACTGGTTCCGCAAGGACGCCGCGGGGCGCTTCGTGTGGCCCGGGTTCGGCGAGAACAGCCGGGTGCTGAAGTGGATCGTGCAGCGCCTGGACGGCACGGCCGACGGGGTGCGCACCCCCATCGGCGTCCTGCCGGCCGAGGGCGCCCTCGACACGGACGGACTGGGCCTGTCCGCGGCCGACCTGGAACTGCTGCTGAGCGTGGACCGCGAGGTCTGGCGCGAGGAGGCGGCGCTCATCCCGGCCCACCTGGAGACCTTCGGGGCCCACACCCCGACCGAGCTGTGGGAGGAGTACAAGGCCCTGGTCTCGCGGCTGGGCTGACCCGGGGTGGCCCGGTCGACCTGGGCTGACCCGGGGCGGCCCAGGTCGACCGGGCTCGGGCGCGGGGAGTGGTCCCCGCGCCCGACCGGACCCCCTACGGCTGGCTGTACCCGTCGAGGAAGCGGCCGATCCGGCCGACCGCCTCGCGCAGGTCCTCCGCGCGCGGCAGCGTCACGATCCGGAAGTGGTCCGGCTCCATCCAGTTGAACCCGGTGCCGTGCACGATCATGATCTTCTCCGCGCGCAGCAGGTCCAGGACCATCTGCCGGTCGTCCTTGATCCTGTACACCTGCGGGTCGAGCCGCGGGAAGGCGTACAGCGCCCCCTTCGGCTTGACGCAGGTGACACCCGGGATGTCCAGCAGCGCCTCGTACGTCGCGTCGCGCTGGGCCCTCAGCCGGCCACCGGGCAGCACCAGCGAGTTGATCGACTGGTGGCCGCCCAGCGCGGTGGCGATGGCGTGCTGCGCCGGCATGTTCGCGCACAGCCGCATGTTCGCCAGGATGGTCAGGCCCTCGATGTAGCTGCCGGCGTGCTTCTTCGGGCCGCACACCGCCATCCACCCGCTGCGGAAGCCGGCCACCCGGTACGCCTTCGACAGGCCGTTGAAGGTGAGGGTGAGCAGGTCGGGGGCGATCGCCGCGGTGGGGGTGTGGGTGGCGTCGTCGTAGAGGATCTTGTCGTAGATCTCGTCGGAGCAGACCACCAGGCGGTGCCGGCGGGCGATGTCGGTGATGCCGCGCAGCAGCTCGTCGTCGTACACCGCGCCGGTGGGGTTGTTCGGGTTGATCACCACGATCGCCTTGGTGCGGTCGGTGACCTTGCGCTCGATGTCGGCGAGGTCCGGCATCCAGTCGGACTGCTCGTCGCAGCGGTAGTGCACCGCGGTGCCGCCGGCCAGCGAGACCGAGGCGGTCCACAGCGGGTAGTCCGGCGCGGGGACCAGCACCTCGTCGCCGTTGTCGAGCATCGCCTGCATCGACATCTGGATCAGTTCGGAGACGCCGTTGCCGAGGTAGATGTCCTCGACGTCCAGCGGGATGCCCTTGGTCTGGTAGTGCTGCATCACCGCGCGGCGCGCCGACAGCAGCCCCTTCGCGTCCCCGTAGCCGTGCGCGTCACCGAGGGTGCGCAGCATGTCCTCGAGGATCTCCGGCGGGCAGTCGAAACCGAAGGGAGCCGGGTTGCCGGTGTTCAGCTTCAGGATGCGGTGGCCGGCCGCCTCCAGCCGCATCGCCTCCTCGAGAACCGGACCCCGGATCTCATAACAGACGTTCGAGAGCTTCGTGGACTGGATCACCTGCATGCCGGTCACCTTACGGCGGCCCCGCCGCGGTCGCGCGGTGTTTTCCACCACGTGGACGCCGGCCCGGTTGCGGCGGATCGGCCCCCTTCCGGCGGATCGGCCCGGATCCGGCGGATCGGCCCGCGCCGGCGGCCGGGCTGGAACACTCGGAGGATGGCGCAGCACACGTCGTACGGCCCGCCGCCCGCCGCGCCCGTCGCCCCGCGGATGGGGGAGGGCGCCCGCGGCGGGTTGACGCTGCTCAACGACGAACCGGTCTCCGTCTCCGGCGACGACGAGCTGGGCGCGCTGTGGGTGGCGAAGCAGTTGTCCGCGCTGCTGCTGGCCGAGCGGCTCGCCACCCCCTTCACGCTCGCGGTGGACGGCGGCTGGGGGATGGGAAAGAGCAGCCTGATGCGGCTGCTCGACGCCGAGCTGGGACGGTCCCCCCGGGTCCACACCGTCTGGTACAACGCCTGGAGCTCGACCGGGGCCGACGCGCTCGAAGGGCTGATCAAGTCGGTGCTCGCGCAGCTCGACCCGAACATCCTGCGCCGCACGCTGCGCCGGCTGCGCGGCGGCAGCGGGCCGGCGCGGCTGCTGCGCGCGCTCGCGCTGCTCGCCGCGGCGCCGCTGGGGGTGGCGGGGACGGTGGACGGGCTGTGGCGCGCGCTGTCCGCGGACGCCACCGCGCGCAACCACATGCGGGACGCGCTGAGCGCCATGATGGCCGACTGGACGGCAGTGCCGCACCGGGGAGCCCCCGGCCGGCTGCTGGTGATCTTCATCGACGACCTCGACCGCTGCTCCCAGGAGACGGTGCTCGCGCTGTGCGAGGCGCTCAAGGTCTACCTGGACGTGCCCGGGCTGGTCTTCGTGGTCGGCTGCGACCACGACGCCATGGGCAAGCAGGGCATGCTGCGCAACCTCACGCCGGCCGGCGCGGCCTTCATGGAGAAGATCTTCCAGACCACCTACCGCATACCGGCCCTCGGCAACCACGACATCCAGCACTACGTGCGGCGGTGCGCGGGGAAGGCCGGGATCGCCGACCTGCTCGACCAGGACCGGCTGGTGGCGCTCATCGGCTACCGGACCGACCGCAACCCGCGCCGGATCAAGCGGCTGGTCAACGGCCTGCTGCTGGAGGCGAACCTCAACCCGATCTGGTCCGGGCTGAGCACCGAGGCGGTCATCCGCACGCTGCTGGTCCAGCAGCTCTACGGACCCTTCTACCGCCTGATGACGGCCCAGAACGAGCCCGGCTCGCAGCCTGAGGTGGTGGAGACCTTCTTCTCCTACTGCGAGGTCCGCATGCTGCTGCGGTCCGGCGCGGGCTGGTCGTCGGGCGACCAGCGCAGGCTCAGCGCCTTCCTGGTCCGGTACTCGATGGCACTGCCCGCCGAGAGCGACCAGAACGACCGCGACGCCGCCCTGCACACCCTGCAGAACGAACTGCCCGAGAGCTTCCCGGAACTGGCCGCCGACCAGGGGTTCGTGTCGCTGCTGCGCGGGCTGCGGATGCTCCAGGAGGCCGAGTTGGTCTTCCAGCGGCTGCGGGAGGGCGTGGACCGCCCGCCGGTGCCGCCGCTGCCGGGCCCCTGGGGCGTGTCGCCGTCGCCCTACGGGCAGCAGGAGCCGTACGGATGGCCCGGGCCGTACGACCGGCCCGAGTGGTACCGGCCGCCGGAGGGCCGGTTCGGTGCGCCGGGGATGACGCCGGCCCCGGGCAGCGGTGGTCCGGTGACGCTGCCCCCGCCCGCCGGCGATCCGGGGCCGGCCGCGGACCGGGGCGTCGAGCGGTCCGGGGCGCCGGCCGCCGACACCGGGGAGCGGTCCGGCGACGGGCCGAGGGGCCATGCCCCGGCCCGCTCCGGCGCCGAGCAGCTCGCGGACCCGGGGGCGTCGACCGCGCAGCCGGGCGGGCCGGCGGGCGCCCCCTACGCGGTGCCGCGCACCGGGGCCGGCGGCGCACCGCAGCAGTCCGGGGCCCGCCCGGCCGGGCCGGCCGACCCGGTCAGCCCGGTCCTCGACCCGCAGGGCACCGAGACCTACCCCGCGGACTACGCGCTGCCGGCCGGCTACGGGCGGCGCGTGCCCGCGCCGTCGCGGCCGCAGGCGGACGGGCCGGGCGGGCCGCCGCCGCTCGTGGTGGTCGTCGGCTTCACCGGACGGGCCGCCGGCTCGGTCGGGTACGCCCTGCAACGAGGCGGCCTGCGGAGGGAGTTCGCCTTCAACGGCGTGCTGTGGACCGACTGGCTCGCCCGCCGGCCGCCGGCGGTGCTGTGCCACGTGGCCGCGTTCGGCGAGCGCGGCCACGGCTTCGACCTGATCCGGGCGGCCCGGGAGGACCGGGACTACCAGGGCGTGGTCGTCTTCTACACCCCGACGCTGACCCCGAACGAGCGGACGGCCGCCGACGGGCTCGACGCCCACATCACCGACGACCCCGACGAGGCGGCGCAGTTGCTGCGGGACGCGCTGCACCGGCCGCCGAACACGCCCTCCACCGGCTCGGGTTGAGCGGCCGGCCGGCCGGAACCGGTCGGGGCGGCGGACGGGGCGGACCGTGCGGCCGGAGCGGACCGTGCGGCCGGGGTCACGCTCCGCGGCCGGCGCGGGCCGGTGAGCGGCGGACCGAGCGCCCGGCGAGCACCCCGGTGCGCCGCCCGTCGGCCATCACGAAGCGCCCGTCCACCAGCACGTGCGGGATGCCCGTCGGCGCGGTGCGCGGATGGTCGAAGGTGGCGCCGGCCGCGACCGTCTCCGGGTCGAAGAGCACCAGGTCGGCGCGGTAGCCGGCGCGGACCAGGCCGCGGTCGGGCAGCCGCAGCCGGGCCGCGGGCCGCCCGCTGAGGTGCGCCACGCACTCCTCCAGCGTGAGCACGCCGAGCTCCCGGACGTAGCGGCCGAGGTACTCGGGGAAGGTGCCGTAGGCGCGCGGGTGCGGCTTCGCGCCGCGCAGGATGCCGTCGGAGCCCGCGGTGTGCGCGCGGTGGCGCATGATCGTGCGGACGTTGGCCTCGTCGCCGACGTGCTGGAGGATCGTGGTGCCCAGGCGGTCGGCGAGCAGGAGCCGGCGTGCGGTGGGCCAGCCGTCCACCCGGGTGCCGACGCGGGAGGACAGGGCGGGGGAGGCGACGCCCGAGATCTCGATGGTGGACCAGTCGACGGGCACCCCGTGGCAGCCGTCGGAGCCCTCCACCTCCAGGGCGCGGCGGACCGCCTCGGCCGCGCTGTCGTCCCGCAGCCGCGCGAGGGTCGCCTCGGGTCCCCCCTCCGCGGCCCAGCTCGGCAGCAGGGCGACCAGGGTGGTGCAGCCGGGGGTGTACGGGTACGTGTCGAGGGTGACGTCCACGCCCGCGTCCAAGGCGCGGTCGAGCAGCGCGAGCAACTCGGGCGCGCGGCCGGTGTTCTCGTCGAAGTTCATGGTGGCGTGGGCCAGGTGCAGGGCGCACCCCGACTCGCGGGCGAGCGCGATCATCTCCGCGTACGCCTCCAGCGCGCCCGCGCCGTAGGACCGGTGGTGCGGGCAGTAGTAGCCGTCGTGGGCGGCCACCACCCGGCACAGCTCGGCCAGTTCGGCGTCGGAGGCGTACATGCCGGGGGTGTAGGTGAGCCCCGACGACATGCCGACGGCTCCCTCGGCCAGGCCGCGCGCGACCTCCTCCTTCATCCGGTCCAGCTCGCGCGGGGTGGCCGGCCGGTCCGTCCAGCCCATCACCAGCGCCCGGACGGTGCCCTGCGGCACCAGGTAGGCGGCGTTCACCGCGATGCCCCGGTCCAGCCGGTCCAGGTAGCCGCCGACCCCGCGCCAGGTGAACTCCGCGTCGGCGCCCGGCCCGTTCCACCCGGCGATCTGGGTCCGCAGCTCCTTGAGGGTGAGGTCGTCGACCGGCGCGTACGACAGGCCGTCCTGGCCCAGCACCTCCAGGGTGACGCCCTGGGCCGCCTTCGCCTCGTGGGCGGGGTCCTCCAGCAGGGCGAGGTCGCTGTGGGCGTGCATGTCGATGAACCCCGGGGCCAGGACCAGGCCGTCGGCGTCCACCACCCGCCGCGCGCCCGGCCGCGGCCCGCCGTCCCGCTCCCGCCGGATCTCGGTGATCCGCCCGCCGTCGACGCCGACGTCCGCCCGGTACGCCCGGCCGCCGGACCCGTCCACCACCCGCGCCCCGCGCACCACCAGTTCCAAGACGGCCATCTCCCCTTCGAGGATCGTGCGTTGCGGACGGACCGGCGGCGGGCGCGGTCAGAAGAAGGTGCGGACGTAGGAGGTGACCGTGCCGTCCGCCCGCGCGACCGGGATGAGCGCCCACTTGTCGAACGTGGTGCACGGGTGGGACACGCCGAGCGCGACCCAGTCGCCGACCTCCAGGCCGTCCGCCGGCGGCACCTTCAACCAGGCGTGCTGGTCGGAGAGCCTGACCACCTCCAGACCCTCCGGCGCGGCGCGCGTCGAGCCGTCGCGGGCGGAGCGGACCGCGCGCGGGGCCGGCAGCCCCAGGTCGTAGGGGGCGTCCCGCTTGCCCGCGTTGAGGAACGCCTGGTCCGGCGCGGGGCGGGAGACCACCTGGGTCCACAGCCGGAAGGCGGGGAGCAGGTCGCCGTCGTCCGGCACCCGGTTGAAGGGGGTGATCCGCCGGTAGTGGTCGTCGTCGTGGGTGACGTATGCGCCCGAGCGCAGCAGCTTCAGCACCGGCCGGGACAGCTCCGGTACCTCCGCCAGGACGTCGGCGACCGCGTCGAACCACGCGGAGCCGCCCGCGCTCACCACGATCGCGGCGGCGTCCGCGAACCGCCCGGCCCGGTCGAGCGTCCCGGCCAGCGCCACCAGCCGCCGCAGGTACGCCCGTACGCGCTCCGGGTCGGCGTCGGGCACCTCGCCCTCGTAGCCGGCCACGCCCACCAGCCGCAGGGTGCCGGTGGCCGACACCGCGGCGGCGACCGCCTCGGCCTCGCGTCCGGTGCGCACCCCGGTCCGCGCGCCCTGCCCGGCGCCCAGCTCCACCACCACGTCCAGCCGCCGCCGTACGCCGGCCGCGCGCAGGGCCGCGTCCATCAGCTCGACCGCGCGCAACGAGTCGACGTAGCAGACGAGTTCGAACGCGGGGTCGGCGTCCAGCTCGGCTCCGGCCCAGCGCAGGGCGGCCGGGTCGACAAGCTGGTTGGCGAGGAAGATCCGTGGCACCCCGAACGCCCGTGCCACCCGCACCTGGTGCGGCACCGCCAGGGTGATCCCCCAGGCCCCCCGGGCGAGTTGGCGGGCGAACAGCTGCGGGGCCATCGACGTCTTGCCGTGCGGTGCGAACGCCAGGCCGTACCGCTCGGCGTACTCCTCCAGCGCCGCCAGGTTGTGCTCCAGGGCCTCCTGCGACAGCACGAGCAGCGGGGTGCCGAAGCCGCCGTCGAACAGGTCGCGGCGCTGCGCGGCCAGCTCGCCCACGGTCAGCCCCTCGGCGTCCGGCGGCAGCCCCTTGAACCGGTGGTCGACCCGTTCGCCGTCCAGCGCCGCGATCCGCTCGTCGATGTCCATCCACCCTCCCGGGAAGCGGCCCCGGGGTGCCGGTGCCACGTCGTAGGATCGTTGCGCCCTGTGCAACGACCGTTGCGTGTCCTGTTCCCCGCTGTCTAACATCCTGGTCGGCGCGGGGTCAACGGCGCCAGGGCGGGCCGCGCCCGTGCCGAAGGGGAACGGAGACCCGCGTGATCGCAACGCCGAGCGCCGAACGCGTCGAGGTCGTCTGCCTGGGCGAGTCCATGGTCACCTTCGTCCCCTCCCGGCCGGGGCCGCTCGCCGACGTCCCCTCCTTCCACCGTGCCATCGGCGGCGCGGAGTCCAACGTGGCGTGCACGCTCGCCCGCGCCGGCCACCGCACGCGCTGGGTGAGCCGGGTCGGCGCCGACGGCTTCGGCGACCACCTGGTGGACACGATCGCCGCCGCCGGCGTGGACGTCGGCGCGGTGCAGCGCGACCCGCACCGGCCCACCGGCGTCTACTTCCGCACCGCGCAGGAGCGTTCCACCACCCTGTCCGGCGGGTCCGGGCGCGCCGAGGTGGTCTACTACCGCAAGGGCTCGGCGGCCTCCGCCCTGTCGCCCGACCTGGTCCGCCGCCAAGACGTGTGGAGCGGCGACGTCCTGCACCTGACCGGCATCACCGGCGCGCTCTCGGCGACCTGCCACGCCCTGATGACCCGCCTCACCCACCGCGAACCCGGCCGCCCCCTGGTCTCCTTCGACGTCAACCACCGCCCCGCGCTGTGGCGGGACGCCGACCCGCTGGACCTGGTCGCGCTCGCCCGCGGCTGCGACCTGGTCTTCGTCGGGGAGGACGAGGCGCAGGCGGCCTTCGGCCTGCCCGACGCGGACGCGGTGCGCGCCGCGCTGCCGGAGCCGGCGGTGCTGGTGGTCAAACAGGGCGCGGACGGCGCCACGGTGTTCGCCTCCGAGGGGGCGCTCCTGCCCGGCGGGCCGGGCGCCTCGGGCGCGCCCGGCGCTCCGGAGGGGGCGGCCGCTTCTCAGGGGGTGGACGGGCCGGTGGGGCCGGACCGGGCGGTGGGGTCGGACCGACCGGGTGCCGTGGGCGGCGGGGATGTCCGGCTGCACGTCCCCGCGCCGGTCGTGGACGTGGTCGCGCACGTCGGCGCGGGCGACGCCTTCGCCGCCGGCTTCCTGTCCGCGACGCTGCGCGGGCTGCCGCTGCGGGACCGGATGCGCCACGGCCACCTGCTGGCCGCCGCCGCCCTGACCGTGCCCGACGACCTGGCGGTGCCGCCCGGACGGGAGCGCTGCGACGCGCTGGCGGCCCTGGACGACGCCGCGTGGGGCGCCCTGCGGTTGGGCCCGGGGTGGGCCCGGGACGCGACCGGCGGGGGGACGCCGTGAGCCAGACCGTGGACCGGGCGCTGAGCATCCTGCCGCTCCTCGCGGAGGGGCCGGCCGGCCTGGAGCAGGTCGCCGCGCGGCTCGACGTGCACAAGTCGACCGCGCTGCGGCTGCTGCGCACCCTGCACGAGCACGGCCTCGTCTACCGCCAGCGCGACCAGCGCTACCGGCTCGGCGCCCGCCTCTTCGCCCTGGCCCAGCAGGCCGTCGAGGCGCTGGACATCCGCGAGATCGCCCACCCGCACCTGGCCGCGCTCAACGAGCGCACCGGCCACACCGTGCACCTGGCGGTGTACGAGCAGGGCGAGGTGGTCTACATCGACAAGGTGGACAGCCGCTACCCGGTGCGGATGCACTCCCGGATCGGCCGCCCGGTCGCCATCACGGTGGCCGCCGTCGCCAAGCTGCTCCTCGCCGACCTGCCGGAGCCCGAGCGGCGCACGGTCGCCGAGCGGCTGGACTACCCGCGCTACACCGCCCGTTCGACGCCGGACGCGGCCGCGTTCCTCGCCGAGCTGGAGCGGGTGCGCGCGCAGGGCTGGGCGAGCGACCTCGGCGGCCACGAGGAGTCCATCAACTGCGTCGGCGCGCCGATCCACGGACCGGACGGCCGGGTCTGGGCCGCGATGTCCCTCTCCGCCCCCAACGTGGTGGTCGGCGCCGACGCGCTGCTGCGGCTGCGCCCGCTGATCCTGCGGACCGCGCACGCGGTGGGGGAGGAACTGTCCGGCCGGCCGGGCGGCCCACCCGCCACCGGTGCGGACGGCGACCCCTTCGACGGCGAAGGGACGGACGGCGGTGCGGCCCGCACCGAAGCGCCCCCGGCCGGACCGGCCTGCGCTGGACCGGCCTCCGCCGGATCGCCCGCCGCTGGACCGGCCCCGGCTGAACCGGCGCCGGCCGGACCGGCCCACGAGGAACCCAGCGGCGCCGAACCCGGCGGCGACGTGACGAACGACGAGGACACCGACGCATGAGCGACCAGCCCGAGACCGGCGCCACCGAGACCGGCGCCGACCGGCACCCGCGCCTGACCAAGACCGCGATCACCCCGCCGACGCACACCGCCCCGCCGGCGAGGTTCTCGCACGGCGTCCGCAAGGGCGGCATCCTCCAGGTCGCCGGGCAGGTCGGCTTCCTGCCCGCCGTCGAGGGCCAGGCCCCCACCCCGGCCGGCCCGACGCTGCGTGAGCAGACCCTCCAGACGCTCGAGAACGTGCGCTCCGTGCTCACCGCCGGCGGGGCGAGCTGGGAGGACGTGGTCATGGTCCGCGTCTACCTCACCGACACCGCGCACTTCGCCGAGCTGAACGACCTCTACAACGCCTACTTCGCCGACCTCGAACAGCCCCCCGCGGCCCGCACGACGGTCTACGTCGGGCTGCCGGCCGGCCTGCTCGTCGAGATCGACGCGCTGGCCGTGCTCGGCTGAACGCCCCCCGCACGCCCGGCGGTCCGGGCGCGACGGCACGAAGGGAGCGCCCCCGGTGAGGGGACGCTCCCTTCGTGCGGTGCCCGCGCCGTCCGTCGGACGGCCCTCAGGCGCGCCTACGACATCGCGTGGACGTGGGCACCGACCGTGTTGGACCAGGAGTTGCCGTTGGAGGCGTCCCAGTTCGTGGACCAGGTCATGGCGCCGCGGATGGTGGGCCACTTCGCCGACGGGTGGAAGGTGCCGCAGTTGGTGCCGCTGGCCAGGCAGTCGAGCGCGTTGTCGACCACCGACGGGGAGACGTAGCCGGAGCTGGCCGCGCTGCCGGACGCCGGTGTGCCGATGCCGACCTGGGACGGGGCGAGCCCGGCCTGGATCGCGGTGCACGCCAGCGTGGTGATGAAGTCCACGCTGCCCTGGCTGTAGACCCCGCCGTCGCAGCCGTTCATCGAACCGCTGTTGTAGTACTGGGTGTTGACGACGGTGAGGATGTCCTTGATGTTCAGCGCGGTGGCCAGGTAGTCGCTGGACGGCGACAGCATGTCGATGGTCTGCGGCGCCATCGTGATGACCAGGCCGGAGCCCGCCTTCGCGCTGAGGCTGCGCAGCGCCTGCGACATGTAGGTCGGGTCGATCCCGTTCTCCAGGTCGATGTCCACGCCGTTGAAGCCGTAGGTCTGCATCAGGGTGTAGATGCTGTTGGCGAAGTTCGTCGCCGAGGCGGAGTCGCGCACCGAGATGGTGCCGTTCTGCCCGCCGACGGAGATGACGACCTTCTTGCCGGCCGCCTGCTTGGCCGCGATGTCCGCCTTGAACTGCGCCTCGCTGTAGTTCAGCGCCGGGTCCAGGGAGAAGGTGACGGCGCCGGGCGTGGTGGTCGCGGTGGCGAAGGCCACGGCGATGATGTCGTACTGGTTCTGCACCTGCGCCAGGGTCTGCACGGTCGCGCCGTTGTCGAAGTCCTGCCAGTAGCCGGTCACGGCGTGCTTGGGCAGGCCGGTGGCCGGCGGGTTGGTCGGCGGCGTGGTGGGCGGCGTGGTGGGCGGCGTGGTGGGGGGTGTCGTCGGCGGCGTGGTGGGCGGGGTGGTCGCGGTGCCGCCCGGGCCGGACAGCGTCACGTCGTCGGCGTAGTAGGCGGGTTGGGCGTACCAGCCGTGGGTGTAGACGGTCACCGAGGTGGTGCCGGCACCGGTGGTGAAGTTGACGCTGAGCTGGGTGTAGGAGGAGGCGCTCGGCGTCCAGGTGGACGGGTCGGTGCCGCCGGTACCGGTCGCGCCGAGGTAGACGTACGACCCCTGCACCCATGCGCTCAGCGTGTAGGCGGAGTTGGGCTGCACGCTGATGGTCTGCGAGCACTGGCCGGTGTCGCTCGCGGACGGGGTGGCCTTCAGGGCGCTCGTCCCTGAGTGCACCGGACTGGAGACGGCCGCGCCGCTGCCGGCGGTGCAGGTCCAGCCCGAGAGCCCGCTCTCGAAGCCGGAGTCGGTGACCAGGTTGGTGGTGGCGGCGGAGGCGGCGCCCTGAGTGACGAGGGCGACGCCCGAGCCGATCACGGCGGCGGCGCTCAGTCCGGCGATCAGACGGCGCCTCACGGTTGCTCTCGACTTCGCATGGATCGCTCGATTGGCGCGCGATGCACGTTCCACGACTGCCTCCTGGGGGCAAGGAGTTGGGGGGTGGTGGGTGTGCGGGTGGCCCGGATGTCCACGCTTGGCATGGACACATGTAGTAGGGAGAAAGTTGGTCCAGACCAATCGGGTTGTCAAGACCTCTGATGGACACCGGTCGTTCACCTCATCCGATCCGCAACTTTCCGCGCTCAACTTGCTACACATCGATAAGCTGACCACCGCGTACGGCCAGGCGGACCCCCGCTCGACCCGACCGGCGCGCCCAGATGGGGAGGGGTACCGCATGCCGAGCGTCATCACGGTGACCGCGGACGACCTCGCGCTGCCGCTGGAGGAGCAGGTGGTGCGCACCTCCACCGCGCTCGACATGCACGGCCACCTGATCGCGCTCGCCCCCGCCGAGGCCGACGACCCCGCCCGGCGCCGGATGCACACCGTGCGCTCCGCGCTGGAGGGCGACCGGATCGCGATCGTGCCGCTGACCCTGCCGCCGCTGGCCCGCACCCTGCTCGGCGAGCAGTTACGGCAACTGTCCGGCACGGATCTGGGCCCGGGCGTGCTCGCCGGCGCCGCCCGCCTGCTCTCGTACTACCTGCACTCCGGCGCGCTGCTGGCCTCGGTCAGCAAGCTGGACCGGGTGCCGGTGAGCGTCGGCAGCCATGTGCGGTCCCTCGTGCCCGGGCGGCACTTCGCGGTGCTCGCGCACCCCGAGCCGTACCTCGGCGAGGCCGACGCCGAGCACGTGCCGCCCGGGCCGGGGTACGCCACGCAGCTCGCGGTGGCCGGCAACGGCCTCGACCCCGGCTGGGTGGCGGGCCCGCTCGCCGGCGGCTGGCAGACCCAGGCCCTGCGCGAGGTGCCGCTGCCGTCGGACTCGGCCCGCTGGTGGGGCACGTCGCGGCTGGTCGAGTTCACCGCGTACATCGCCGACGTCGGCATGCTCTACCAGCTCGTCACCTCGGTGCGCCGCGACACCTGCACCTGGTGCGGGCTCGAAGTCATCGGCGACCAGTGCCTGTTCTGCGCCACCCGGGTCAACGAGCGCGGCACCCCCGCCAAGCACGCCGCCCGTCCGCCCGACCGGGCGGTCGAGACGCCCCGCCGCCCCCAACTCGAACCCCACAAGCGATAGGTCCACCCGCACATGAACTCACGTCAGCGCCGTGGCGTCGTCCTCCTGGTGGTCTCCGTGGTCTGCGCGGTGGCCGCCTTCGCCGGGGTGCTCGCCGTCGTCAGCAACGCCCGCTCCCAGGTGGGCCAGAAGGTGACGGCGTACGAACTGTCCGCGGACGTGCCCGCGTACACCGCGCTGGACTCCTCCAAGGTGCACCGGATATCCATGCCGAAGCGGTGGCTGCCGGACACCGCGGTGCGCGACCTCGGCGAGTTCCAGGGGAAGATCGCCGCGGTCCCGCTGAAGAAGGGCTCGCTGCTGGAGTCCGACATGGTCGCCGCCCGGCCCGAACTCAAGCCCGGGCAGATGGAGATCGCCATCATGATCGACGCGGAGACCGGGGTGGCGGGCAAGATCACCCCGGGTGCCCGGGTGAACATCTTCGCCACCTTCGCCGGCCGCAAGGACACCGACCCGGACGTCTCGAAGATCATCGTGGCGAACGCGTCCGTCCTCGACGTCGGCCAGATCAAGGCGTTCGACAAGAGCGAGGACGCCCAGCGGCTCTCCGAGGAAGGCGTCCCGATCACCTTCGCGCTCGACGCCGAGGACGCCCAACGCGTCGCCTATGCCGAGTCGTTCGCCGAGCACGTCCGGCTCGCGCTGGTCGCCCCGGGCGACACCGAGGCGCCGCCGGAGAGCGACCGCACCTACACGCTCTCCGGCGACACGTCCGCGGCGGGAGCCGCGCGATGAGGCCGGGACCGGCCGCGGGACGCGGCGCCGCCCGCCGCCCCCGTACGTCGCCGCGCCGGCCGGACCGGGGAGGGTCGAGATGACCGTCCGCATCCTCGCCGGCACCGCCGACGCCGACGCCGCCCGCGCGCTGCTCGGCCTGCTCGGCCAACTCCCCGACGCCGAACCGGCACCCGCCCTGCCCAGCTCCACCGCGCTGCTCGAAGCCCTGGCCCGCTCGGCCGAGTCCGGCGTCGACGACCTGCCCGAGGTCGTCGTCGTCCACGACCTGATCGGCCCGATGCCCGCGCTCGACCTGGTGCGGGACATCGCGCTGCGCTTCCCCGCGGTCGGCGTGGTGCTGCTCACCGCCGACCCGAGCCCGGCGATGCTCGCCTCGGCGATGAACTCCGGAGCCCGCGGCGTGATCGGCATGCCGCTCGCCTACGACGAGCTGGGCGCCCGGGTGGAGGCCGCCGCGTCCTGGGCCGAGGGGGTGCGGCGCCACCTCGCGCCCGGCCGGAGCACCCTGCCGGCCGTCACCGGCGGCACCCTGGTCGCGGTGGCGGGCGCCAAGGGCGGTGTCGGCACCACCGTCACCGCCGTCCAACTCGCCCTGGCCGCCCACGCGTCGGGCCGTTCCACCGCCCTGGTCGACCTCGACCTGCAAGGCGGCGACGTCGCGTCGTACCTGGACGTGCAGTTCCGCCGCTCCATCGCCGACCTGGCCGACATCGCCGACGTCTCCTCGCGGGTCCTGAACGACGCGATGTACGTCCACGAGTCCGGGATCGCGCTGCTGCTCGCCCCCGCCGAGGGCGAGCGCGGCGAGGACGTCACCGACCGCGCCGCCCGGCTGGTGCTCACCGCCCTGCGGCAGCGGTACGAAGTGGTGGTCGTCGACTGCGGCACCCAGGTCACCAGCGCCAACGCCGTGGCCGTCGAGACCGCCGACACCGCGGTGCTGGTCACCACGCCCGACGTCGTCGCCGTGCGCGCCGCCAAGCGGCTGGTGCGGATGTGGGACCGGCTCCAGGTCCGCAAGGCCCAGGACACCACCACCGTGGTCAACCGGCACACCCGCGCCAGCGAGATCCAGCCCTCGCTGATCGGCCGGATCACCGGCACCAGGGTCGCCGAGGCCGCGATCCCGGCCGGATTCCGCGAGTTGCAGCCCGTCATCGACGCCGGCCGCCTGCACGACCTCGACGGGCGCTCCACCGTACGCGCCGGGATCTGGTCGCTGGCCGGGGAGTTGGGCCTGGTCACCGTGACGGCGCCGACCGGGAGGTCCGGCGGGAAGCGGCTGCGCCGGGCGGACCGGGACCGCGGCCAGGTCACCCTGGAGACGCTGGGCATGACCCCGGTCATCCTGATCACGCTGATCCTCGTCTGGCAGGCCGTGCTGGCCGGCTACACCTTCACCCTCGCGGGCAACGCCGCCGACCAGGCGGCCAGCGCCGCCGCCGTCGGGGACGACTTCCACGCGGCCGCGGCCGAGGACCTGCCCGGCGCCTGGGCCTCCGACATGCAGGGGCCGGACGTCAGCCGCGGCGACGGCCAGGTCTCCGTCTCCCTCGGGCTGAAGGTGCCGGTCCTCTTCCCGGGCGCCATCGACTTCCCCGTCACGGTGCACGGCCACGCCTCCGCGGTGGACGAGGACGCCGGCAAGGAGGCGACGCCGTGAGGAGCCGGGGCGGCGCCACGACGGGCGGCGCGTGGACGGGCGGTGCCACGACGGGCGGCTCGCGGGCGGGCAGCGGGTACGGCAGCGGCCGCGGCCGTCCGCGCAGCGGGTGGTCCGGCGCGCGTCGGGGCGGAGCCATAGCCGGGCGGCGCTCGGCCGGGCAGGCGTCCCTGGAGTACCTCGGCATGCTGCCCTTCCTCCTGCTCATCGCGCTCGCCGGCATCCAGCTCGGGATCGCCGCCTACTGCGGCTCCCAGGCCGGCACCGCGGCGCGCACCGCCGCGCGCACCGCGGCACTGCACGCCCCGCAGGGCGGCACCGACAACGGCTCCCGGGCGGGCGAGGCCGCGGTCAGCGGATGGGTGAACCCCGACATCAGCTGGCCGGTGGACACCACCGAGAAGGTCACCGCGCGCGCCAGCGTCCACATCCCGTCCGTCCTGCCCGGGCTCCACCTGTTCGATCCGGTGCAGCGCGAGGCGACCATGCCGAAGGAGGACTGGACGCCATGAGCCTGCGTGCCCGCCTCGCCGTCGAAGAGGCCACCCCGCAGACCCAGGAGGGCCACCTCGTGGCCGTCTACCGGGCGAAGCTGCTCCAGGAGATCGACCTCGCCGAGATGTCCGCGCTGGCCGCCGCCGAGCGCCGCGCCCGCCTCGAACGCGTCCTGGGCCACATCATCAGCCGCGAGGGCCCGGTCCTGTCCAGCGCCGAACGCGCCGCCCTCATCCGCCGGGTGGTCGACGAGGCGCTCGGCCTGGGCATCCTCGAACCGCTGCTGGAGGACCCCTCCGTCACCGAGATCATGGTCAACGGACCGGACCGGATCTACGTCGAGCGCGGCGGCCGGGTCGAACTCGTCCCGGCCCGCTTCTCCTCCGCCGACCAGCTCCTCCAGACCATCGAGCGCATCGTCTCCACCGTCAACCGCCGCGTGGACGAGTCCAATCCGATGGTCGACGCCCGCCTGCCCTCGGGCGAGCGCGTCAACGTCATCATCCCGCCGCTCTCGCTGACCGGCCCGACGCTGACCATCCGCCGCTTCCCGCGCGCGTACACGCTCCAGGAACTCATCGGCCTGGGCACCCTCGACGAGCACATGCTGCTCCTGCTGTCGGCGTTCGTGCGCGCCAAGTGCAACATCATCGTCAGCGGCGGCACCGGCTCCGGCAAGACCACCCTGCTCAACGCGCTGTCCGGCCTGATCCCCGACGGCGAGCGGATCATCACCGTCGAGGACGCCGCCGAACTCCAGCTCCAGCAGGAGCACGTGATCCGGCTGGAGTCGCGCCCGCCGAACGTCGAGGGCGAGGGCCGCATCACCATCCGCGACCTGGTCCGCAACTCGCTGCGCATGCGCCCCGACCGCATCATCGTCGGCGAGGTCCGCGGCGGCGAGACCCTGGACATGCTCCAGGCGATGTCCACCGGCCACGACGGCTCGCTGGCCACCGTGCACGCCAACTCCGCCGAGGACGCCGTCCTGCGCCTTCAGACCCTCGCGTCCATGAGCGAGGTCAAGGTGCCCTTCGAGGCGCTGCGCGACCAGATCAACTCCGCGGTGGACGTGCTGGTCCAGCTCCAGCGGCACGTCGACGGCACCCGGCGCATCGCCGAGGTCGCCGTGCTCTCCTCCCGCGGCCGCGACACCTTCCGGCTCACCTCCGCCACCCGCTTCCGCGCCGAACCCCTCGGCGTGGACCGCATCGTGCGCGGCTGGTACGAACACCACCCGCTGCCCCGCGAGATCGGCGAGCGGCTGTACCTGTCCGGCGAGCACATACCCGCCGCGTACGGCGTCGGTGCGACCGAACTCGAACTCGACAGCCGGGAGGCGAAGTGACCCCCATCCCCGCCTCCCTCCCGGGCGGCGCCCTCACCGCGGGGACGGCCACCCCGGCCACCCTGGCCGGCACCCAGTTCGCCTCCGGGCCCTACCCGCTGGTCGTGCTCGCCGCCGCCACCCTCGCGCTCGCGCTGGGCGTGTGGGGCGTGCACGCCTGGTGGGGCGGCCGCGCCGACCGCGCCGCCCTGGTCGAACGGCTCGCCGGCGACCTCGGCGACGACCGCGCCGCGCGGCCCGCCTTCGCCGCCCTGGACCGCCGGGTGCGCCGGTACGCCTGGGGCCGCCGGCTGGCCGGACGGCTCGCCGCCACCGGCACCAACCTCACCCCCGGCCAGTTCACCGCGGCCGTGGCCGGCGTCGTCGCCGCGGCCTGGGTGGTCGCCGCCACCCTGCTCGCGCCGTTCTTCGGCCCGATCGCCGCGATCCTCGCCGGCTGGGCGGGCCTGTCCTTCCTGTCCTGGCGCCGGCGGGTGCGCAACGAACGCTTCATCGCCCAACTCCCCGAGCTGGCCCGGGTGCTGGCCAACGCCACCCAGGCCGGCCTGGCCCTGCGCACCGCGGTCTCCATGGCCGCGGACGAGCTGGAGGCGCCCGCGGGCGAGGAGTTGAAGCAGGTCGCCGACGCCATGGCGGTCGGCCACTCCGTGGAGGACGCCCTCGGCGAGCTCCAGCTCCGCCTGCCCAGCCGCGAGTTGGTCGTCCTGGTGTCCACCCTGGTGCTGTCCAGCCGGGCCGGCGGCTCCGTCGTGGAGTCCCTGCGCAACCTCACCGTCACCCTGGAGGAGCGCAAGGAGACCCGCCGCGAGATCCGCACCCAGATGTCCCAGGTCACCGTCACCGCCTACGCGGTCCCGGTGATCGGCATCGGCTCGCTGCTCCTGCTCAACCGGATCATGCCCGGCTCGCTCAGCGCCATGACCGGCTCCAACATCGGCCGGATCTGCGTGCTGGTCTCGCTGGGCCTGTACGTGGTCGGGTTCGCCCTCATCCGCCGCATGTCGCGGATCGACGTGTGAGGGGCCCGACACGATGACCCTGACCGGACTCGGCCTCGCCGTCCTGCTCGCCGCCGCCGTGACCGGCGTCGTGTACGCCGTCGGCCTGCTGCGCGCGGACGCCAAGCTCCCGGACGACCTCGCGCTCGCCCTGGAGGTCGGCCGCACCCGCACCACCCGCACCGGCAACGCCGTCGACCGGGTCGGCATGCGCTGGTCGCCCATGGTGCTGCGGATGATGGGCCCCGCCCGGATCGCCCGGATGCGCGCCCGGATCGACCACGCGGGGCACCCCTACGGCCTCACCGTCGAGCGGTACGCCGCCCGCCGCGCCGTCTACGGGTTCCTCGGCGGGGTCGCCGCGCTGGCCCTGCTCGGCAGCGGCCACTGGTTCCTCGCGCTGCTGCTGCTCGCCTACGCCTGGTGGTGGGCGGACCTCGGCCTCTGGCTGGCGGTGCGCCGCCGCCGCGACGACATCGAGCGCACCCTGCCGGACTTCCTCGACGTGCTCGCGGTCGTGGTCAGCGCCGGCCTCGGCTTCCGCCAGGCCCTGGAGCGGGTCAACTCCGTCTACACCGGCCCCTGGTCGGACGAGATCCGGGTGGCCCTGCGGCAGATGGACGTCGGGGTCAGCCGCCGGGACGCCTTCGACCAACTGCGCAGGCGCAACGGCAGCGACCAGGTCGGGCAGTTCGTCACGGCGCTCCAGCAGGGCGAGGAACTCGGTGCGCCGATCGCGCGCACCCTGCTCCAGATCGCCACCGACATGCGCCGCACCGAGGCGCAGAACGCCCGCCGCCGCGCGGCCCGGATGGTCCCGCGCGCGACCGGCGTCATCACGATCCTGCTCGTCCCGGCCACCATGATCCTGCTCATCGCGGGCACGATCATCGGCTCGCAGATTCACTTCGGTGATCTCTTCGGGAGCGGGTGAGCCGGTTGTTTTGCGTGAACGGGGTACGACTCAGCGTGAGTTCGCGTCATGCTGGCCTACCGGGCGCCGACGCGCCCGGTACGGGCAGCAGGACCAGCGAAGGGCGGTGTGCCGTGCCCACCGAACCCGACCGGCCGGAACCGGCCGCCGTGACCAGGAGCCAGGTGATCAGGAATGGGGCCATCGATGAACAGGTGGGTTCTGCAGCACTACACGGACGCCGGGGTCTGGGTCCGCTCCCGCACGGACCGTCTGGCCACCCGGCTGGCCGCCCGGACGGCGGCCCGCTCGGACCGCGGTCAGACGTCCTTCGAGTACCTCGGGATCGCCGTGGTGATCGCCGTGATCATCGGCGTCCTGGCGGGGACGACGGACATCGGCACGAAGATCAAGGACGCGATCACCGACACCATCAGCAAGATCACCAGCGGCAGCGGCAAATAGGCCGGTTCGGCGACGACGCCGGCCAGACCGTCGGCATCTACATCGTCGCCATCGGCGCGCTGTTCTTCCTGGCCTTCGCGTACTTCGCGGTGGGCCAGGCGGCAGTGACCCGCAACGGCGCCCAGACGGCCGCCGACGCGGCGGCGCTCGCGGCGGCACGCGAGAACCGTGACGACGTCCAGGAGGCGTTCCTCGCCGCCCTGAAGGGCGACGACGTCACGGCGCTCGCGCGCCTGCTCGAAAGCGCCAGCCTGGACGACCTGGCCGCGTGCGGCGCCGCCTCCGACTACGCCGACGCCAACGACGCGAGGGTCGACGACTGCGTCCCGCTGGACGGGAAGCCGGGCTATACCGTGACCGTCATGACCAACGGCACCGTGGGCAGTTCGGTGATCGACAGCACCAAGGACACGCACGCGATGGCGACCGCGACCGCCGTGGTCGAGCCCCGGTGCAGTCTGGGGGCCAAGGACGGGGACCTCCTGCGCTTCACCTGTGACGGCGGTCCGCTGGAGGTCGATCCGAAGGCGGGCGACTTCACGCTGGACCTGTCGGACTTCTTCACCGTCCACCTGGCCAAGTGACCACCGAACGAGCAGCGAGGAAATGGGGAGCGATGGGGTACGGGCGCAGGGCGACGACCGTGGTGGCATGCGCGGCCCTTGCCGTCGTATCGCTGGCGGGGTGCGGCGGCGGGGGTGACAAGAAGAGCGACGACAAGCCGTCCCCGTCGGGCAGCGGTCAGGCGAGCGCCTCGACGAGCGCGGGCACGACGTCGCCGTCCCCCAGCCCGAGCCAGGTGCTCGCGCAGATCAGGGGGGAGAAGGACATCGAGGTGACCATCAACTCCGCGGTGCGCGACTCCGGTGGTTTCGTCACCGTGCAGGGCGAGGTCACCAACAACGGCACCTCGGAGTTCGACGCCAACGACTGGGTCGGCAACGAGACGGCCCTCTCCGCCTCAGGAGCGTCCGTCGCCGGAGCGGTGCTCGTGGACGAGGCGGGCAAGAAGCGGTACTACGTCCTCAGGGACACCGAGGGCAAGTGCCTGTGCACGATGAAGCTGCTCAGCATCGAACCCCAGGAGACCCGCCCCTTCTTCGCCCAGTTCCCCTCCCCGCCGGAGTCCACCACCTCCGTCGAGTTCGAACTGCCCACCATGCCCCCCGCCAAGATCTCCATCTCCGAGGGGTGACCCCGCCGTGACCCGCACACCCCGACCCCACCCGGCTCCCGCTTCCCAGCCGGCTCCCACTCCCGCCCCCCACCCCCGCGCCGCTTCGGGCCCCGCCCCCGACTGCGTGGCCGGCCCCCGCTCCCGCCCCCGGCCGCGCCGGGGAGCCGCCGCGGCCGGTGTGCTCACCGCCGCGCTCGCCCTCGTCTGCGCGGTTCCGCTCCCCGCCGGTGCGGACCCGAACCCGCCGCCGACCGCCGGCGACCCGACCCCCAGCGCCCCCGTCCCCATCGACGCCACCTCGCCGGACCTCAAGCTCGCGCAGGGCGCCACACTCGCCCCGCCGAAGGTCCTCGACATCGTCTCGGTCACCGACCAGGGCTCGGTCTCCGCCAGCCAGCCGGAGGAACGGCAGGAGACGTCGAACACCACCGTGACGTACGCCCTCCAGGCGGAGGTGCTCTTCACGAAGGACAGCGCGAAGCTCTCGGCGACCGCCACGTCCCGTATCCAGGCGATCGCGGGCGACATCAACGCCCAGCACGTCACCTCGGCCATCCGCGTCTTCGGGTTCACCGACAACCTGGGCAGCAGCGCGCACGGCGACGTGCTGTCGAAGCAGCGGGCCACCGCCGTGTACAACGTGCTGGCCGCGCAGCTCTCGACGCTCGGCGACCCGGGCCACACCTTCCAGGTCCGCGGCTACGGCGAGCAGTACCCGATCGCCGACAACTCCTCCGAGAGCGGCCGCCGCGAGAACCGCCGGGTGGAGATCACCTTCACCCCGCCCGCGTCGTAGCGCACCGGACGCCGCCCGGCGCGGTACGGTGCAAGTCCCCCCCTCGGGCCGGTTCGCGCTCCCCCCCTGCGAACCGGCCCGTTCTCCGTCGCCGGCCCGCCCGGCGTCAGTCCGGGACCTCCAGCGTGACGCCCTTGGCCACACCCCACCGGGCGAACGCGCCCGCCTCCGCCTCCAGGACGTGCCGGGCGCGCAGCCGGGGGCGGCCGAGGCGGCCGGGCGGCATGGTGCGCACCGCGAGCACCCGCAGCCGCCGGTCGAGGTAGGCGACGTCGATCGCGAACCGCATCCGTACCGTGTGGATGCTGGAGGCGGGGGTGAGCAGCAGCGCGCCGTCGAGCCCGTCGCTGCCGAGCAGGCCCCGGGTGCGGGAGCGGTAGGAGGCGGCGACGCGCAGCGCCACCTCGCCGCCGGGCGTGCGCAGCACCCCCTCGCCGTCCCGCCATCGTCGGCGCATGGTCCGTCCCTCCCGTCCGCGGCGGGCCGCCGTTCCCGGGCGTGCCCCTTCGCGGACACGGCCCCTCCCGGACGGCACGGCCGCCCGTGTACGGTCGGCCCGGTGCATGTCTATCTGATCGCGGGCGCCGCCGTCTGGGGAACGGCCGCCGGGCTGCTCCTGCCGCGCGCCGCCTACCGGTTGGCGGTCCCCGCCGAGGAGCCGTGGGCGGCCGTCTGCCCGGCCGGGCACCCGGTCGGCGGCTGGTTCGGCCCGGCGCGCTGCGGGCGGTGCCCGGAGGGGCGCCGCCGCCATGGTGCGGGCGCCGGCGCCGCGCTCGGTTGCGCGCTGGTGTGCGCGGCGCTGGCCTGGCGGCTGGGCGGCCATCCCGAACTCGCCGTCTGGCTGCTGCTGGTGCCGGTCGGCGGCGTCCTCGCCCGCGTCGACCTCGCCGTCCACCGGCTGCCCGACGTGCTCACGCTGCCCGCGCTCGGGCTCACCGCGCTCCTGCTGGCCGGCGCGGCCCTGCTGCCGTCCGCGCACGGCTCGTGGACGCGGGCGCTGCTGGCCGCCGCGGTCCTCGGGGTGCTGTACGCCGTGCTGTTCTTCGTCAACCCGGCCGGGATGGGCTTCGGCGACGTGAAGCTCGCCCCCACCCTCGGGCTCGTCCTGGGCTGGTACGGCTGGGGCGCGGTGGTCACCGGCACGTTCGCCGGGTTCCTGCTGGGCGCCCTCGTCGGGCTCGTCCTCATCGCCACCCGCCGTGCCACCCGCAAGACCGCGATGCCCTTCGGGCCGTTCATGCTCGCGGGGGCGCTGGCGGCCCTGCTCGCCTGACCCCTTCGGCGGGGTGCCCCGCCGTTACGGGACCTCGCGGTCCGGCGGGCGGGGCACCCGGGCGGGGCCGGTCAGGCGCCGCTGCTCACGCTCCAGAGGTTCACGCCCTCCGGCTCCACCGCGTGGCGGTCGATCTCGGCCAGCTCCTCCGCGGTCAGCGGCGCCGCCCCGACCGCGGCCACGTTCGCCTCCAACTGCCCGACGGAGGACGCGCCGATCAGCGCCGAGGTCACCCGCGGGTCCCGCAGCGCCCACGACAGCGCCAGTTGCGCCAGGGACTGGCCCCGGGCGGCGGCGACGTCGTTGAGGGCGCGCAGCCGGGTGACCGTCTCGTCGTTGACCAGCTCCGGGTTGAGCGACTTGCCCTGCGCGGCGCGCGAGTCGGCCGGGATGCCGCCGAGGTAGCGGTCGGTGAGCAGGCCCTGGGCCAGCGGCACGAACCCGATGCAGCCCATGCCCTCCTCGTCGAGCACGTCCAGCAGCCCGTCGTCCTCGATCCAGCGGTTGATCATCGAGTACGACGGCTGGTGGATCAGCGCCGGCACGCCCAGCCCGCGCAGGATGCGCGCGGCCTCGCGGGTGCGCTCCGGGCCGTAGGAGGAGATGCCGACGTAGAGGGCCTTGCCCTGCTGGACCGCGGTGGCCAGGGCCCCCATGGTCTCCTCGAGCGGGGTCTCCGGGTCGAAGCGGTGGGAGTAGAAGATGTCGACGTAGTCCAGGCCCATCCGGGACAGCGACTGGTCGAGCGAGGCGAGCAGGTACTTCCGCGAGCCCCACTCGCCGTACGGGCCCGGCCACATGTCGTAGCCGGCCTTGGTGGAGATGACCAGCTCGTCGCGGTAGGGGCGGAAGTCCTGCGCGAAGAGGGTGCCGAAGTTGGCCTCGGCGGCGCCGTAGGGCGGGCCGTAGTTGTTGGCCAGGTCGAAGTGGGTGACCCCGAGGTCGAAGGCGCGGCGCAGGATGGCGCGCTGCGAGTCCAGGGTGCGGTCGTCGCCGAAGTTGTGCCACAGGCCGAGCGAGATCGCCGGCAGTTTGAGGCCGCTGCGGCCGGTGCGGCGGTACTCCATCGAGTCGTAGCGCTCGTCGGCGGCGCGGTAGCTGTTTCTGATGTTCACGTGCATCTGCTTATCACGGATGGTTGAAACTTCTCCCGTTCGTCGCGGCCCCCTCCGGGGCCCGCCGACCCCGCGCCGAGCCGCCCCGCACCGCCCGCGGGCGCTCGACCCGGTTCGTGCGTACGGCTGTTCGCGCAGTAGTGTGGCCGCTCGGGCGACGAGCACATGAGGGGCTGGTACGCGATGAATCTGCGCGACCTGGTGTACGGGTTGTACTCCCGCCGGGTGGAACGCCGGATCGACGTGTCGCAGGCCCCCAAGCACATCGGCGTGATCCTGGACGGCAACCGGCGCTGGGCGAAGGCGTCCGGCGGCAGCCCCGAGCAGGGCCACCGGGCCGGCGCGGACAAGATCGCCGAGATGCTGGGCTGGTGCGAGGAGACCGGCGTCGAGGTGGTCACCCTGTGGCTGCTGTCCACCGACAACCTGGACCGCCCGGCCGACCAGCTCGTGCCGCTGCTGCGGATCATCGAGGACGCCGTCACCGAGCTGGCCGCGGCCGGCCGCTGGCGGGTGCACCACGTGGGCACGATGGACCTGCTGCCCTCCCACACCCAGAACGTGCTCAAGGAGGCCGAGCAGGCCACCGACGGCCGCGACGGCATCCTCGTCAACGTGGCGGTCGGCTACGGCGGCCGGCAGGAGATCGCCGACGCGGTCCGCTCGCTGCTGCACGAGCACGCCGGGCGCGGCACCTCCATCGAGGACCTGGCCGAGATCCTCGACGTCGAACACATCGCCGAGCACCTCTACACCCGCGGCCAGCCCGACCCCGACCTGGTGATCCGCACCTCGGGCGAGCAGCGGCTGTCCGGTTTCATGCTGTGGCAGAGCGCGCACTCGGAGTACTACTTCTGCGAGGTCTTCTGGCCCGCCTTCCGCAAGGTGGACTTCCTCCGGGCGCTGCGCGACTACGCCGCCCGGCACCGCCGCTTCGGGTCGTGAGGCGCCCGTAAGCGGGGGTGAGCGCTGCGTGGCGGAGCGATGACCGTCGGGTGACTGTCGTATGCGTCCGCATGCGCGCGGCCGTTCCAGGGCATATCACTGGCAGACCGGCATCCGGACCTTGGGTGCCGGACCGCAAGACTCACCTCTCCCGAGGGGGTTCGTCCACACGTGGTGACCAGCAAGAACCGCCGTGATCACGACCGGCGCACATATGTACTCGACACCAGCGTGCTGCTCGCCGACCCAGGCGCCTTCACCCGTTTCGACGAGCACGAGGTCGTGCTCCCGGTCGTGGTGGTGACGGAGCTGGAGGCCAAGCGCCACCACCCGGAACTCGGCTACTTCGCCCGCCAGGCGTTGCGGACGCTCGACGAGTTCCGGATCAGGTACGGCAGGCTCGACGCGCCGATCCCGATCGGCGACATCGGCGGCACGCTGCGGGTCGAGCTCAACCACTCGGACCCCGGGGTGCTGCCCGCGGGCTTCCGGCTCGGTGACAACGACTCGCGCATCCTCGCCGTCGCCCGCAACCTCCAGGCCGAGGGGTACGACGTCACCGTCGTCTCCAAGGACCTGCCGCTGCGGGTCAAGGCGTCCTCGGTCGGGCTGCTCGCCGAGGAGTACCGCGCGGAGCTCGCCATCACCTCCGGCTGGACCGGGATGGAGGAGCTGCAGGTCGGCGCCGAGGCCGTGGACGCCCTCTTCGCACAGGAGGTCGTCGACCTGCCCGAGGTGGCGGACCTGCCGGTGCACACCGGCCTGGTGCTGCAGTCCGAGCGCGGCAAGGCGCTGGGACGGGTCACCGAGGACGGCCGGGTGCGCCTGGTGCGCGGCGACCGCGAGGCGTTCGGCATCCACGGCCGCAGCGCCGAGCAGCGGATCGCGCTGGACCTGCTGCTCGACCCGGAGGTCGGCATCGTGTCGATGGGCGGGCGGGCCGGTACCGGCAAGTCCGCGCTGGCGCTGTGCGCGGGCCTGGAGGCGGTCCTGGAGCGCCGCCAGCACCGCAAGGTGATGGTCTTCCGCCCGCTGTACGCGGTCGGCGGGCAGGAACTGGGCTATCTGCCGGGCAGCGAGGCGGAGAAGATGAGCCCGTGGGCCCAGGCGGTCTTCGACACCCTCGCGGCGGTGACGTCGAAGGAGGTCATCGAGGAGGTGGTCGCGCGCGGCATGCTGGAGGTGCTGCCGCTGACCCACATCCGGGGCCGCTCCCTGCACGACGCGTTCGTGATCGTGGACGAGGCCCAGTCCCTGGAGCGGAACGTCCTGCTGACCGTGCTGTCCCGGATCGGGTCCGGCTCGCGGGTGGTGCTCACCCATGACGTGGCCCAGCGCGACAACCTCAGGGTCGGCCGGTACGACGGCGTGGTCGCGGTGGTGGAGAAGCTGAAGGGCCATCCGCTCTTCGCGCACGTGACGCTCAGCCGGTCCGAGCGGTCGCCGATCGCCGCGCTCGTCACCGAGATGCTGGAGGACGCCGGAAGCTGAGCAATGGCCGTATCTGTCCGATAATAAGGTGAGTTGAGGCTGCTGCGTCCGGGAGAACCGGGCGCAGCAGCTTAGCGTTCGGGGGGTGCGGACGCAGGGAATTACCTCCTTCCGCAGCATGTGAAGTTTGCCACTCAACCGGAAATTGCCGCACGGCGTCGGAGTACGGCAGGGTGTGAGGCTGTCAGGCCCCGCTCATGGCACTCCCGTACTCCTCGGGGCACGGGAACGCGTCACCCACAAGTCCACATCGACGCCATGAGCCGCCCGAGCACCACGCGGACCCCGCAAGGGACTTCGCACCGGGCCAGTACCCCCGTGACCGCCCGGCCCGTACGGCGGACCGGCCCAGGGAGACCGCGCCAGGGGCACGATTCCGTCCGTGCGGTCACCAAGCGGGCGATTCCGGAAGGAAACCGTGTGAGCCGGATCTCGGTCCGGGGACTCGCGGTGGCGTCAGCCACTGCGGTCACCACTGTGGGCGCCGTGGTCGGCGTCGCGTCGGGCGCAGACCAGGGCAGCGGCACCGCCGAGCAGCCCGTCGAAGCCGCGGGCACGACCACCCTCCTCGCGGACATCCCCGCCGGCCAGCAGGTGCAGCAGGCGTCGTTGACGGAGCAGGTACAGGCTCAGTCCGACGCCGCGGACGCCTCGGCCCGGCAGTCCGCGGAGCAGGCAGCCCGTGTCCAGGCCGCGAAGGACGCCGCCAAGAAGAAGAAGGCGGACGACGCCGCGGCCGCGGCCAAAGCGGCCCAGATCAAGGCGGACGCCGCCAAGGGCGACGCGAACGCGACCTTCTCGGTCCAGTCCTCGTACACCGCCGCACAGGTGCAGGCCATGGCCCAGCAGATCGTCGGCAGCGGTCAGTACATGTGCTTCTCCAACATCGTGACGCGCGAGAGCGGTTGGGACTACACCGCGACCAACGCGTCCAGCGGCGCCTACGGCCTCGTCCAGGCGCTGCCCGGCTCCAAGATGGCCTCGGTGGGCGCCGACTGGCGGACCAACCCGGCCACGCAGATCAAGTGGGGCCTGAACTACATGAACAGCCGGTACGGCAGTCCGTGTGACGCCTGGCAGTTCTGGCAGGTCAACCACTACTACTAGGATCCGGCGCCGGACCGGCGTCCGGCACGTGCCGTTGGCCCGGCCGCCCGCGCGGCCGGATCAACCCTGGTCCCGGGTAACGTCGTCTCCCACAGCAGTGCCACAGACGGCCGAGGGGTCAGGGGGAGAGCAGCGATGCCGGACAAACGCCACTGGAGCGCGACGCTCGCGTCCGGTCTGGCGAATCTCGCCGGGCGACTGGACGAGAGACACAACACCGTTTCCGCGCGCGACGCGGAGCACCGGGGGGCCGTGACCACCACGGCCCCCTCCGGTGTGCCCGCCCAGCCGGAGTCCGCCGGGCAGCCGCCGGAGGGCGGGCCGGCGGGCACCGACGCGGCGTCACCTGCGGTACCGGCCGAGGCCCCCGCGGCCGCCGTGCCCCCGCAGGCCGTCGCGCCGCAGCCGGCCGCGCCGGCGCCGAACCCCGTCGTGGTCGTGCCCTGGAGCATGCGGGTGGCCGCCGAGATCGGCTGGCGGCTGCTGGTCCTGGCCGGCACCGTGTGGGTGATGATGCGCGTGATCGGCGCGGTCCGGCTGGTGGTGCTGGCGTTCGTGGCCGCGCTGCTGATCACCGCGCTGCTCCAGCCGTTCGTGGCCCGCCTCAAGCGCAGGGGGGTGCCGCGGGGGCTCGCCACCGCGATGGTCTTCATCGGCGGCTTCGTGGTGATGGGCCTGGTCGGCTGGTTCGTGGTGTGGCAGGTGATGGACAACGTCGACAACCTGACCTCCAGCCTCCAGGACGGTATCGACCAGGGGAAGAAGTGGCTGCTCAACAGCCCCTTCCACGTCACCGACGACCAGATCAACCAGGTCGCCAACAACCTCAGCAACGCCATCGGGCACAACAGCAAGCAGCTCACGGACGCGGGCCTGCAGGGCGTCACCGTCATCGTGGAGTTCCTGACCGGGGTGCTGCTGGCGATGTTCAGCACCCTGTTCCTGCTCTACGACGGGCCGAACATCTGGAACTGGGTGCTGCGGCTGTTCCCGCTGGACGCCCGCGCCGGGCTGGCCGAGGCCGGCCCGCGCGCCTGGCGGACCCTGACGCTGTACGTGCGCGGGACCGTGATCGTGGCGATGATCGACGCGATCTGCATCGGCGTCGGGATCTTCTTCCTCGGCGTGCCGATGGCGGTGCCGCTGGCGGTGGTCATCTTCCTGTCGTCGTTCGTCCCGCTGGTCGGCGCGGTCGCCTCAGGCGCGGTGGCGGTCGTCGTCGCGCTGGTCACCCAGGGGCCGTTCACCGCGCTGATGGTGCTGCTGGTGGTCCTCGCGGTGCAGCAGATCGAGGGCCACGTGCTCCAGCCGTTCATCCTCGGCCGCGCGGTGCGGGTCCACCCGCTCGCGGTGGTGCTGTCGGTGGCGGCCGGGTCGATGATCGCCGGGATCGGCGGCGCGGTCAGCGCGGTGCCGCTGGTCGCGGTGAGCAACACGGTGGTCGGTGTGCTCCGGGCCCGCGCCAAGTCCGGCGCCGCGGCGAGCGGGGCGCTGGCGGCGCCGCCGACCGGGCCCGCCGGACCGGTGTCCGCGCCCCCCGTGGCGGACGCCGCCCCGCAGCCCGGCCCCGCCGCGGCGGACGAGGACGCGGCGGCGGCCGACAGCGGACAGGGCGCCGGCAAGGACACGGACCAGGACGCGGGCACGGCTACGGGCACGGGTGCGGCGGAGCCGGCAGGCGGCGGCGACGCCGTGTCACGCGAACTGGCCGACGACAAGGCCAAGTGACCGCGCGCCGGACCACGCGCCGCACCGCGCTCCGCCCGGGGGAAGTCCCCGGGCGGAGCGCGGTGCCGTGTCCGGCGGTCGCCGGCCGTGGGCGCGGCTACTCGGTGCGGAGCCCGTCCGCCCGCATCAGCCGCCACAGCGGCGGCAGGCTCAGCAGCGTGACCGCGAGGACGACACCCGCCCCGACACCGGCCATCGTGCCGACCCCGGCCCAGTCGGTGTGGAAGGGCCGCCGCACCATGGCGAGCAGCGCGGCGCCGAGCCCGATGCCGCCTGCGACGGCCAGCAGCAGCCCGAGCACCACCGGGACCGCGGTCTGCCACAGCACCGACCAGCCCAGCACCGAGCGCCGGGTGCCGAAGGCGACCAGCACCGCCAGCAGCTTCCTGCGCTCCCGCAACTGCTCCAGCATCGTGACCAGCAGCCCGGCGCCGATGAGCGCCATGGTGAAGGCCGCCCCGGCGAACAGCCCGCGGCGGATCTGCACGAAGCCGGCCTTCGTCCTGGTGTCGTAGAGCGTGAAGACGTCCAGGTCGGGGCCGAGCGCGGCCACGGCGTTGCGGGCGTGCTCGATCGCGTCGGTCCGGTCCGGGTCGAGCACCACCGACAGCCATCCGTCCAGCTCGCCGAGCGACGCGCCCGCGACCGCCTGCGGAGTGGCGAGCACCCCCCAGGCGTGCGACCCGGTCGCGTCCGCCCGGCTGCGGACACCGACCGCCGCCGCCGGTATCCGCCACAGCCGGGGGCTGCCGGTGTAGGTGTCGCCGTCCGGCCCGTTGAGGTCGATCCGCGCACCGGGCCTGAGGTACTTCCGGTAGTCGGCGGCCCCGTACGCGTCGTCGGTCGGGGGCACCAGGAACACGCTGCCGGGCCGGCAGGAGGTGATCCGGGCCATCTGCCGCAGCGCGGTGCAGTCGCCGACGTCCAGCGGCAGGTCGGGGTACTGCGTGTCCGCGCGCCGGGGCAGCGAGCCGGCGTCCGGGCGGGTGGCCTCCACCCGTCCGTAGCCGTAGACCTGCCGGACACCGGGCGCCGCGGCGATCGCCCGCGCGTCGGCGGCCAGGCGGGCGGTGTCCGCCATCGTGCCGTCCACGACCGCCTGGGCGCGCCGGGTGTCGGCGCCGGTGGAGTGGACGTAGTCGCCGCTGACGCCGTTGAAGAGCATCTGGAGGGCGATCGCGCCGGCCACCGCGACGGTCACCCCGCTCACCATCCGGGCGGACGCGCTGCTGCTCAGCTGGAGCCTACGGGTGGCCAGTTGCCAGGCCACCGGTCCGCCGCGCAACCGTCCCACCGCGGCCTCCACCGCCCACGGCAGCACCGCGGTCACGCCGATGAGCAGCAGGACGGCGCCGGCCGCGACCTGGTACTCGTTGATCCCCGAGCCGTTGTGGACCTTGCCGAACAGCGGCGCCAGCAGGGCCAGTCCGGCCGCGGGCGGCAGCAGCCGCCACCACAGCCGGCGCCGCCTGCCGAGGGCCTGCCGGACGACGCCCAGCGGTTCGATCGCGGTGCCGCGCAGGCCGGCCAGCGTCACCGCGATCGACGCCAGGGGCACGGCCAGCACGATCAGCACGGTCAGCGCCGGGTTCGGCGCCAGGTCCGAGGGGAAGGCGGACATCGACATCACGCTCACCTCCGCGGCGAGCTGCCGGCCGGCCAGGAACAGCACCGTGCCGAGGGCCAGCCCGAACAGCGCGCCGAGCAGGGCCTCGCCGGCCGCGATGCGGCGGGCCATCCGGATGTCCGCGCCGACCAGCCGCAGCGCGGCCAGCCGCCGGTCCCGGCGCTCGCCCCCGAGGCGCACCGCGGTGCCGATGAACACCGCGACCGGCAGCAGCAGCACCACCAGGACGACGATCAGCAGCATTTCCAGCGGCGCGCCGAGTGCGTCGGACCGGTCGGGGGAGCCGAACCCGCTGATCCGGTCGGCGTTGCCGTGCCGGTACTGGGCGTCGCGGGCGACCAGGTGGTCGCTGCCGGCGTAGAAGTACAGGTCCGCCGGGCCCACCAGGCCGGCCTTCCCGATGGTGCCCGTCACCTTGTGGTCCAGCCGCTGGCGCAGCAGCGGCGCGGAGGCCAGCAGCTCGCGCAGGGCGGGGGAGACCACCATGGTGCCGTCGGCCGGCCAGCTCTCCAGGCCCGGCGGCAGTTGGGCCTGCTTCCCCTCGGGGTGCAGCAGGTACCCGGTGATGTCGTGGTCGTGGTAGGTCGTCCCGGCGTCCGCCCACAGCAGGGTGCGGTCGCCGGGGTGGGCGATGTAGCCCTCGCTCGCGCTCTCGCGGGCGTGCTCCTTGCCGCTGTGGGTGTGCACCATCGCCGGCACCGAAGCGGTCAGCAGCAGCAGGGTGACGCCGAGCCCCACACCGACCGCGGTGAGCAGGGTGCGGGTCCAGCCCTCCCGGCCGCCGCCGACCGCGAAGCGCGCGCCGAGGGCGAGGTCGCGCAGCCAGGTGCGCAGGTCGGCGGAGCGCTCGCCGGGCCCCGGCCGGGGCGGCCCGCCGCCGGCCGCGTCGAAGCCGGCGAACGGCTCGGACCGCGGAGGTGCCTGTCCGGAGCTCATGACACCCGTTCCATGTCGCGCGACTTCCCGTCCCGCACGACGATCTCCCGGTCGGAGTAGGCGGCCACCCGCGGTTCGTGGGTGACCAGGACGACGGCGGCGCCGGTGTCGTGGGCGGCGTCGGTCAGCAGCCGCATCACGCGCTCGCCGTTGAGCGAGTCCAGCGCGCCGGTCGGCTCGTCGGCGAAGACCACCCGGGGGTCGTCGACCAGCGCGCGGGCCACCGCGACCCGCTGGCCCTGACCACCGGAGACCTCGCCGGGCCGCTTGCCGGAGACGTCGGCCACCTCCAGCCGCTCCAGCCACTCGGCCGCCTTCCGCTCGGCGGTCCGGCGCCGGACGCCCCCCAGCCGCATCGGCATCGCCACGTTCTCCAGGCAGGTCAGCTCGGGGACGAGCTGGCCGAACTGGAAGACGAAGCCGAAGTCGGTACGGCGCAGGGCGCTGCGCTCGCCGTCGGACATCGCCGACAGCTCCTGCCCGCGGTAGCGGACCTCGCCGGAGTCGGGCGTCACGATGCCGGCCAGGCAGTGCAGCAGGGTGGACTTGCCGGACCCGGACGGGCCCATCACGGCCACCACCTCGCCGGCGCGGATGGTCAGGTCCGCCCCGTCGAGCGCCGCGGTCGGCCCGTACGCCTTGCGCACCGCGTGTGCCCGCAGCAGCGGCTCGGGGCGCGGCGCCCCGCCGTCCGGGTGCGCGCCGGCCGCGGCGGCCCCCCGCCCACCGGCCCCGCGCCGGTCGGCCGTGCCCGCGCTCACGCCGACACCTCCGCGGCGAGCTGGTCGAGGCGGGCCGCGGTCAGCTCCAGCCAGCGCAGGTCCGCCTCCAGGTGGAACAGGGCGTGGTCGCAGATGAGCTGGTCGGCGAGGTCGCCGTCCCGCTTGCGCCGGGTCAGCTCGCGCATCAGCCGCAGGTGTTCGGCCCGCTGGGTGTCCAGCAGGTCCACCGCGGACCTGCCGGTCAGCAGGGCCAGCACGACCTTGGTGTAGAGGGTGGTCTGCAGGTAGGGCTCGGGCTTCTCCGGCTGCGCGAGCCAGCCCGCCACGTCGGTGACGCCGGCGTCGGTGATCGCGTACCGCTTGCGCTCCGGGCCGCCCCCGGGCTCTATGCCGTCCACCTCGACCAGGCCGTTCCTCAGCAGCCGGGCCATGGTCGAGTAGACCTGGCCGTACGCGAGGGGCCGGTCGTGTCCGAAGCGTTCGTCGAAGGCGCGCTTGAGGTCGTAACCGTGGCGCGGGCCGGACTCCAGGAGTCCGAGCAGGGTCTGGCCGATTGACATGCCGAGCACACTACACCATGGGTATACATCGCGTGTATACCCATGGTGCATAACCTGTCAGGGCCTGCGTTCTCCCACGTCGAGCCGGTGGGGCCGGGTCACTCGGCCTCCGGTGGCGGCTCCTTCGCCGGGCGGCCCCGGCGCGGGATCGGCCGGACCGCCGAGGGCATCCGGCCCGCCTCGGCGAGCGCCCGCCGGAGCAGGTACTCGATCTGCGCGTTCGTGCTGCGCAGCTCGCCCGCCGCCCACGTGGCGAGGGCGTCGTGGACGGCCGGGTCGAGCCTGAGCAGCACCTGCTTGCGGGCCGGGCGGCTGGATTCGGTCACGGGCTGCGCGCCGCCTCACTGGTAGAGCGTGCCGGTGTTCAGCACCGGCTGCGCCGCCCGTTCGCCGCAGAGCACGACCAGCAGGTTGCTCACCATCGACGCCTTCCGTTCCTCGTCCAGGACGACGATGTCCTGCTCGGCGATCCGCGACAGCGCCGACTCCACCATCCCGACCGCGCCGTCCACGATGGTCTGGCGCGCCGCCACGATCGCGCCCGCCTGCTGGCGTTGGAGCATCGCCGAGGCGATCTCGGCGGCGTACGCGAGGTGCGTGAACCGCGACTCGATGATCCGCACCCCCGCCGACTCCACCCGGGCGGCGATCTCCGCGGAGAGCCGCTCGGTGATCTCCTCGCTGTTCTCGCGCAGCGACAGCCCGGCGGTGTCGTGGCTGTCGTACGGGTAGCGGGTGGCGATGTGCCGTACCGCGGTGTCGGTCTGGATCGACACGAAGCGGACGAAGTCGTCGACCTCGAAGACCGCCTGGGCGGTGTCCTCGACCTGCCACACCACGACCGCGGCCAGTTCGATCGGGTTGCCGTAGGCGTCGTTGACCTTCAGGACCGCCGTCTCCTGGTTGCGCAGCCGGGTGGAGACCCGGCGCCGGCTGGTGAACGGGTTCACCCAGCGCAGGCCGTCCTGCCGGATCGTCCCCTGGTACCGCCCGAAGAGCTGGCAGACCCGGGCCTGCCCCGGCGCGACCTGCGTCAGCCCGAAGAGCATCACGAAGGCCACCACCGCCACCACGACGCCGACCGTCACCAGTACGGCCGCGGTGCCCCCGCCCGCCCCGGCGCCCGCGATCACCAGCGCCACCCCGCCCGCGATCACCAGCAGGGCGAGCAGCAGGAACGGCAGCCCGGGCATGCCGGCCGCCCGCCGCTCGGAGACCCGCGGCGCGGGCATCTCGGGGATGTCGCTGCGCTCGGCCTCGGCCGTCCCCTGTGGTTGCTCGGTCATGACGCCACCCCGTTCTCGTGATTCCGTGTGTCTAGCTAAGTGATAGCACAAAAAGGGAAGAGGGTCACGGGTGGGGACGGAGGGAAGAGCCGGCGAGGGCGGTCACGCGGGTGGAGGGGAAGGCGGTGCAGCGGGCGGGCGGGGGAGGGGAAGAGGTGCGGGCGTGTGTGGGGGTCGACGGCGGTCGCACGGGTGGGGCGGGGGAGAAGAGCTGGCGAGGGCAGTTACGAGGATGGTGGGGAAGGCGGGCAGCGGGCGGGTGGGGCGGGGGAGAAGCGGCGTGGGGGCGTTACGCGGGTGGAGGGGGAGGCGGGGCAGTGGGCGGGCGGGGGAAGGGGGGAAGAGTGCGGGTGTGCGTGGGGTCGACGGGGGCACGGGTGGGGCCGGGCGTCGGCGTTGGGTGCGGGTGCGGGTGCGGGTGCGGGCGGGGCGGAGGCGGGGTGGCGGCGGTGGGCGGCGGTGGACGCGGGGCAGCCCCGGGACACGGGAGGGGGCACGTGTTCCGGGGCTGCGTCCTACGGGGCGGGCGCGACCGGGTCAGGGCCGCGCGACCGCCTGGGCGATGCGGTCACCCGCCGTCCGGTCGATGCTGCGCCAGTACGCGAAGGCCCGCTCCAGCACCGGCGCGCTGACACCGTCGGACAGGTGCCCGACCACGTTGCCGACCAGCCGGTCGCGCGCCGCGTCGTCCAGCACCTCGCGCACCAGGGTCCCCGGCTGCCCGAAGTCGTCGTAGCGGTACGGCGAGTACGGCGAGTACGCCTCCCGTACCATCTCGCCGGCCGCCTGCCATCCGGCGATGTCCCCGTACGCCTGAGGTGACGCGGCGGGCCCGCCGCAGGAGTTCGGCGTGTACGGCGCGCCGGTGTGGGCCGGCCCGCACCGCACCGGGCCGTCGGGGACGAGGGCCGGCGAGTGCTCGTCGCTCTCCACCGGGACCCCGGCGTCGTCAGTGGTGGGCGGCAGGTTGGACGTACCCATGGAGCGTCCCTCCGGGATCCGCCGTCCGGCATGGCGGCGGCGGTTCCACCGTCGCACCCGCCCCGCCACTCGGCACCTGGAAGGGGCCGGCCGTGCGGGGCGGCCGCACCGTGCCCGGGCACTGAGCCGCAGGGGGCGCCGGTCTCCAACCCCCCGGAGGCGGACGGCCGGAGGAGAAAGGCCCCGAGCGGGTGCCCTCGCGGAAGAGCGGCACCCCTCGGAGCGGCACCGCCTCAGAGCGGCAGTTCGAACCAGACGACCTTGCCGGCACCCAGGCGGGTGGCGCCCCAGCGCTGCGCCATCCGGTTGACGAGGTACAGCCCCCGGCCGCCCTCCTCCTCCGGAGCGGCGTGGCGCATCCGGGGCAGCAGCGGGGCGTCGTCGCCCACCTCGCAGCGCAGCACGTCGGTGCGCAGCAGCCGCAGGGTCACCGGGCGTTCGGCGTACCGCACCGCGTTGGTGACGATCTCGCTGACCAGCAGCTCGGCGGCGTCGACCTGGTCGTCCAGCCCCCAGCGGGTCAGCGCCTGGCGGACCAGCCGCCGGGCCCGCCCGGCGGTCTGCGCCTGCGGCTCCAGGAACCAGTACGCCACGTCGCTCGGCGCGATCCCGGCGAAACGCGCCGCGAGCAGCGCGATGTCGTCGTCGCGGTCGCCGGGCCCGAGGATCTCCAGCACCTCGTCGCACAGCGGCTCCAGCGGCGGCGGCGAGACCACCGTGGCGGCGTCGTGCAGCCGCTCGCGCAGCAGCTCGATGCCGCCCCAGACGTCACGGCTGCGGGACTCCACCAGCCCGTCGGTGTAGAGCAGCAGCGTCGCGCCGGCCGGCGCGGGCAGCTCGACGGCCTCGAACGGCACCCCGCCGACGCCGATCGGCGCACCCGGGGGCACCCGCAGAACCTCCGCCAGGCCGTCGGCGTGCAGCAGCACCGGCGGCGGGTGGCCGGCGTTCGCCACCACCAGGCGGTGCGCGATCGGGTCGTACACCGCGTTGACGCAGGTGGCCATCCGGTCCTGGCCGAGCCGCTGGGCCTGCTCGTCGAGGTGGTAGAGCACCTCCTGCGGGGCGAGGTCCAGCCCGGCGAGGGTCTGCACCGTGGTGCGCAACTGGCCCATGATCGCCGCCGACGTCATGGAGTGGCCCATCACGTCGCCGACCACCAGGGCCACCCGGCTGCCGGGCAGCGGGATCGCGTCGTACCAGTCGCCGCCGACCCGGGCGGACTCCGCGGCGGGCAGGTAGCGGCTGGCGAGCTGCACCCCGGTCGGCTGCGGCAGCGAGTCCGGCAGCATCTCGCGCTGCAGCGCGTCGGCGATGTACGCCTCGCGGCCGTAGAGCACCGCCTTGTCGACGCCGAGCGCGGTGTGCGTGGCGAGTTGGGCGGCGACCAGCAGGTCGTCGGCCTCGAACGGGGGCCGGTCGGCGCGCCGCAGCAGCACCGCGGCGCCGATCACCCGGCGCCGGCCGCGCAGCGGGGCCAGCAGGGCGCGCCGTCCGGTCGGGAGCAGGCCGGGCGGGTTGCCGAGCAGCTCGGCCATCGCGTCGGCGGCCCGCTGCGACTCCGCGAAGACCGGGCGCACCCCGCGCAGCACCTCCGCCAGCGGCCCGTCCAGCAGCACCCCGATGGTCTCGGCGGCGGCGCCGTACGGCGTCTCCAGCGAGGGGAGGTGGCCCACCGGCAGGTCCGGCGTGTCGCCCGGGCCCTCCAGCCCGCCGTCGGCCCGGCGCAGCCGCAACCGCAGCGGGCCCGACGGGCGTTCGTCACCGACCGGCAGCGGCTCGCGCAGGTAGACCAGGATCGCGTCGGCGAAGGCGGGCACCGCCGAGCGGCACAGTCCGAGCAGGATCTCGTCCAGGTCGAGCCCGCGGGCGATCCGCCGGGTGGCCGCGCCGACGTACCGCAGCCGGTCCGCCTCGGGGCCGGTCTGCACCGGCATCGGGATGCGCATGCCCACCGAGTCCTCTTCCGCGGTGTGTCCGGCCGCCTCCAGCGCCGTGCCCCGCGGCGGTGTGCTCACAAACGAGCTCAACGCCTCGCTCCCCTCCGTCACTGCCGGCACCCATCCCGTGTCGTGCGCCGCGGCGGGAGGCCGGGCGGGTCCCTCGGGACGGGCCCCGCCGCGCGCCTCGCCGGGCGCCGTTTCCGCGCGGTGCTGCCCGGCAGCCGGGGCACCATCGCTCCGCGGTGCACTGTACGCCCCGGACCGGGCCGGTGCGGCGGGCTCGGCGGCCGGCTCGTCGTGCGCGCGGGCGGCGGGTGCCGTCCCGTCGTGGTCGTGGTCGTGTGCCTCGGACCCGGGGGTGTCCGGTGCCGCGGCGGTGTCGTCCTCGGCCGGCGGCACCGGGGCGCGCAGCCCGAACCCGCCGCGCGGGTCCTGCGGGGACGGCGCGGCGTGCGGCCGGGGCGGGTGTGGCGGGTCCGTGGTCACGCGAGTAGGTCCATCCGTCGGTGCTCCGCAGCGGCCGGTGCCGGGCGGGGCGTCGGCCTGGGCTGGTTCAGGCGCGTCGGCAGTAGAGGAAGATCTGCTCCTCCGGCGGCACGTCGGTGCTCGCCGGCGCGTACGTGTACGACATCTCCTTGATCACCTCGAAGCCCGCGTCCTCGACGACGGCGCGCAGCTCGTCCTTCAGGTACCCCGAGACGCGGATGGTGTGCCCGAGGAAGGGGATGGACACGTCGTCCACGTCCGCCTCGACCATGCCGAGTGCCAGCAGGCCGCCGGGCGCGAGCAGGTCGCGGACGGCGGTCAGCGCGCCGGGGATCTCGGCTCTGGGCAGCATCAGCAGGGTGAAGAACGCCGCGGCCGCGGAGAAGCTCCCGGCCGCCAGCGGCCCGCCCTCGACCAGGTCGGCCACGTCGGCCTGGAGGAACTCCGCCTCGGGGACGTTGTGCCGGGCCCGGGCCAGCATGCCGGCGGACAGGTCCACCCCGGTCACCCGCATGCCGGCGTCGGTGAACTGACGGGCGGTCGGCAGCCCCGTGCCGCAGCCGAGGTCCAGCACCCGGGAGCCGGGTGCCAGCTCGGCGATCGCCCAGCCGCCCGCGGTGATCTGGCCCTCCTTGTGCGGGAACGCCTCGTCGTACCGGTCGCCGATGGCGTCGAACGCCTCGGCCTGGCCGGTACGGTCCCGCCCCGCTGCCGCCGCGGGGTCGGTGGGGGGCGTGCCAACGGGCTCGTAACCGTCGGTATCCACTGCTCAGGGCCTCCCTGACTGCTGTGACTGTCGTGGCGGACGGGACTGGAACGGGGCCGGGGTGAAGCGGTGACGGGCGGGGTGGGGCCAGTGGTGCGGTGTCGGGCATATGCATGGGAGCGGCACTCGTTTGTACCCCCGTGACGTGGCGTCAAACTCTAGGCCGTACCCGGCAATTGCGCAGGCTTCCGTTGAACGATCCTACGGTTCGCGGCGGGGGGCGTGCCAAGGGGACCGCGCCCGGCGCCAGGACCCGTGCCGCGCGCCCCCCGTTCCGGGCACGCCCCGGATACCGGCGCGGCCGCGCGGACGGGGTGCGCTCATCGCGCCGGACGGTCCCAGTCGGCCGGCAGTTCGGGCACCGGCCAGGCCGGGTCGGGCCGCCAGTCCTGCCAGCCGTCGCGGAACGGCGGCTCCCAGGCCCTGATCGCGCGCACCGCCTCCCGGCCGGCCCGCCGCACCCGCGCGGCCTGCTCGGCCGGCATCAGCCCGTCGGCCTGCGCCTGCGCGAACTCGTCCTCGTCGCGCCAGTACCAGGTGCGGTCCGGGTGGACCGAGATGTCGAGGAAGTGGTCCTCCGAATCCACCCCGCGCGACCATCGGTCCAGCGGCTCCTCCAGGTTCACGTACCAGTTCTTGAAGCGCCAGTCCGGCTCCCAGAACAGCCAGACCGACCAGGGCTGCCCCGGCCTGGCCAGCTTCAGCACCCCCGCGCCGAACCACTCCTCCACCGCCCGGGTGCGCGGCTTGGTGTACCGGGTGGCCAGCGGCTCCCGGTACACCGGTGTGCCGTCGGCCAGCACCGGCTTGATGCAGCGCGTGCCGGGGGCCAGCCACACCGCGAGCAGGTCCGGCTCGTCCCGCACCACCGTCACCGGACGGCAGATGTGCACCTCGTCCGTGCCGTTGCCGCGGTAGCGCCACAGCACCTGGTCCCCAGGTGCCCAGCGGCGCGGCCGCGGCGCGTTCGATCCGTCCGGTTGCGTGGTGTCGAGGTCGGCTGTCATGAACGGAGTTTACGGAACCACTGTTACGGGTGGGTCATCTCCCGCTACGGACGGGTCGCCCCCGGCTACGGACGGGTCATCCGCAGCACGTCCAGGGCCTCGTCGAGCTGGGCCTCGGTCAGGTCGCCGCGCTCCACGTACCCCTCCTCGATCACCACCTGGCGGATCGTCCTGCGCTCGGCCAGCGACTTCTTGGCGACCTTCGCCGCCTCCTCGTAGCCGATGTAGCGGTTGAGCGGGGTCACCACGGACGGGGAGGACTCGGCGTACTCCCGGGCGCGCTCCGGGTGGGCGGTGACGCCCTCGATCGTGCGGTCCGCGAGCAGCCGGGAGACGTTCGCCAGCAGGCGCACGGACTCCAGGACGTTGCGGGCGATCACCGGGAGCATCACGTTCAGCTCGAAGTTGCCCGCGGCGCCCGCGACGGTGATCGCCGTGTCGTTGCCGATCACCTGCGCGGCCACCATCAGCACCGCCTCCGGGATGACCGGGTTGACCTTCCCGGGCATGATCGAGGAGCCCGGCTGGAGGTCGGGCAGGCTGATCTCGAAGAGCCCGGTGCGCGGGCCCGAGGCCATCCAGCGCAGGTCGTTGGCGATCTTCGTCAGGCCCACCGCGATCGTCCGGAGCTGGCCGGAGGTCTCCACGATGCCGTCCCGGGCGCCCTGCGCCTCGAAGTGGTCGCGCGCCTCGGTCAGGGGCAGCCCGGTCGCCCGCGCCACCTCCGCGATCACCGCGGCGGGGAACCCCGGCGGGGTGTTGATGCCGGTGCCCACCGCGGTGCCGCCGAGCGGCAGTTCCGCCAGCCGCGGCAGCGCCGCCCGCAGCCGCTCGACGCCGTACCGCACCTGGGCGGCGTACCCGCCGAACTCCTGGCCCAGCGTCACCGGCGTGGCGTCCATCAGGTGGGTGCGGCCGGCCTTCACCACGTCCGCGAACTCGGCCGCCTTGCGCTCCAGGGCCTCCGCGAGCCGCTCCAGGGCGGGGACGAGGTCGCCGGTGACCGCGGCGGTCGCCGCGATGTGGATCGACGAGGGGAAGACGTCGTTGGACGACTGGGAGGCGTTCACGTGGTCGTTCGGGTGGACCGTGCGGCCCAGCCGCTCGGTGGCCAGCGCCGCGATCACCTCGTTGGTGTTCATGTTGGAGGAGGTGCCCGAGCCGGTCTGGAACACGTCGATCGGGAAGTGCGCGTCCCACTGCCCCTCGGCGACCTCCTCGGCGGCCGCCGTGATGGCCGCCGCCATGTCGGCGTCGATCACGCCCAGTTCGGCGTTGACCTTCGCGGCCGCCGCCTTGATCCGGGCCAGCGCCTCGATGTGCGGGCGGCTGATCCGCTGCCCCGAGATGGGGAAGTTCTCCACGGCCCGCTGCGTCTGGGCGGCCCACTTGGCCGCCGCGGGAACCCGCACCTCGCCCATCGAGTCGTGCTCGATCCGGAAGTCGTCCATGCCCTCGTCCATACCTTCTACAGTGCCCCCTCCACCCGGTTTGTTCCCCCTTTCCGTGCCCGTGGCGCACCCGCCCGTGGAATGGATCACTCCCGGCCGGCGGCGTGCATATGCAGGTGGCGTCTGCCAGCGGGCCGTCTGCCAGCGGGCCCGCCCGCCGGGTGGACGTCCGCCGGATGGGCATCCGCCGGATGGGCACCCGGCCCGGGGTTCCCGCCCGCCCGGGAGCGGCTCCGGGGCCGACGTGCGTGCTCCCGCAGCCCCGGCCCCTCCCGCTCAGCGGTCCCGGAGCCGATTGCCGGGCGTGTCCAGCCACACCCACGCCTCCTCGGCCGTGACCGCCAGGCCGAAACGGTCGGCCGCCGGTCGGTCGAGGGACCGCCACCAGCGCACCGCCGCCGCCACCTCCTCCCACAGCCGGCGGGGCCCCGACTGCCATACCGCCGCTTCCCGTTGACCGTCACGGAAGACGACGACGGCCCACGAGGGGTCGCCCAGGCCGTAGAACCAGACCGGGCGGGTGTCGCCGCGCTTCTCGGCGACCGCCTGGACGCAGCCGGGCACCCGCAGGCCGATCACGAAGGGGCCGTCCCCGCCCGTGTCGCCGAGCAGATCCCCTCGGTCAGTGCCGTGGTGGACGCCTCGGCCGCGGCGGTGCCCTCGGGCGGGACACGGTCGTGGTGCCGTACCGCGGTGCGCTGGGCGCGCAGCTTCATGAACTCCACCCGCCGGGTGAACCGTCCCGACGCGCATTGGCCCGCGACCTCCAGTCGGACCACGGCGTCACCGTTGCCGAAGTGCGTCCCCCACGGAGCGAGGACCACGCCGCCCTGCGCGGTCTGCTGCACCCACGCGTACGGGATCTCGCGCACCCCGCAGGTCGCGATGACCCGGTCGTACGGTGCCCGCGCCGCGTGCCCGGCCCTGCCGTCGCCGCTGAGCACGGTCGGGCGGTACCCGGCGCGCTCCAGGGCGCCCCGGGCCGCCGCCGCCACCGCCGGTTCCACCTCGACCGTCGTCACGCGGTCGTCGCCCAGCCGGTGGGACAGCAGCGCGGCGTTCCACCCCGTACCGGTGCCGACCTCCAGCACGCGGTCGCCGTCGGCCACGCGCAGGTCGCCGAGCATGGCCGCGACGACCGACGGCATCGACGCGGACGAGGTGGACACGCGTCCCGGGCTCGTGCCCTCGTGGGCACCGTCGTCCCACTGCGTGACGATCGGCACGTCCGCGTCGGCGAACGCCCGCCAGCTCTCGGGCGCTTCGGACCGTGCGACGGTCACGGCCCGCCGTCGGCCCATGTCGTACGGCCACATCACGTCCGGCAGGAACGCCGACCGCGGCACGGCCTCGAACGCGGCCTCCCACCCGGGGGCCACGCCGTCCCCGCGCCACGCGGCCGGCGTCCCCCCGGCCCTCACTTCCGGTGCGTCCCGTCCCCGGGCGGCGTCGTCCCATCCGGACTCGGCGGCTCCTGCGGCGGTGTCCACGGCGCCCCCGGATGCCCGTCCCCGTCCCCGCCTGCCCGGACGTTCATCGAAATGTCCTTCATGGTTATCAACTCCGTTGTACAGTCGGACGATTGCGTCCACTGAACGGTAGTGGAACTTCCTGCGCGCATTCACCCGGTTTCTCGTTCCCGCAAGAACTCGTCCCTGACCGTTTCCACGGTCGACCGCATGGCGTGACCGGAAAGTGCCGACTCGAAGAACCCCTCGAACTTCTCGACGTACTCCCTGATGTCCCGAGGATCGGTCACCACGAGTTCGGCATGGACGGTCTCGACCGTGACCAGTCGCTCGTCCCTGATCACGAAGGAATGCGACGGGAAGTCGCGCTGGGGGGCCGTCTGGGATACGACACGTATGTCGACGCGGGGAAGGTGGGAGACGGAGATCAGCCGCTCCATCTGTTCGGCCATGACGTCCGGAGGTGCGATTCTCCAGCGGAGTACCGACTCGGTGATGATGAACCGTAGTTGCTTGGCGTCATCGTGGAGGACGTGCTGGCGATCCATTCGTGCCGCGAGCATGCGCGCATGTGCGTCCGGCGTGAGTCCGTGTCGTGACACCACCGCGCTGATGTATGCCGGGGTTTGGAGGAGTCCGGGGACAAGAGCTGGCTGGAAGAGACGCAGCAGTCGCATCTGCCGGTCCAGCGCCTGGACCTGCTGCTGTCCTCTGTAGGGTCCCGTGCGTGCCAGAAGCCGCCACGCGATGACCTCCGTGGCGGCGATCCTGGCCACTTCCATGTACTCGGCCATCACCTCGTCGGAGACGCCGATGGCCATGAGGATGCTCTGTACGTCGACGACGCTCGGGGCCAGCTTGCCGGTCTCGATCTTGCCGACCTTGCTGGCGGACATGGCGGACATGGCGGCACTGCGGGCAACCGCTTTGGCCTCCTTGCCGGACGCCCTCCGCAACTCCCTCAGCGCTGAACCGAGTTGGTTTCTCCTCACACTCCTCCGTGTTGTTCCCACCATGGTGCGAACGGTTGTGCGTGATCGAGCGCGACGTTCCGGTATGTGACGTACTCCGCTGACCGGGGCAGTGGGACGATCTCGGCGCCGAGGAACCTCCCGGATTCGTCATACCTCATCGTCGCTGCCTCCGTGCTGTCGAAGAGCCAGAAGTCCCCCACATCGGCGAGCGGGCTGTGGCCGTCGGTCGTGTCGAGGATGAAGAACTCCTCGCCCGCGGTCGAGTTCTTCCGGTATCCCCACCCCAATTCGAACCGGAGATACGGGGTCAGGGGGCGCTTGAGCACATGCACCCGGTAGATGCGCTTACCCGATCGCGTCGCGGCCTCGACCTCCGCTACCCATTCCGCGTTGTAGTCCTTCGGCTGGGGCCCACCCGAAAGAAACGTCCGAAAGGCATCGACGTTGCCCGACGCGCTGTAGTCGTCCAGCGTCTCAAGTCGGAACGCCTCATGTTTGAAGGAGTCGAAGAGATCGCCCAGGGAATTAGAGGACGCCATCGGCAACAGCCTTCTTCAGCAGTTCCACCGGAATCTCCACGATCCCTTCGCCGTTCGGCACGTTGAGTCCGTGCTCGTCCCCTGTGTAACCCTGGACCAGGAGCGTGCCCCGGTCGGTCCGGTACAGCGTCGGCCAGTCCTTCTTGTCGCAGATTCTGGTGAGGACGGTGACCTGCATCGGCATCCCCTTCTCGCTTGCCTCCTTTCAATGCTCCGGGTGAGGTCGGCGGCCGGTCAAGGATCGGCGTGTGCGGGAACGGGAAACCGTGGTGCGCGGCGTCAGTCCCGCCAGTCGAGTTGGGCTTCGGGGATGCCGATGATGCGGGCGTAGGCGGCGACGTCGGCGCGTGCCGCGGGAGTAGCGAGACGAGCTACGCCGGCGAGGGTGTGGGCCTCCTTACGGTGGACGGGGGTCAGGCGGTGGGGAGTTCGCCGCTGCGGACCGCGGTGACGAAGGCGGTCCAGGCGGAGGGGGTGAAGGTGAGGGCGGGCCCGTGGGGGTCCTTGGAGTCGCGTACGGGCACAGTGCCGCGGGAGGCGAGAGTCGGCGCCCATTCGAGGCAGTTGCCGCCCTCACCGCCGCTGTAGCTGCTCTTGACCCAGGCGGTGTCGGCGGGGTCGGGGATGATGCTCATCTGGCGTGCTCCTCCGCGATGCTTCGGATGAGGGACGGCGAGTCCTGCGGGGACACGGCCGCGGCGCGGAGCCGGTCGTACGTCGTCCGGGCGCTTTCCACCGCTTCCGCGGACTCGTCCACGTGGCCCGCGTGACGGGTCTCCGAGTACACCACCCGGGTCCCGTCCCAGGACGACAAAATGATAAAGGGCACGGAGGAGGCGGGAGAACCCGCCGAGAACGGCAGGACCTGGATGGTGATGTTCGGGTTCGCCGCCTGGAGGGCCAGGTGTTCCAACTGCGCTGCCATCACCTCCCGTCCGCCCACCTCGGTGCGCAGCACCGCCTCGTGCAGGATCACCCACAGCAGGGGTGGCCGCTTCCCCTCCATCACGGCATACCGCTGCCGCCGCGCCTCGACCCGCGTCGCGATCTGTCCGTCGTCCTCCCGGGGGTTGGCCGCCCGGAAGGTCGCCTCCGCGTACTCCGGGGTCTGCAACATGCCCATCAGTAAGGTGCTCGAGTAGTCGCAGATCTCTTTCGCGCCCTGTTCCAGCTTCACGTACGGCACGAACCAGCCCGGGTGGCCGCGCTCGGTCACCCGTTCCCGTAGTCGCGTGAAGAAGCCCGAGGTCTCGAAGATGCGGTCGCACGCCTTCACGAACTGCTCGGACGCGAGGAGCTGTCCGCTCTCCACCCGCGACACGTACGGCCGTTCGTATCCCGTCTCGTCGGCGAGCTGCTGCTGCGTCATCCCCCGGTGCTCGCGGGCGAACCTGACCTCCTGCCCCAGGTAGGCCGCGCCGTCCTTCCGGCCCTGCCGCCACCTGTCCTGCTCCTGAACGTCCGTCATTTCTGCACCCCCGGTACGCCGAAGGTTCCGAACCGTTCGGAACCCCTCCGCCTCTGGTCGAGCACGCCCAGCCGGGCCACGCTGGCCGGGCCGGACCGCTCCCGGAGGGCGGACGATCGTCCGTTTCCCTCCGCATTCGAGAGCTTATGGACGGATACGTCCCGCAGGGAAGAGAAGCGAACGTTATTCGCTCTTTCGAGCTAACGTTCGACGGAGTCTGCGCTGCCCTGCCCCCGGTCCCGGCGGATCCGGACGCACCGCGGCCCCCGGGAGGGCCGGTGAGGGCCGGGCCGGGGGCCGCGTCGAACGGTGGAAGGGGGGTCGATGGAAGGGGCGGTCGGTGGAAGGCGGCGCGCCGGCGGGGGAGCGGTCAGGCGCCCGGGCGGATCGGGATCGAGGTGAAGGTGGGGGAGGGGGCCGGGTCCTGGAAGAAGTCGTTGCCCTTGTCGTCCACGACGACGAACGCCGGGAAGTCCTCCACCTCGATCTTCCAGACCGCCTCCATCCCGAGCTCGGCGTACTCCAGGACGTCGACCTTCTTGATGCAGTCCTGCGCCAGGCGGGCCGCGGGCCCGCCGATCGAGCCGAGGTAGAAGCCACCGTGCGCGGCGCACGCGTCGGTCACCTGCTGCGAGCGGTTCCCCTTGGCGAGCATGACGAACGAGCCGCCCGCCGCCTGGAACTGCTCGACGTACGCGTCCATCCGCCCCGCCGTGGTCGGCCCGAACGAACCCGAGGCGTACCCCTCGGGCGTCTTGGCCGGGCCGGCGTAGTACACCGCGTGGTCCCGCAGGTACCGCGGCATCTCCTCGCCCGCGTCCAGCCGCTCCTTGATCTTCGCGTGCGCGATGTCGCGCGCGACGACCAGCGGCCCGGACAGCGACAGCCGGGTCTTGACCGGGTACTTGGTCAGCTCGGCGCGGATCTCCTCCATCGGCCGGTTCAGGTCGATGCGCACCACGTCGTCGTCGAGGTGCTCGTCGGTGGTCTCCGGCAGGAACCGCGCCGGGTCGGTCTCCAACTGCTCCAGGAAGACGCCCTCCGCGGTGATCTTCGCCAGCGCCTGCCGGTCGGCCGAGCAGGACACCGCGATGGCCACCGGGCAGGATGCGCCGTGCCGGGGCAGCCGCACCACGCGCACGTCGTGGCAGAAGTACTTCCCGCCGAACTGCGCCCCGATCCCGATCTTCTGGGTCAGCTCGAAGACCTGCTGCTCCAGCTCCCTGTCCCGGAAGCCCTGCCCGGCCGGCGACCCTTCGGCGGGCAGCTCGTCCAGGTAGTGCGCGGAGGCGTACTTCGCCGTTTTCAGCGCGAACTCCGCGCTGGTGCCGCCCACCACGATCGCCAGGTGGTACGGCGGGCAGGCGGCGGTGCCGAGCGAGCGGATCTTCTCCTCCAGGAAGCGCATCATGGACGCCTCGTTGAGCACCGCCTTCGTCTCCTGGTAGAGGAAGGACTTGTTGGCGCTGCCGCCGCCCTTGGCCATGAACAGGAACTTGTACGCGCCGCCGTCGGTGGCGTACAGCTCGATCTGGGCGGGCAGGTTGGAGCCGGTGTTCCTCTCCTCCCACATGGTCAGCGGGGCCATCTGGGAGTAGCGCAGGTTCAGCTTCGTGTAGGCGTCGTAGATGCCGCGGGACAGGGCCTCCTCGTCGCCGCCCGCGGTGAGCACCTGCTGGCCGCGCTTGCCCATCACGATCGCGGTGCCGGTGTCCTGGCACATCGGGAGCACGCCCGCCGCCGCGATGTTCGCGTTCTTCAGCAGGTCCAGCGCGACGAAGCGGTCGTTCGGGCTGGCCTGGGGGTCGTCCAGGATGCGCCGCAACTGGGCGAGGTGGGTGGGGCGCAGGTAGTGGGAGATGTCGTGCATGGCCTCGGCCGCCAGCCGCCGCAGCGCCTCGGGCTCGACCTTCAGGAAGGTGCGCCCGTCCGCCTCGAACGTGCTGACGCCCTCGGCGGTGACCAGCCGGTACGAAGTGGGGTCCGCACCGAGCGGGAGCAGATCCGTGTACGTGAACTCGGGCATGTGCGGCAATCCTCACTCAGGCTGCGTCGACGCTGAAGCCTCTTCAGGGTAGATCCCCCTCCCACGGCGCTTTCCCTGGGGCGGCGGGAAGCCGTCCCCTAGGGGAGCGGTCAGGGGTCTTGGGGGTGGTTGCGATCTATCGCGTCTGTGTACCGTGGTCGCGTGGACGAATCGCCGCTCCAGAAGCCCTCGCCGCCCGTCGGGACTCCCGCGCAGGTCTCCGTGGAGAAGTCCCCGCGGACGCCTGCGGAGACCTCCGGCGCTCCCGCCGCCGCCCCCGTGCCCCAGAGCGCGGAGAGCGCGCTGCGGGCCTCGGACGCCGACCGGGACCGCATCGCCGACATCCTGCGCGAGGCCCTGGCCGAGGGCCGGCTCGACGCGGAGGAGCACTCCGAGCGGCTGGACCGGGTCTACGCCGCCAAGACCGTCGGCGAACTGGAGCCGCTGGTACGGGACCTGCCCGCCGGCAGCGCCGCCGCGCCGTCCCCCGCGTCAGCGGCGCGCGCGTACGCCGGCGAGCCCGCCGGCGAGAACCCCACCCTCGTCGGGGTCCTCAGCGGGACCGAGCGCAAGGGGCGCTGGCGGGTCGGCAACCGGATCACCGCGGTCGCGGTCATGGGCGGCGTGGAGATCGACCTGACCGAGGCGACCTTCACGGCGCCCGAACTGGTCATCCACTGCACCGCGGTCATGGGCGGCGTGAGCATCAAGGTGCCGGAGAACGTGACGCTGCACGGCAGCGGTGTGATCGGCATCATGGGCGGCGCCGACGTACGGGCCTTCGAGGCGCCGGACCCGCGGGCGCCGTCGGTGCGGGTCGTCGGCGTCGCCTTCTGGGGCGGGGTCGAGGCCAAGGCCAAGCGCGGCAAGAAGGTCGTCGACTGGGCGAAGAAGCGGCTCCAGGGCTGACGCGTCCGGACGGGGCCGGGCTTTCTCCCGACCGGGCCGGTCTCCTCGCGGCGGGGCGGACTCCTGCCGACGGGCCGGTCTCGTGCCGACGGGGCGGGTCTCCTCCCGACCGCCCTGGACTCCTCCCGACGGGTCCGGACCCCTCCCGACGGCTTCAGACGTTTCCTGACGCGCCCTGACACGCGCTGACACGGCGTGCCCGGTCCCCGCCCGCGCGGCCGGACAGACGGTCCCATCGGCGGACGAACCACCGCCGCTTCCGCCCCGACTCCCCTCCCCGGAGCCCCGATCGGGGCCCGCCGCGGCGTACGCCGGAGCGAGCGTCGTACGGGGGAACGAACACGGTGCGCATGAAGTCGCGCACAGCGGGTAGGGGAACGGCACGCCGCCGCACGGCAGTTCCGCCCCAGCACCGCCCGGGCGCCGAGTGGTGACGGGCAAGCGTGGCAATCCCCCCAGAGCCGCGCCTGGGGGCCCCGAACGCCGTCGTCAGGAGTTTCCCGTGCTTCAACCGATCGAGCCCGCCCCGGACCCCACGCTCCCGCTCGGACATCCGCGGGACCTCGGTGGCCCCTGGCACTCGGAGGCCGCCTGCCGCAGCGACGAGGCGGGGCTGTTCTTCGCGCCGTCGAAGGAGCCGACGGCGGCACGGCTGTCGCGCGAGGAGGCCGCCAAGCGCGTCTGCGCGCGTTGCCCGGTGATGCTCGAATGCCGCGAACACGCCATTCTCCAGCCGGAGCCGTACGGCGTGTGGGGCGGCATGACGGCGGCCGAGCGGCGCGTGGTGCTCGCCCGGCGACGGCGCCGCGAGGTCGAGCTCCAGCACGCCGCCCCCCGTATCGCCGCCGCCGGCTGAGCCCGGCGGCGGCGCTGTCCTGCGAGGGCGCGGTCCTGCGAGGGCGCGGTCCGGCGGCGGCTCCTGCTCCGTCCGGCGCGTGGCGGTACGCGGCCGCCACGCCGCCGTCAGGACGTCGGCGAGGGCCTCGGGCCGGAGTGCTGCGCCCGCGTGTGCCGGGCGCCCCTGCCGCCCCGGGCGGGTGCCCGCCCGGGTGGGAGCGGGCCGGGCGCCCGGCCGGGGCGGGGGCGGATCAGTTCGCGCGGTCGAAGTCGATCGCGCTGTACGCCCGCAGCTTCGACAGCCGGTGCACCGAGTCGATCTCCCGGATCGTGCCGGACTTCGACCGCATCACCAGGGACGAGGTGGTGGCCGTCTCGGCGCGGTACCGCACCCCGCGCAGCAGCTCGCCGTCGGTGATGCCGGTCGCCACGAAGAACACGTTGTCGCCGCTGACCAGGTCGCCGGTGTGCAGCACGCGGTCCAGGTCGTGGCCGGCGTCCAGCGCCCTGCGCCGCTCCGCGTCGTCCTTCGGCCACAGCCGGCCCTGGATCGTGCCGCCCATGCAGGCCATCGCGCAGGCGGTGATGATGCCCTCCGGGGTACCGCCGATGCCCAGCAGCAGGTCCACGCCGGTGCCCTCGCGGGCGGCCATGATCGCGCCCGCCACGTCGCCGTCCGCGATGAACTTGATGCGGGCACCGGTCTCCCGGATCTGACGGGCCAGGTCCTCGTGGCGCGGCCGGTCGAGCACCACGACCGTCACGTTCTCCACGGCGACGCCCTTGGCCTTCGCCACCCGGCGGATGTTCACTGCGGGCGGCGCGGTGATGTCGACGAACTCGGCCGCCTCCGGACCCGCCACCAGCTTGTCCATGTAGAAGACCGCCGACGGGTCGTACATGGTGCCGCGGTCCGCGGCGGCGAGCACCGACACGGCGTTCGGCATGCCCTTGGCGGTCAGCGTGGTGCCGTCCACCGGGTCCACGGCGACGTCGCACTCCGGGCCGGTGCCGTCGCCGATCCGCTCGCCGTTGTAGAGCATCGGCGCCTCGTCCTTCTCGCCCTCGCCGATGACGACCACGCCGTTCATCGACACGGTGTGCACGAGGGTGCGCATGGCCCTGACGGCGGCGCCGTCCGCTCCGTTCTTGTCGCCCCGGCCCACCCAGCGGGCGGAGGCCAGCGCCGCGGCCTCGGTGACCCGGACCAGTTCGAGGGCGAGGTTGCGGTCGGGCGCCTCCGGGCTGACTTCGAGTTGCGGAGGCAAGTGCTGTTCGGTCATCACGCGCACCTTTCTGTACGAGGACGGCCGGAAAATGAGGGTAGTGCGACCCTATCGGGTGAACTGCGAATCTGAGCAGGGGGCATGTCACATGAGCGGTCGCCGCTTTCCGGGTACCCGGCGGGCGGTTCGCAAACGCCCATGGGGGACCATAGGGCGCGTGGCAGCGGACAAGCGTGGTGGCAACAAGACGGTGCGGGACCTGATCCTGTCGATGCTGGTACTCGGCGTCGCGGTCTACCTGATCTACCTGTTCATCCCGCACGACTCCAAGGCGACGCCGGTCAAGACCGAGAGCGTCGGGTACACCGTGGAACTCCAGCAGGCCAGGCGGGACGCGCCCTACCCGGTGGCCGGACCCACCGGGCTCGGTTCGAAGTGGAGCGCCACCTCCGTGACGTACTCCGGGAGCGACCGCAAGAACGTCACCTGGCACATCGGCTTCGTCGACCCGGACCAGCAGTACGTCGCCCTGGAGCAGACCAACGGCGACGCGGCCGAGTTCATCACGCAGGTGACCATCAACGGCCACCGCGACGCCGGGCGCACGCTCCCCGTCGACGGCGTGGCCTGGCAGTACTACACCGGCGGCCGCTACGACGCCCTCGTCCACGAGGAGGGCGGGGTGACCACGGTGGTGCTCGGCACCGCGCCCGACGCGCAGCTCCAGCGTTTCGCCGCGACCCTGACGTCGTAGCGGGCCCGCGCGGCGCTACTCGGGGGCCGGCCCGTCCGCCTCCTCGGCCTCCTCGGCCGCCAGAGCCGCGTCCAGCCGGGCCCGGGCGCCCTCCAGCCAGCGCCGGCAGACCTTGGCCAGCTCCTCGCCCCGCTCCCACAGGGCGAGCGACTCCTCCAAGGTGGCGCCGCCCGCCTCCAGGCGGCGCACCACGTCCACGAGCTCGTCGCGTGCCTGTTCGTAGCCGAGTACGGCGCTGGGTTCCTGGTCAGCCATGCCCGCAAGCCTAGGGCGTACCGCGGACACTCCCGCGCGGCGCGGAACGGGGCCGTCCCGCGCCGCGGTCACCCCGCGGCGCGGGCTCTCCGTGCGCGCTCACCGCGGGGTGCGGATCTCCAGCATCACGCACCCGGTCCGCGTGCGGTACGGGCCGTGCGGCATGCCCGGCGGACGCGAGGCGTAGTACCCGGCGGTGAAGGTGCGGCCGAGCGTGAGGTCCTCCAACTCGCCCTCCAGCAGGTACACCTCCTCGTAGTAGCCGTGCCGGATCACCCCGGCCGCGGAGGTGTCCAGCCCCGGAGCCCAGCGCGCCAGCCGGGTCTGCTCGACCGCGGGGTCCGCCCCGGCGGACAGCCGCCGCTCACCCACCCCCGGCGCTCCCGCGTCCTCCCGCCACGCGACCTCCGCCGCGTCGTAGAACTCCCGCTCGTCCTTCATCCCTCGCCCTCCTCCGCTCGGGCGGCAACCTTTCCGGGTCCCCGTGCGTCTGACAGCCGCCCATCACCGACCCCTCGACGGAGACTTCCCTCATCGTGTCCCCCAGATTCCCCGCCGGACCCGGCGTGATCGCCCTGACGGTGCTCGCCGCGGGAGCGGTCACCGCCCTGTCCGGCTGCGGCGGCCACGCCGCCGCCCATGCCGCCGGCACGACGCCGCACACGCCGCCGCCCGCCGCGAGCGCCCCCGTGCACGCCGAGGCGCCTTCCGGGGCGCGGGGCTGATGAGGGGCCCGCGGGGCTACGCGGGTGCGGGGCCGGGGCCGTCGGGCGGCTCCACGCGGACCGTGAAGTCGCCCTCCGCCACGCGTGCGCGCAGGGTCTCGCCCGCGGCGACCTCGGCGGGGGCGCGGACCGCCGCGCCGTCCTCCCGCTGGAGGACCGCGTACCCGCGGCGCAGGGTGGCCGCGGGGGAGAGGGCGACCACCCGGGCGAGGGTGTGCGTCAGGTCGGCGTCGGCCCGGTCGAGCAGGTGCCCCAGGGTGCGCCGGGCCCGGTCCAGCCGGTCGGCGACCTCCGTCTCGCGCTGCTCGACCATGCGGTACGGCGCCGCGAGCGCCGGACGGCTGAGCGCCGCCTCCAGGCCCCGCTCCTCCCGGTCGAGGATGCCGCGCAGCACCCGCAGCGCCCGGTCCCGTACCAGCCGGACGCGGGCCAGCTCCTCCCGCACGTCCGGCACGATCCGCTTGGCGGCGTCGGTCGGGGTGGACGCGCGCAGGTCGGCGACCAGGTCGAGCAGCGGCGTGTCCGGCTCGTGCCCGATCGCGGAGACCACCGGGGTGCCGCACGCCGCGACCGCCCGCACCAGCCGCTCGTCGGAGAAGGGCAGCAGGTCCTCGACGCTGCCGCCGCCGCGGGCCACCACGATGACGTCCACCTCCGGGTGGGCGTCGAGCTGCTGCACCGCCTCGATCACCCGGGGGACCGCGGTCGCGCCCTGCACTGGCACGTTGCGCACCTCGAAGCGCACCGCGGGCCAGCGCAGCCGCGCGTTCTCCCGCACGTCCCGCTCGGCGGCCGACGCGCGCCCGGTGACCAGGCCGATCAGCCCGGGCAGGAACGGCAGCGGCCGCTTGCGGTCCGCCGCGAAGAGCCCCTCGGCCGCCAGCGCCTTCTTCAACTGCTCCAGCCGCGCCAGCAGTTCGCCCATCCCGACCGGCCGGATCTCGGCCGCCCGCAACGACAGCGTGCCGCGCGGCCCGTACCACTCCGGCCGGGCGTGCACCACGACCCGCGCGCCCTCGCCGACCACGTCGGCCACCTGTTCGTACACCGCGCGGTAGCAGGTCACGGAGATCGAGGTGTCGTGCGAGGGGTCGCGCAGCGTCAGGAACACCACGCCGGCGCCCGGGCGGCGGGAGAGCTGCGTGATCTGGCCCTCCACCCACACCGCGCCGAGCCGGTCGATCCACCCGCCGATCAGCCGCGACACCTCGCCGACCGGAATCGGCGCTTCCGCCGAGGTGTTCAGAGCCATACCGGCACCCTAGTGCGCCCCGCCGACACCCCGCCCCGCGCCGGGGGCGGCCCCGTACGATGGACGGCATGACCTCTGACTCCGCCCGCCGTGTCCTCCTCGCCGCCCCTCGCGGGTACTGCGCGGGGGTGGACCGTGCCGTCATCACCGTCGAGAAGGCGCTGGAGCAGTACGGCGCCCCGGTCTACGTCCGCAAGCAGATCGTCCACAACAAGTACGTGGTCCAGACCCTGGAGAAGAAGGGCGCCGTCTTCGTCGACGAGACGGAGGAGGTGCCGGAGAACGCGATCGTGATCTTCTCCGCCCACGGCGTGGCCCCGGTCGTCCACCAGGAGGCCGCCGAGCGCAGTCTCGCCTCCATCGACGCCACCTGCCCGCTGGTCACCAAGGTCCACAAGGAAGCCGTCCGCTACGCCGGCGAGGACTACGACATCCTGCTCATCGGGCACGAGGGCCACGAGGAGGTCGTCGGCACCATGGGCGAGGCCCCCGAGCGCATGCACCTGGTCGACGGCCCCGCCGACGCGGCGAAGGTGAAGGTGCGCGACGAGTCCAAGGTGGTCTGGCTCTCGCAGACGACCCTCTCGGTCGACGAGACCATGGAGACCGTCGAGGCCCTCCAGGACCGCTTCCCGAGGCTCGTCTCGCCGCCCAGCGACGACATCTGCTACGCCACGCAGAACCGCCAGGTCGCGGTGAAGCAGATCGCCGCCGAGGCCGACCTGGTGATCGTGGTCGGCTCGCGCAACTCCTCCAACTCCATCCGGCTCGTCGAGGTCGCCCTCCAGGCCGGCGCCGGCGCGTCGTACCTGGTGGACTTCGCCGAGGAGTGCGAGGACGCCTGGCTGGAGGGCGTGCGCACCGTCGGCGTCACCTCGGGCGCGTCCGTGCCGGAGGTGCTGGTCGACGGGGTGCTGGAGTGGCTGGCCGCGCGCGGCTTCGACGACGTGTCGGTGGTGACCTCCGCGCAGGAGTCGATCCAGTTCTCGCTGCCGAAGGAACTGCGCCGGGATCTGCGTGCGGAGGCCGCGGAGCGGGCATCGGCCAAGAGGTGAGCGCTTCCACCCACCTTTAACCTGGGGGCCATGAACATGTTCGGTGTGGACATCGGCGGTACGGGAATCAAGGGCGCTCCGGTCGACCTCGACCGGGGCGACCTGGCGGACGAGCGGTTCAAGGTGCTGACCCCCCACCCGGCGACCCCGGAGAGCGTCGCCGACGGCGTCGCCGAGGTGGTCGGCCACTTCGGCCACACCGGGCCGCTCGGCGTCACCTTCCCCGGTGTCGTGGTCGACGGCGTGACCCGCACCGCCGCCAACGTGGACAGCGGCTGGGTGGGCCAGGACGCCCGGAAGCTGCTCAGCGACCGCCTCGGCCAGCCGGTGGTCGTGCTCAACGACGCCGACGCCGCCGGGGTCGCCGAGATGACCTTCGGGGCCGGCCGCGGCCGCGGCGGCACCGTCCTGCTGCTCACGCTCGGCACCGGGATCGGCAGCGCCCTGTTCGTGGACGGCCACCTGGTGCCCAACACCGAACTGGGCCACCTCGAACTGCACGGCCACGACGCGGAGAAGCGCGCGTCGGTCAAGGCGCGCGAGGACGAGGACCTGAGCTGGGAGCACTGGGCGCGCCGGCTGAGGAAGTACCTGGCGCACGTGGAGATGCTCTTCTCGCCGGACCTGTTCGTGATCGGCGGCGGGGTGAGCCGGAAGCCCGAGAAGTTCCTGCCGCTGATCCACGGGATCAGCGCGGAGATCGTCCCCGCGGAGTTGCAGAACAACGCCGGGATCGTCGGCGCCGCGATGGCTGCCGCAAAGCTCTGACCGCCACGATCGCGGCGGCCAGCACCGTACCGGTGTAGAGCCAGCCGGTCATCAGGGCCAGGCCGGTGAAGACCCCGACCACGCGCCCCACCAGACCGCCGTCGCCGCCGTCGGCCGTCAGGGTGATGCCCACCGCGAACGCGATGGGTGCGGCGACCGGGGCCGCCACCAGGTCGTAGGGCCGCACGTACACCGCGGCGGCCACGCACACGGCCACGAACACCAGCCCGAAGAAGACGCCGGGGCCGTCGAAGAGCAGGGAGTCGGCGGCCCCGGCGAGCACCGTCACGACGGTGGTCAGGGCGCCGGTGCCGAGGCCGGTCAGGCGCGCGCGGGGGCGGGGCAGGGCGCGCAGTCGGTCGGCGGCCACCGCGAGTGCGCCGCCCGGGCGGCGCACTCGCGGTGACGTGGCGCGGGCGGGCGGGGCGGCGGCGCGCGCCTGGGCCTGGGAGGCCCGCGCCTGGGCCTGGGCGGACCTGACACGGGTGCTGGCGCGGGTGTCGGCCTGGGTCCGGGCGGCCTGTGCCTGGGCGGCCCGGGCGGCTTGGCCTTGTGCCTGGGCCCTGGTGCGGCTGCCGGCCTGGGCGGCCCGGGCCCTGGCGGGGGCGTCGGCCCGTGCCCGCGCCGAGGCCGCCGGCGGTGACGCGGGGGCCGCCGGCGGTGGGGACGCAGGCGCGGTGGGGACGGTCCGGGCGGTGATGCTCGTACGCGCTGTGTGTTGCTCCACCTACTCAACGTAGGCGCGGTGCGCGCGCCGCGCGCGCCCGGGACACGCGGATTCGCTCGCGTGGGTCTTCTGTTCGAAGTGCTCCGTTCGAGTGAGGGGGAGGGGGCCGGGCGGGTGGGCCGGGTGCGCCCGCGGGCGGCCGGTCGCCGGCCCCGCGGGCGGGGAGCGGGCGATGGTGCGGCGGCCCGTAGACTGGTCGGCGCCCAGCTCCCCTCCTGCCCACGGGAAGTCGTCACGTGTCGCTCTCCATCGGAATCGTCGGCCTGCCCAATGTCGGCAAGTCGACGCTCTTCAACGCCCTGACCAAGAACGACGTGCTGGCGGCCAACTACCCGTTCGCCACCATCGAGCCGAACGTCGGCGTGGTCGGGGTGCCCGACCCCCGGCTGGACAAGCTCGCCGAGATCTTCGCGTCGGCCCGGATACTGCCCGCGACGGTGGACTTCGTGGACATCGCCGGCATCGTGCGCGGCGCGTCCGAGGGCGAGGGCCTGGGCAACAAGTTCCTCGCGAACATCCGCGAGTCCGACGCCATCTGCCAGGTCATCCGCGCCTTCAAGGACGAGAACGTGGTCCACGTGGACGGCAAGGTCTCGCCCCGGGACGACATCGAGACGATCAACACCGAGCTGATCCTCGCCGACCTGCAGTCCGTGGAGAAGGCGATCCCGCGCCTGACCAAGGAATCGCGGATGCAGAAGGACAAGGCGAAGGTGCTGGCCGCGGCCGAGGCCGCGCAGGCGATCCTGGCCGCCGGCGACACCCTCTTCGCGCACGGCATCACCAAGGGCACCGAGCAGGGCGTCCTCCTGCACGAGCTGCACCTGCTCACCACGAAGCCCTTCCTCTACGTGTTCAACGTCGACGAGGACGAGCTGACCGACGAGGCGTTCAAGGAGGAGCAGCGCGCGCTGATCGCGCCGGCCGAGGCGATCTTCCTGAACGCCAAGCTGGAGGCGGACCTGGCGGAACTCGACGACGCGGAGGCCCTCGAACTCCTCCAGTCCGTCGGCCAGGAGGAGCCCGGGCTCGCCACGCTCGCGCGGGTCGGCTTCAACACCCTGGGGCTCCAGACGTACCTCACGGCGGGCCCCAAGGAGTCCCGCGCGTGGACGATCAAGCGGGGGGCCACGGCCCCGGAGGCCGCGGGGGTCATCCACACGGACTTCCAGAAGGGCTTCATCAAGGCCGAGGTGATCTCCTTCGACGACCTGGTGGCCACCGGCTCCGTCGCCGAGGCCCGCGCGAAGGGCAAGGCCCGCATGGAGGGCAAGGACTACGTCATGCAAGACGGCGACGTGGTCGAGTTCCGCTTCAACGTGTAATACGTCTGGCAAAAGGCGGTCTGACCTGCGGCGGAGCGGGTGGGGCGGCTCGGCGGTCCGCACTCAGTCCGCAAGCGCGCTGACGAAGGGTCGGCGCGGGGGAGTGGCTATGCCGCCTCGGTGGCTTGCGCTTCGCCCTCGTCGGGGCGGTCTGCGTATGCCTTGTCGACGGCGGCCCGGGACCGTTCCTCGGAGTCGGGCCACAGGTGGGTGTAGATGTTCAGCGTCATGGCCGCGTTGGTGTGGCCGAGGCGCTCGGAGACGGTCTTCACGGACTCGCCATGCTTGATGAGCAAGCTGGCGTAGTGGTGCCGCAGAGCGTGGGGTCCAGTGCCCTTCGGGATGCCGGCCTTGCCGCAGGCGGGCCGCCAGGCGTGGTCCATGAAGTGGGTGTAGACGATGGGTCCGTCCTCGGGCGCGGTGAAGAGCCAGCCCTCGGCCCCCTCGACGGGGAAGCCCCTCAGGTGGGCCTTGAGCGCGGTGACGGCCATGCGCGGCAGTGGGACCGTGCGGTGGGAGCGGTCCGTCTTGGGCGGGCAGACGTAGACCCCGTGCTTCGCGGTCTGCTGGATTGACCGGCGGCTCCGGGGCGGGGGCGTCCTCCTCGGTGGCGGTGTGGTCGGGCAGGAGGTCGGCGATGGCCGTCCGGATCGGACCGCGGCTGACCCGGTGGTCGCGGGTGAGGGCGGCGATGGAGCGGCCTTCGAGGTACGCGGTGCGCACCCCGGTGGCCGTCGCGGCCGCGACGGCGGGGCGGCGTCCACCTTTGGTGCCCTTGGCCTCGGCGGCGCGCAGACCGTCGTAGGTCAGTTCCCGCTGGAGGTCGCGCCGGAGTTCGCCGGCGGCGGCGCCTCCACCGTGAACTTCACGGTGGACAGCAACTCGCCGGTGCGCGGATGGCGTGCGGTGAGGCGCGTCGCGGAGAACGCGCCCTCATGGATGCGCAGCGCCACCTGGTCACGGTGGAGGACGTCGAACACGTCGAGGATGTGCCCGGTGCCGCGCACCAGGCGGAACATCTCGGAGATGTGCACGGTGTCGCCCGGCCGCGCGTACGTCAGCAGCTCGCCGGGCTCGGGCAGCCCGGGGGTGGAGGTGGCTGAAGGTGCCCGGATCCTCCTCGAAGGGGACCGGGTCCTCGATCCCGGCCTCGGCCAGAACGAGGTCCTGGCGGGCGGTGGACTGCTGGTCGGTCGAGACCCGCTTGTAGACCAGGTTCGCCACCGAGGGGCCCTCTCCGTACGGACGACCTGACTCAATCTGTCGTCAAACCCTGTAGGCAATCACCATCGGATCTGATTGGATCCGCGCCGCCGTGAACCCACGGATTGCGCGGGTTCATTGGACGCTCCGGCTGCCTGTCGTCAAACGATGACGGCCGGCAGGCCCTGGCGTGGGCCGGGCCTGGCGATGTCGGGGTCGGCCCGTCGGGTTCCTAGCGTCGGACGCGGGGGCGCGATGCCCTGATTTTAATAAGGCAGGTTGATAAGGTAGGTTGATCGTATGAGTGAGGAGCTGGATGCCCGTGAGACCGCCGCCGCCCTGCTGGCCAGCGTTGGTGCGCTGCTGAGGCGTGTGCGTCAGGTGCGGGTCGAGGGCGAGCTCGCGATGCCCGAGCGTGCCGCCTTGTCACATTTGGACCGTATCGGCCCGACAACGTCCGCGGAGCTGGCCCGACGGGAGCAGATCACCGCGCAGGCGATGGGGGCCACACTCGGCGGCCTCCAGGCGCGCGGGCTGGTCGAGCGCGGAGCCGATCCGCGGGACGGCCGGCGCGTGCTGCTGGCGCTGACCGACGCGGGTCGGCAGGCGCTGGCGGACAAGCGCAGTGCCCGCACGGAGCAGGTCGCGCAGGCCCTTGCGGACGGCTTCACGCCGCAGGAGTTGGAACAGCTCGCGGTGGCCGCCCCGCTGCTCGATCGGCTGGCGCAAAGGATCTGATCCCCGACCGATGGGTAAGCAGGGCGGCCGCCGCGAGCCGTTCGAGGACCGGTGCCCAGTCCCGGCACGAGAAGGAGAGGTAGGGGTCGCTGTGGCCGAAGCAACCGCAGGGGATCGCATCGATCCGAAAGTCATGAAAGTCGCCGTCGCGCTCATCGTGGGCTCGTTGGCCGTGGTCTTCGACACCACGATCGTCAGCGTTGCGCTGCAGACCCTCTCGCAGGAACTACATGTGCCCATCTCCACGATCCAGTGGGTGAGCACCGGCTACCTGCTGGCGCTCGGCGTGTCCATTCCGCTGGCGGGCTGGGCGCAGTCCCGCTTCGGCGGCAGGCGGGTGTGGATGTTCGCGCTGGCCGTGTTCCTGGTCGGCTCGGTCCTGTGCAGTGTGGCCTGGAGCGCCGGAAGTCTCATCGTCTTCCGGATCGTCGAGGGGCTCGGCGGGGGACTCATGCTCCCTTTGTTCTCGACGCTGATCATGCAGGCGGCCGCGGGCAAGGCTTTGGGGCGCACGATGTCGATCGTCACCCTGCCGTTCGTGGTGGGTCCGATCGCGGGCCCGGTGATCGGCGGCGTCCTGTTGAACTGGCTCGACTGGCGGTGGCTGTTCTGGGTGAACGTCCCGTTCTGTGTCGTCGGGTTCGTCCTCGCCTGGCGGATGCTGGACCCGGACACCACCGAAGCGCGGCCGCGCTTCGACACCCTGGGCTGGCTGCTGCTGTCACCCAGCCTGGTCGCGTTCCTGTTCGGGCTGGCCAACTCCTCGAAGGGCGGCGGCTTCGGCCGGACGGACTCCTTCGCTCCGCTGTTGGCCGGCGCGCTCCTGCTGCTGGTCTTCGCCCTGTATTCGGTCCGTCGTTCCGGCGACGCCCTTGTCGATGTCCGGCTGCTTGCGCACCGCCCGCTCGCCTCGGCGTCCGCGTCGATGTTCCTGTCAGGGGCCGCGCTCTACGGCAGCATGGCGCTGCTGCCGCTGTACTGGCAGCAGGTGCGTGGTGCCCACGCGCTCCAAGCCGGCCTGCTGGTCGCGCCACTGGGCCTCGGCGCGCTCCTGAGCCGCCCGCTGGCCGGCGGACTCAGCGACAAGTTCGGGGCCAGGTGGGTCGCCTTCACCGGATTCGCCATCGTGGGACTGTCCACCGTGCCCTTCGCCCTGGCCACGGACACGACGAACAAGTGGCTCCTGATGGCAGTACTGGTGGTCCGCGGGTTCGGACTCGCCGCCGTGTCCATCCCCCTGCAAGCAGCCGCGTTCGTCGGCCTGCGCCGCGACCAGATACCGCACGCCGGCATCATCACCCGCATCACCCAGCAGATCGGCGGGTCCTTCGGCGTCGCGGTGCTCGCCGTCATCCTCGACATCGCCCTGCGCCACCACACGGGGTCAGCAACGCAGGCCGCCCACGCCTTCGACCAGGCGTTCTGGTGGGCGGTCGGCTTCACCGCCCTCGCGCTCGCCCTGAGCTTGCTGCTGCCCGGACGAACCCCGATGGAAGCGCCTAAGAAGCCGGAGACCGGCAAAGCCCCTCAGACCGTCTGACGTGCCAGCGAGGGACGCCGGCACATGCGGAATCCCCCCACACACACACGCACGTCGACCCCACCAGCACCGGCCCGGACACCGAGCCACGCCACCACACCGAACCGCGCCTTCATCAACGCGGCAGAACCACAACCCACGACAAGACCCTCGACATGCTGGGAGCACCGCCATGCCCGTCCTCGGCCGACTTCTGAAGAACCGCAGGTCAGGCGATGCCCACGCCGCGTGGAATCGCCCGAACCTCCAGGGGCCCGAACTCCTGGAACTCAGCAGCCGCAGCTTCGACCGCCTCGGTACGATCCCGCCGGAGCACCACGCCAAGAACGCAGGCGGCCAGAACATCTCCCCCCACCTGGCCTGGAACCCACCGCCGACCGGCACCGCCCAGCTCCTGCTGGTCGTCGAGGACACCGACGTCCCCACCCCCAAGCCCGCGGTGCACTGCGTCGTCCTGATCGACCCCGCCGTACGCTCCCTCGCCCCCGGCGCCCTCGCCGCGAAAGAGCCGGCTCCCGGCGTCACGATACTGCGCTCGGTCATCGGACGCGGATACCAAGGGCCCGCACCCATCAGGGGCCACGGCCCTCACCACTACACCTTCCAACTCTTCGCCCTCGCCACCCCGCTGGGCGAGACCGCGGGCAAGTCCGCACCGGACAGCGCAAGGCCCAGCGCCCTTCTGCCCTCCATCACTGCGCCTGTCCTCGCCCGCGGCCGACTCATCGGCACTGTCGAACGCTGATCCCTCCTTCACGACGGCCTGCGACACGAACCCCGCCGTCTCCGAGGAGTTCTGGGGGCACGCCGTGCGCCGCTTGGTCAGACACAGCCCGTCGCTTCCCGACCGCCCCCGTCATCGTCCTCGTCCAGCTCTGGCGCGTCCGGATCGCGCAGCGGTGAGGCCGACTTCCGGCTGTCCGCGGCGCGTCGCCTCCGGTCTGATTCCACGGGGGTTTGGCGCTCTCCCCATGGAGGCATGGTCCCGAGCCCTGTCGTTGTCGTTCAGTGGTTCAGCTGAGTCTGGCGGGGTGCGGGCTGCCGGATTTCGGTGGCGAGGCGGCGGCCGTTGCGCACTGCTGTCTCCTGGGCCCAGGCGCTGGTTGAGAGCGCTCCGAGGATCGTGGCGAGGACTCCGCAGGTCCCGAGGACGGTCCAGGCGGTACGGCTGGAGGAGACGAAGCCGCGGCCGGTGCCGGTCACGATGGAGCCGGTGCCGGCGACATCAATCGCCATCCCGAACTGCCGGGCGCCGGCTCCCAACCCTGGGGCTTCGGCAGCGCCCCGACCGGCCACCGGTGCGGACAGGCGTTCAGCGGGCGGCGCCGATCTCGATGCACAGGACGCCGACGGCGATGAGGCCGATGCCGGTGTCCATGACCTTGGTGAGGGGTTCGTGGAACAGCAGGCGTGAGGCCACGGCGGTCAGGGCGACACCGCTGGCCGCCCAGATGCCGTAGGCGACGCCGAGGGCGAGGCCGTCTTTGAGCGCCAGGGTGATGCAGGTGAACGAGGCCAGATACCCGGCGAGTACGGCCAGGAGCCATTTCCTGCCTCCCCTGCCAGAGGCCATGCGCAGCGACAGGGTGGCGGCGACTTCGGTCAGCACTCCGCACATCAGGAAGACCAGGGTCATGAGTGGCCCCTTCCTCACGGATCTGGCGGGCAGGGTCTGCCGGCGCGCCCAGTTCGACGCACAGCACCCCGGCGGTCACCAGGGCGATACCGACGCCGGTGGCCGCGGTCAGCGGGTCGCCGAAGATGACGGCCGCCAGAACAGCGGTCAGGGCGACACCGCTGGCCGCCCAGATTCCGTAGGCGACACCGAGGGCCATTCCCGCGCGCAGCACGAAGGCCAGAACCGTGAAGGAACCGGTGTAGCCGACCGCGACAACGGTGTAGAGCGCCGGATGGTGGAGCGCTGCGCGCAGGCAGAGGGTGGCGGTGACTTCCAGCATGATCACCGCGATCAGCAGCAGCCATTTCCTCACCGGGAGGTCTCCTCCTTCAGCAGGTCCTCGGCGACCGCCATGAGCTGGTCGCGGTCGCGGGCAGGGACGAGGAAGACGCCGGTGGCGGCGGAGGTCCAGTAGCCGTCGGCGAGCAGCCGGGCCGCGGTGAGGCGGGCGCGCGCCGCCTGCGGCAGGGAGTCGGGCAGGGCGAGCCACGGTTCGATGCGGCGGACCCAGCTGTCGGTCAGAGCGGCGCGGTAGTGGGCGTCGGCGTAGATCGCGAAGTCCGCCCGGTCGAAGGGAACGGTCAGGGAGATCTCCACGTAGGCCCGGAACCGTTGGTACGGCGAAGCGGTCTCCGTCGGCTCGTCCAGCCGCGAGACCAGAAGCTCGACCCACCGCTGCGCGACGTGGTCGACGACCGCGACCATCAGGGCCTCCTTGGTCGGGAAGTGGTACATCAGCCCCGGCTTGGTCAGCCCGGCAGCCCTGGCCGCCGCATCCAGAGTGATGGATCCGCCGCCCTCGACCCGCAGCAGGTCCACAGCGCCATCCAGAATCTTCTGCCTCGCATCTCTCGCCATCCTTTACTTTACCATCCGGACGGTAAAGTCCAGCTTCCTGAAGCGTCGCCCTGCGGAGGGCGTGCCGACGCGGGACGACACCCCAGACGGCAGGCTTGGCGCACACTCCTTCAGCTTGTTCCTTTTCTTCCGGCCTCGAACGACGTGTCGTACTGAGTCGCTCACCTGGGGATTCGCGAGATACGGGGGCGGCCTTCGTCTGATCATGTGCTCCGACCAAGGTGCACGTGACCGAGACGAAGGCCGTGAGAGTGAGTCTGCTGCTTGATGCTGTTCGGGGGGAAGCGTTCGCGGAGGCGTCCCGCTTCCGGGGAGAGTTCTACGAGTGCCTGACCGCGCGGCGCGACGCGTTGTTCGAACTCACCGACGCGGTGCTGTGTGCCGACGGTGCGGTGAAGTCCCCGGTGGACCTGACGCTGACGGCCGAGCATCGGCGTGGGCACGGAGGGATGTACGGCGGCCTGAACCACGGCCGGATCGACGTCGGCCGGCTGCGGACGGTGCCGGCCTGCCGTTGCCGCGGTTCGATGGCGGGCGCCTGGTCATGGCGGTCGACGTGTCGCCGTGGCTCCGCTCGGACGCGCCATGCTCGGCAGACCGGCTGTTCTGCCACGTCCACGGCCGCGCGAAGACGGCATCGCGGTTCATTCCGGGCTGGCCCTACTCCTTCGTCGCCGTGCTGGAGCCGGGGGCCACCTCATGGACCGCGATCCCGGACGCGGTCCGGCTCGGCCCGGCAGACGACGCGACCGCCGTCACCGCCGACCAGCTCCGGGGGGTCGTTGAACGATTCATCGCCGCTGGCCAGTGGCAGGCCGGGGACCCGGAATTCGTGATCGTCAGCGATGCCGGCTACGACGTCACCCCCTGGCCTGGGTCCTGCGCGACCTGCTGGCGCACCACGCATTTCGCGTCGGCAGCCCGTCCTTCCAGTCCGCAGCGAGTCCGCAGGACACCCGTAAACCCCCGTCGGAAGCCAACGCATGCCAACGCGGAAACACCTGGTCAGCGCCATGATCGGCGCCCCGCCGCAGGTCAGGTTCGGCCCGGATACGTTCCGCTTCAACGTGTGACCTAACACCACGTCGCTGATCTGGCAAACGTGCAGTTCAGATAGGGCCCGACTCTTCGGAGTCGGGCCCTATGTTTTCTCCCGTGCTGGGATCGTGTTGGGATGGGATGGGGGTGCCCGTGCTGGGATTGTGTGAGTGGGGCGCTGACCGAGCTGTGAAGGTAGTGCGGACGTGGCGCTTTTCCTACTCGTTTGACACAATCGGGGGCATGGCTGAGGCGACGTACAGCATCGGGGAAGGGCCAGCGACGCGGGTGAGCTTGTCGCTGCCGGAGGGGACCGCGGAGGCGATCCGGGCTCGGGTGGGCAAGCGGGAGTTCTCCGCGTTCATCACCGAGGCGGTCGAGCGTGAGCTGCGCGGGCAGGTCCTGGACGAGTACCTGGCGGACTACGAGAGCCGCAAGGGGCCGGTCTCCGAGTCGGCTCGGCAGCGGGCGCGGCAGGTCTTCGACGAGGTGTTCGCCGAGGAGGCCGAGTGGCCCGCCGCAGGCTGAGTCACGAGGGGACGCTGGTCCTCGACAGCGAGGGACTCTCGAAGCTGCTCGCTGACGAAGAGCAGGTGGTGGCCCTGATCGCTGAGGCGCGCTCGCGCGGCATGGAGGTCGTGATCAGTGCGCTCACCATCATCGAGGCCGTCCACGCGCGTTCGAACAAGTCCCGCCTGAACTGGGTGCTTTCCGGGCTGCGAGTCGTCCCGGTCGGTGACGAGGAGGCGAGAGCTGCCTCGAAGTTGCTGATGAGTGCCGGCTTGCACGGACACAAGTACGCGATCGATGCGGCCGTCGCCGAGGCCGCGCTGCGACAGCACCGCCCCGTGGTCATGCTGACTTCCGATATCGACGACATGGTCAAGCTCTGCGGCGATCGGGTCCGGCTCGTAGAAGTCTGATCCCTGCGGTCACGACTGGTCCAGAAGGCTCCTGGGCGACCTTGCCCCACAGACGGCTGGCTGAACCAATCCCGATTTCGCCGGTTCCCGGGCCCCTTCGCCGACGGAGCTCACACCTTGAGGACTTCCGCGGTGGGCAGCACAGGAGTGTCAGGTCCTCGGGGTCGGAGGTGGGAACGGTGCACGGGCGGAGGGCGGTGCGGGCGATGACGGCGTCGATCGCGTACTTGTGACCGTGGAGGTCGTGGGTGGCGCAGGAGCGCGGCGGCCTGAACGGTGACGTCCTCGGTGATGCCGTGGACGTCGACCCGGGAGAGGACTCGGGAGATCCGTGCGGGGTGAACGCGGTCGTAGTCGGCCTCAAGGGGGGTCATGGCACTGGTGGCCACGCGGACTTCCTCTTCCGAGGCCGCCTGGACCAGGGCCACGACGGGCGCGGTCCGTCGCCCCCCCGGGTCGGAGTGCAAGGGTGTGCTGCGTCAGGCGATCGCCGCGATGTCGCCGTTGTCGAAGTAGATCGCCTGGTGCAGTTGCCCGCCGAGGGCCGCGGCGTAGCGGGTGAGCACCTCCCGGCCGGAGATGTGGCCCTGCTCGATCTGGGAGACGTGGCCCTTGGTGACGCCCATCCGCTCCGCTACCTGTTCCTGGTTCAGCTTGCGGGACTTGCGGATCTCGGCGAGGCGGTGGCCGAGCACCTCGGCCAGGAGTTCCCTCTTGCCCTCGGTCACGGTCTCCTCGCCGCCGGCTCGGGCGACGTGCTCGGCGCGGATGTCCTGCCAGCGGGTGTATTCCGTCATCGTGGGTCCTCCTCTTCGGCGCGGGACTTCAGATAGGCGGTGTAGCGGTGTTCGGCAAGCGGGATGGCCTCTTCGTACCACTCGTTGCAGCGGTCGCGCTTGTCCCCGGCCACCAGAAGGATGCTCGATCGCCACGGATCGAACGCAGCGATGGCGTGCGGTCCGTCGTGGGTCGGCGAGCGCCGGCGGTCGCGCCGGGGCTCGCCGGTGGTGGTCCCCGTTCCGGCGCCGAGCCTCATCCTCACGCGGGTGCCGTGGTGGCCGGTCGGGCGGGGCTGGGGAACTGTTCCGAGGGATTAGTTGGCTAGCCACGCAATCGGTGCTACTTTTTATGTGGCTGGCCACGTAACGCCCGGGTCGGCCGTGAACCGCCCCTCCGAAGGAGACACGTCATGAAGGCCATCGTTTTCGACACGTTCGGCGGCACCGAGGTCCTGCACGAGGCCGAGATCGAGGTTCCCCGGCCCGGCCCCGGCCAGGTCCGCGTCCGCGTGCGGGCCGTCGGGGTCAACCCGGTGGACGGCAAGATCCGCTCCGGCGGCATGGAGGCCATCTTCCCCACCACGCTGCCCGCCGTGCCCGGCGGCGAGATCGCCGGCGTGGTCGACGCCGTCGGTGAGGGCGTCGACGACCTGAAGGAAGGCGACGAGGTGCTGGGCTGGTCCGACACCGGCGCCTACGCCCAGTACGCGCTGGCGCCCGCGACCGTGCTCGCCCCCAAGCCGGCCGGGCTGGACTGGACGCACGCCGCCGCCCTGCCCGTGGCGAGCGACGGCGCCGAACGCGTACTGGACCTGCTCGGCGTCGCGCCGGGCGAGACCCTGCTGATCCACGGCGCGTCCGGCGCGCTCGGCACCATCGCCGTCCAACTGGCCGTCGCCCGCGGCGCCCGCGTCATCGGCACCGCCGGCCCGGCCAACCAGGAGTACGTCGCCTCGCTCGGCGCCACCGCGCTGGTCTACGGGGAGAACCTGGTCGAGCGGGTCCGCGCGCTCGCCCCCGAGGGGGTGGACGCGGTCTTCGACGCCGCGGGCAAGGGCGCGTTGGAGGACTCCATCACCCTGCGCGGCGGCACCACCGACCGGATCGTCACCACCGCCGACTTCCGCGCCCGCGAACTCGGCGTCGTCTTCGCCGAAGGCCCGCAGCGCCGCTCGGGCGCCCGGCTGGCCGAGTTGGCCCGGCAGGCCGCCGACGGCACGCTGGCCACCACGGTCGGTGCCGCCTACCCGCTGGCGGAAGCCGCCAGGGCCCAGCAGGTCAGCGACGCCGGCCACAGCCGCGGCAAGCTCGTCCTCACCGTCGACTGAGTGCCGGGCGTCGGCCGTACGAGGCAGCCGCCCTGTACGGTGCCGGGCGGTGGCCGGCCGCCGCCGTACGGAAGCGGAACCGCGCGCCGCCCGTCCCCGTATCCGCCCCACCCCACCGAAGGAGCAGCGATGTCCGACGCACCCGAGACCGCGCCCTCACCCCCGCCTTCGACGCCACCCGCGCCCTCACCCCCGTCCGCGCCTTCGACGCCACCCCCACCCGAACCGCCGGCCACGGCCCGCGACGGCCGCCTGAGCTACGCCGTCTTCCAGCTCGCGCGCGCCCACCGCGCCCGCGCCGCCGCCATGCTGCGCACCATGAACCTGCACCCGGGCCAGGAACTGCTGCTGATGCAGCTCTTCGACCGGGACGGCCAGACCCAGGCCGAACTGCTGGAACGCGTCGGCCTCGACCACTCGACCGTCTCCAAGTCCCTGCGCCGCATGCAGGAGTCGGGGCTGCTCACCCGGGAGCCGGCCGCCCACGACCGGCGGGTCATGGTGGTCAGCCTCACCGACGCCGGCCGCGCGCTCCAGGAGCCCATCGCGGAGATGTGGCGCACCCTGGAACGCATCTCCGTACGCGATCTGGCCCCCGACCAGGTCGAGGCGTTCACCGCGTGGGCGTACGTGGTCGAGCGGTCGGTCAGGGAGGACGGCCGCTAGGGAGGACCGCCTCTGGGGAGGACCACTGCCGGGGAGAACGGCCTCTGGAAAGAACGGCCTCCGGGGAGAGCGGGGCGCGCCCGGCGGCTCAGGGCTCGGGTCGCACGAGGGGCAGGAAGATCGTGTCCACGATCTCCTCGATGCCTTCCTCCGGCATCGGCCGCGCCGCCAGGAAGACGTGGTGCCGCAGGAGGTCGATCGGCAGCGAGCGGACGCGCGGCGTCAACCGGCCGGGATCGGCCTCGCCGCGGTCGACGGCGGCGTCGAGGATCTCGTCGAGCACCTCGCCGTCCGCGCCGAGCAGGACGTCGCGCAGGGCGAAGAGCGACTCGCCCGTCTCCTGGTAGTAGCCGCCGAGTTGGGCGCCCAGTACCGTCGCGATCTCGCTCCGGGAGTCGTTGAGCCCGCGCATGAGGGCGATGAGGTCGCCGCGCAGGCTCCCGGTGTCGGCCCGCGGTGAGGGCTGCGCGGCGCCGATGTGCGCGATGGTCGCCCGCAGCAGTTCGTGCCGTCCTGCCCAGCGGCGGGCGAGGACCGGGCGGCTGGTGCCCGCACGCTGGGCCACGGCCTCCAGGGTGAACCCGGCGTAGCCGTGGTCGCGCAGCACCTCCCACGCCGCGGTGAGCAGTGCTTCTTCCAACGCGGCGCCACGGCGCCGCTGTCCGGGTACGGGCTCTTCTTTAGGATGCACTTGCGCATCCTATCCGATCGCCGTACGCTCAGCCGTACAAGATGCGGTTCTGCATCTTAACGGTGCCGGTTCTCCTTCGGGAGCCGCACCGACCGGTCGGCGTCGCGGCCGCTGCGGCCGCGACGGGACGAGAGGAAGAGGAAGCAGCCATGATCACGGAGAACTCCGGTACGGCGGTGCGCGCGGACGAGACGGTCTTCATGTCGACCGCCGGCCTCCCCCGCCGGTTCCGCTCGAACTTCGACTTCCAACTGGCCCTCGCCCTGGGGTCGGCCGACCACGGAGGGGCCGCGGTCGGCGAGTGCTACGCGACCGCCGCGCGGATCGAGGACGGCGACCTCGCCGGATGGCACCGGGCCTGGTCCGAGACGGCGCGGCGGGTGCAGGAGACCGGCTCCCGCTGCCTCGCCGAGGGGCACCATGTCAGCGCGGGCGAGGCGTTCCTGCGCGCGTCGACGTACTGGCGCGCCGCCGGGATGTTCCTGGGCCGGGCCGACGCCTCCAGGATCCCGACCTGGGAGAAGAACCGCGAGTGCTTCCGGACGGGACTGCGGCTGACCGGAGTTCCGTTCGAGGAGGTGCGGGTCCCCTACGAGAACGGCAAGTTCCTGCCCGGGTACTTCCTGACCCCGGACGGTCCGAGCCGGCCGCGGGCCACGGCCGTCGTCATCGGCGGTGGCGACATGACCGCGGAGGAACTGTACTTCTTCACCGCCGCGGCCGCGGTCCGGCGCGGCTACAACGCGTTCGTCGTCGAACTCCCGGGCCAGCGCGGCGCCTACTACTCCGACCCCGACCTGACCTTCCGCCCCGACCTGGACGTCCAGATGGGCTACGTCGTGGACTACGCGCTGAGCCGCGCCGACGTCGATCCCGAGCGCCTCTCGCTCACCGGGTACAGCATGGGCGGCCTGTTCGTCCCGCGGGCCGTCGCCCGCGAGAAGCGGATCAAGGCCGCGGTGGCGAGCACGCTCACCCCGTCGTTCCGTCCCTCCATTCTCAGCCTGATCGGCCTCAAGGAGGACGAGTCGTACGCGGACATCGACGACCTCGACTCCCGCGTCGACCTGTCGTCACCGATGGCGAGCCTGCTGCTCGGCGACGTGCGGGAGCGGTTCGGCATGCTCGACCGCCCGCTCCGGGACTACCTCGACTACCTGGGCGAGTTCGACATCTGGGGTCTGGAGGACCAGATCACCTGCCCGCTGCTGAACATCGGCGGCGCCGGCGAGGGCAGCCTGGCGAGCGAGCGCCGGGCGTTCTACGAGCGGCTGTCCTGCGTCAAGGCCGAACGCTTCATCGCGGAGTCCGAAGGCGGCGAGGCCCACTGCGCGGCGAACAACCGCGTGCTGGCCAACCAGATCGAGTTCGACTTCCTGGACGACGTCTTCGCACGGAACCGGTGACCGGCGTGACGACCACCGGAGGGCACCCCGTGCGCACCGAGACGCTGTACGTTCCCACCGAGGACGGCCGGGCCGACGCGTTCGCCGCCTTCCCCCAGGGCGGCGGCCGGCACCCAGGGGTGCTGATGTACGCGGACGTCTTCGGCATCCGGCCCGCGACGCGGGAGATGGCCTGCGAACTCGCCGGCCACGGGTACTGCGTCCTCGTCCCCAACTTCCTTTACCGGCACGGGCCGACGCCGCTGGTCGACCTCCCCGCGTACATCTCGAAGGAGGCCCGGCCCGCGATCGTGGCGCGGCTCATGCCCGCGATCGAGGCGCACACGGGTGATCAGGCGCGGCGCGACGCCGCCGCGTACCTGGCGTTCCTCGGTGCGCGGCCGGAGGTCTCCGCCGGGCCGGTCGCGGTGACCGGCTACTGCGTGGGCGGCCTCCTGGCGATGCGCGCCGCGGCGACCCACCCCGGCCGGGTGGCCGCCGTGGCCGGATTCCACAACCCGGTGGGGCCCGTCGCCGCCTTCCACGGCCCCCTGGGCGACGACGGACCCGGCAGCCTGCCCGGCTTCCTCGCCGGGCTCACCGCCGAGGTCCATCTCGGCCACGCCGAGAGCGACATGACCCCGGCGGCCCTCGACGGGCTCAACCGGGTCCTGGACGAGGCGGGTACGCGCCACACCTCCGAGATCCACCCGGGGACGGTGCACGGCTTCACGATGTCCGACACCCACGTCTTCGATCCCGCCGCGACCCGGCGTCACTGGGACCGCCTCCTGGACCTGCTCGACCGGACCCTGCGAGGCGACGCTCCCGCGCCCGCCGACCGTACCCCGTCTCCGCCCGCCGGCTGAACACCCGTGCACGCAGCCCGATATCCCCCCGGGCCACCCGCACCCATGGCCCGGGGCGGTCGGGGCCGGGCGCGCTCGGGGGCGCGCTCCGGGCCCTTTCCGCTCCGGTCAGGCCGCCGTCCGGCGCCTCACGGTCCCGACGTCAGGTACGTCACCGTGGTGCTGCCCGACACCTTCCCGCCGGAGTTGTTGATCACATGGGTGATGGTGCCGTCACCGCCGAGGGAGACGGTCACCATGTCCTTGAACGTCGAGCCGGTGGCGGGCACCTCGATGGCACGGTCGGCCACCACCGACGGGTTCGTGCTCATGTAGCAGTAGACGCCGAGCCCCCACGCCTGGTGCGAGGTCACCGAGGCGGCCACCTTGTACGAGGGGTAGCCGTTCTCCCCGCCGCCGGGTGTCCAACTGGCGTTGTCCGGGACGTCGTAGGGCATCTCGGACTGGTAGAAGTACGTCCGCCCGCCGTTGCCGTTCCACAGCGTCTGGTACTTCTGGTAGTGCTCGACGGCCAGGCCGTACATGGTGACGTCGTCGCCGTTGACCACCAGGCCGTTGGCGGCGGTGTTGGTGTTCCAGCCGACGGTGCCCCCGTTGCCGTGGTCGGCCCGCCAGATCCACAGGTCGCTGCCGATGGTGTCGTCGGCGTTCACCACCAGGGACTGCGTGGCCTTGCCGGCGACGTCGCCGCCGACCCGGAAGAACACGTCCTGAAGCGTGGTCGGGTCGGCCGCGTGGTCGGCGGAGGAGCCGGACGGCCCGATCTGCACCAGGGAGTTGCTGTTGGTGGTGCCCGCGCTGACGATCAGCCCGGCGATGTCGATCCCGTTCACGTCGGCGGTGGTGATCGCGGTGACCCCGCCGTCCGGCACCAGCGTGGCCAGGCCGAGGCCGAGGACCACGGTGTCCGGCCGGGTGATGTTGATCGGCGCGTTCAGGTGGTACACCCCGGGCGTGAACAGCAGGTTGGACCCGGCGGCGAGCGCCGCGTTGATGGTCGCGGCGGTGTCACCGGACTTCACCACGTGGAACTTGGTGATCGGGATCGAGGTGCCCGCCGTCGAACCGCCGGTCCAGTCGGGGCCGGTGGCGTTCGTGCGCAGCCCCGGCACCATCACGTTGTACAGCCCGGTCGAGTCGGTGTAGAGGTACGGCTTCTCGCGTACCGCGGGGGACTGGCCGACCGTGGTGTAGGTGGGGAACGACTGGGCCGGGGCGCCGTTGTCGCCGACGAAGACCATGTTCCAGTTGGACCCGCCCCAACTGCCCATGGACGTGTCCTGGGTCAGGAACTGCTGCTGGGTACCGGAGTTGATCTGGCCGGAGACGCGCGAGTCGCCGATGAAGCCGCCCGAGGACCAGTTGCTGCTGGTGTTCCCGGAGGTGTTGTCGTCCAGGATCATGTTGCCGTGCACGTCCACCCGCCGGAACGGGTCGGCCTGCGAGACGGCGTACTCCAGCGTCCCCGAACTCGGCGTGTCGGAGAGGTTCTCCACGTCGCGCCAGAAGTTCTGCGTGGCGTTGCCGCCCGACCAGCCGGCGTCCACGTGCACCCCGCCACCGGTCAGCGAGACGTCGTCCGGGGAGGCGCCGAGGCCGGCCACCTCGGTGTAGAAGCCCACGGGCACGTCCACGTTGTAGCTGCCCGGCGTGAACAGCAGCGCGTAGCGGTTGGTGCCGAACTGGTTGGACTGCTGCGAGGCGTAGACCGAGTTGACGGTCGACTGGATCGACGACGCGGACATCGACGGGTCGAAGATCTTGACGTTGGGGCCGAGATCGGGGTTGTCCGGGTTGGTCGGCGGAGGAGTGCCGCCGCCGCCCGTGCCGCCGAGCGCGAACGACTGCGCACTCGTGCCGTTGCACGTGTACTGCTGCAACTGGACCGAGTCGGCCGTCGAGGCGCTGGGGACGTCCAGGCACAGGCCGCTGTAGTGGTTGACGAAGTGGTAGTTCCCGCCGGACTCCTGGACCGGCTTCCACTCCTGGCTGCTCCAACCGCCGTTGGACCACAGGTGGATGAGGGCGCCGCCGGCGGTGGACGGGCCGTCCACGTCGATGGCCGGCTGGGCGCCGTTCTCGTTGACGATCGTGTAGTAACCGGAGTCGGCGGCCGGGTGCAGCTGCCACTGCTGCGCGGTGCTGCCGTTGCAGGTGTACTGCTGCACCGCGGTGCCGTTCGCGGTCGCGGCGGCCGCCGCGTCCACGCACTTGCCGCTGTTGGCGGCCACCATGGTGTACCAGGTCGACGGCGACACGGCGGCGTGCGCGCCGGTCGCGCCGAACGTCTGGAGCGCGGCGGCCACGAGGACCGCGGCCACACCGGGTCCGGCCGCGCGACGCGCCGTCCGGCCCAGTTTCAGGAAACGTTTCATGAGGCCCTTTCCCGGCAGGGTTCGTGTTTCTGAAACAAGAAGTGCGGCACATCCCGGAACGGCGGACGCCGGCGGCACGGTCGCGCGCCGGCGGCCGGTGGTCTTCCGGCCTCTCGACAATGTGTGTTTCCTGAAGGAAGCAGAGCGGTCGCAGACATGTCAAGACGTCGGCGCGCGCCCGGGGCTTCACCTCCTGGAGGCGGTCTGTGCCTGCTGGGGCGGGATGTGCGCGTGCGGCCGCGGCTGCCTACGGCTTGTGAACGCACAGGTCGAGGGCGGTCCGCGGGTCAACGCCGGGGGAGGGCGCCGGGCTTGCCGCGGTGGCCGGAACGCGTCCGATCGGGCGGCCCGAACTCACCCGTCAGGAAGGTTTACTTACAGAAGCCTTGACGCGGTCTCGTGTTCCGTCGCAGACTCCCGTTCTGCTCGGCCGACATGAAACACCCCCCACCACCGGCCCACACGGAGCCACGCATGCGCCTCAGACACGGCATCGCGTCCCTTGCCACGATGGCCCTCGCCTCGGCGGCCGCCCTCCTCGGCGCCACCGGCGAAGCCCACGCCGCAACGGGCCTTCCCGCCCACTTCGCCGCCCCCTACCTCCAGATCGACGGCAACACGGCCAACGACATGGCGTCCGACATGAACGCCACCGGGCTGAAGTACTACACGCTGGCGTTCCTCATCCCGAAGTCCGGCTGCACCGCGCAGTGGGAGGCCAGCGGCGACTCGGTCGGCGCGTACTCCTCGCAGATCAACGCGCTCAAGTCGGCCGGCGGCACCGCGATCGTCTCCTTCGGCGGTGCCGAGGGCGGGGAGCTGGCCCAGACCTGCACCTCCGTCTCCTCGCTGACGGCCGCCTACGCCAACGTCGTCAACACCTACGGGATCACCCGGCTCGACTTCGACATCGAGGGCGGCACCCTCGGTGACACCGCCTCCAACCAGCGCCGCAACCAGGCCCTGGCCGCGCTCCAGGCGCAGAACCCGGCGGTGCAGGTGGCCTACACCCTCGCGGTGGCCCCCAACGGCCTGCCCTCGCAGGAGTACAACGTGCTCAGCGACGCCAAGAGCAAGGGCGTCAACGTGAGCGCGGTGAACATCATGACGATGGACTTCGGCGACGGCCAGAACGCCCTGGCCGACGCCGAGTCCGGGGCCCGTGCCACCGCCGGCCAGCTCGCGACGCTCTACGGCATCTCCACCTCGGCCGCCTACAACCGGATCGGACTGACCCCGATCGCCGGCCAGAACGACGACAACGAGTACTTCTCGCAGTCCGACGCGCAGACCCTGGAGAGCTTCGCGGCCTCCAACGGCGTGCAGGAGCTGTCGTTCTGGGAGGTCGACTACTACGACAAGCCGGTCGGCTACGCCTACTCCCGGATCTTCAACCAGATCGGCGGGGGCAGCACCGGCGGCGGGACCGGCGGCGGCACCACCGGCCAGATCACCGGGTACGGCGGCAAGTGCGTGGACGTGGCCTCCGCCTCCACCGCCAACGGCGCCGCGGTGCAGCTGTACGACTGCAACGGCACCAACGCGCAGCAGTGGACCGTGGGTTCGGACGGCACCGTAAGGGCGCTGGGCAAGTGCATGGACGTGACGGCGGCCGGCACCGCCGACGGCACGCAGGTGCAGTTGTACGACTGCAACGGCACCGGCGCCCAGGTCTGGCAGCACCAGTCCAACGGCGAGCTGGTCAACCCGGTGTCCGGCAAGTGCCTGGACGCGACCGGGCCCAGCTCGGCGAACGGCACCCGGCTGCAGATCTGGACCTGCTTCGACAGCGCCAACCAGCAGTGGAGCGTGCCGAGCTGAGGTGGCGTCGCCTGCGTACCACCGGTGCGGAGGCGACCTCGGAGGGATCGCTGGGCCGGCCGGGTGGCGTTCACGCGCCCCCGGCCGGCTCAGCCAGGGGTGAGGAGCTGCTCGGTCCAGATGGTCTTGCCGCCGGGCGTGTAGCGGCTGCCCCAGCGGTGGGTGAGCTGGGCGATCAGGAACAGGCCGCGGCCGCCCTCGTCCGTGAGGCGGGCACGGCGCAGGTGCGGCTGGGTCTGGCTGGGGTCGGACACCTCGCAGATCAGCCGCTGGTCGAGGATGAGCCGGACGGTGATCGGGGCGCCCGCGTAGCGGATCGCGTTGGTGACCAGCTCGCTGACGATCAGCTCGGTGCTGAACGCCAGGTCGTCGAGGTCCCAGTCGGCCATCCGGGCGGTGACGCCGGAGCGGACCTCGGCGACCGCCTCGGGACCCGCGGCCACCGTCCAGCCGGCGGTCCGGTCGGCCGGCAGCTCCCGGGTACGGGCCAGCAGCAGCGTCTGGTCGTGGTCGGGCGCGGGGTCCGAGAGCCGCCCGAGCAGTTCGCGGCCTGCGTCCGCCATCGGGCGGCCGCTCTCCGCCGCGGCGCGCGCCACCTCCTCGACCGCGGCCTGCCGCCGGGCCCTGGCCGGGTCGTCCTGCCGCACCGCGCCGTCGCTGTGGAAGGCCAGCACGTCTCCGGCCGACAGCAGCAACTCGGTCGTCTCGAAGGGGCCGCCGCCGGTGCCGAGCGGCGGCCCGGCGTTGAGTTCGACGTGCTCGACCGCCAGGGGCGCGGCCAACGGCGGTTCGGGAGGGGGCCGTTCGGGCGGTGACGGGTCTGCGGACGGGTCGGCGGGGGCGCCGGCGGGGGTGTCGGCGGCCGGCTCGGCCGGTTCCCCGGCGGGCGCTGTGGCGGGCGGTGCGGGTGCGGGAGCTTCCCCGGCACCCGGTGATCCGGCGGCGGATGCCGCGGCCGGCGTCCCCTCGACGGGCGGCGACGGGGCCGCGGCGCCTCCCCGTACCAGCACCGGCCCGGGGTGGCCCGCCGAGGCGATCACGCAGCGGCCGGTCAGCGGGTCGTACGTCGCGTAGACGCAGGACGCGCCGCGCAGCGCCGTCTCGATTCCCGCCTGCACCGGGTCGCCGTCGTCGGTGTTCGCGAAGCGCACCACCAGGTCGTCCAGGTGGCTGAGGAGCTCGTCGGGCGCCGGGTCGAGGTCGGCGAGCGTGCCCACCGCGGCCCGCAGCCGGCCCATCGCCGCCGTCGCGCCGAGGCCGTGTCCGGGCACCCTCCCGACCAGGAACGCCACCCGTGCGGAGGAGAGTTCGATGACGTCGAACCAACTCCCGCCGATGCCCTCGGGGGTGCCGCCGGGCACGTACACCCCCGACGTCTCGGCGGCCGTGCTGTCGCCCACCACCCGTGGCAGCAGGCTGCGTTGCAGCGTCTCCACGGCCCGCCGCTCCTTGGTGTAGCGGCGGGCGTTGTCGATGCTCAGGGCGGCCCGCGAGGCGATCTCGTCGGCGAGCCCCGCGTCGTCCTCGTCGAACCGGCGGCGGTCGCCCAGCCGCCAGAGCAGCACGGTGCCGAGCACCAGGCCGCGCGCCTGCACCGGCATCAGCAGCAGCGACGTGGCGTCGGGCGGGAGGAACAGCCGGGCCCGCTCGTTCGCCGACAGCAGCGACCGCAGTTCGGTGAGGTCGGGCAGCGCGCCCGCGGCGCCGCGCCGCACCTGCTCGCTCGCGACATCGCCGACGGCCAGCGTGGCCCCGCGCGGGTAGACCTCCCGCGGCCACCCGCCGACCGCCGCCACGGCCACCCGGCGCAGCGGCGTGTCCCCGGTGAACGGGGCGGGCTCCTCGCCCTGGAGCACCGAGACGGTCAGGTCGACCGCCGCCAGGTCCGCGAAGGCGGGGACGAGCACGGCGGCCAGGTCGTCGGCGTTGCGGGTGATGTCCAGCGACCCGCCGATCGCCGAGGCGGAGGCATAGCGCAGGTCGGCCCGCAGCGACGCGTCCGGACCCGCGGTGGCCAGCCGGGGGCGCCGCAGCGGGCCGACCTCGGCGCGCGGCGCGTCGTCCCCGGCGGCCGATTCCTGCGCGGCGGCCCCCGCTTCCGCCCTGTTCCCGGACGTCCCGTTCCCGGTCGTCCCGTTCCCGGCCGCGCCGGGAGCGGCGTCGGGCGCCCGCGCGGCCGGTTCCGGCCCGGGCTCCTCGGGACCCGGCGGACCGCCCTGGGCCATCCGCAGCAGGAAGTGCGCGCCGTGCGGGCCGTCCGGCGCCAGGACGGACACCCGCAGCCGGACGGGCAGCGTGCCGCCGCCCGGGCGCAGCAGCACCACCCCGCCGGTGTTCTGCCGGCCGTCCCGCGCCCCCGCCTCCAGGACGGACCAGGTGCCCGGGCTCTCGAACAGCTCCGCGACCCCGCGGCCACGCAGCGTACCGGGGGCGCACCCGAACAGGTCCGCCGCCCGCCCGGTGCAGCTCACCACCGTCCCGCGGGCGTCCACCACCAGCGCCGCGTCGCCGCGCGCCCGGCGCACCGGACCCTCCGGCCCGGCGGCATCGGTCCTTCGCCCAGGCCCGCTCGAACCCATACGCCCATTGAAACGCGGGCCGCCGCCGCCCGCGCGCCGGGCGCCCCGACCAGGGCGGCGGGGGAGCGCCGCGTGCGCCGGGACGCGACGGGCCCGCGCCGCGGTCCCGGCCCGCGCCCCGGAACCCCGCCCCGGAACCCCGCCCCGGAACCCCGCCCCGGAACCCCGGGCCGGAACCTCGGGCCGGAACCTCGGCCGCGTCCCGGCCCGCCGGGCGTGACGGGGGCGGTGGCTGGTGCGGGTGGGGCGCGGGGAGGGGCGCCGGAAGCGGATCGGAAGCGGACCGGAAGCGGTCGGCGCTGGCCGCGGAAGCGGCCGTACTGGTCGCATCGACAGGGCGCAGGAGTTCCGCTCCGCCGCACCGCACGCAGGGGTGGTGCCGGTCGGGCACCGTGAATCGGCCGTCCGCGGCCTACTGAAATATGACGATGTATCAGCAGCCGTGCCGCATGGCCGGATCCTGCCGTGTAAGCAGGGCGGTGAGCGCGACGGCGCTGTCCATCAGCGATGGAGTGGCACATGAATGACCTCGGAGCATCCGCTCGCCCGTCCGGACCGCCCCGCCCGCCGAAGCCGCCCGGAAGGACGCAGGCCGCCCCCGGACCGTACCCGGCGGTGGGCCTGACCCTCGGCGCCGGACCGGTGCGCACCCGCGCCCTGGTGGCGATCGGGATTCCGCTGCTGGTCGTGGTCGTGCTCGGCCTGTGGGCCGGTCCGTCGTCGTCCGGGTCCGCGTCCGGCGGCTCACGGAGCGTCCCGACCAGCGGACTGTTCGGCGCGCCCGGCGCCGCCCCCGACGACCGGCAGCCCACGGCCGCGCCGACGGACACCGGCTCCTCCGACCCCTTCGGCGACCTGTTCACGACGCCCTCCGGCACGCCGACGGACCCGGACGGCTACGGCGCCGACGACGGCACGGCCCCCGACGGCTACGGAGACGGCACCGGCACGGACGACGGCACGGGCGACGGCACGGCCGACGCGGGCATATCGGGCGCGTCGCCGTCCGCCACCCCGGTCCCCGCCGCGGTCGTCACCGGTTTCTACGACGACGTCGACGACGGCGACTACGCCGACGCCTGGGACCTCGGCGGCAAGAACCTCGACGAGGGCTACGACGACTTCGTCGCCGGCTTCTCCGACACGGCGTCCGTCGACGTCACCGTCACGTCCGTCACCGGCGGCACGGTCTTTGTGAGCGTCGAGTCGGTGCACACCGACGGCACGCACCACACGTACTCCGGCGCCTACCAGGTGGCCGACGGGGTCATCACCGGCGGTCACCTCGTCGAGGACGACCGATGAGCGACGACAGGGGAGACCCCATGGGGAACACGCCCGACCGGCAGTTCGCGACGAGCAACGCCACCCGGCTGCTGAGCGCCGGCACCTACCTCGACCCGGTCTACCGCAAGTCGGTGATCAGGGAACTGCTCGCCCACCGCTTCCGGGTGGTCGCGCCGGCGTACGGCTACGACACGGTGACGGTCCTCGCGCACGCGCTCGCCGCCCACAAGCTGCGCCGCGACCAGTTGCTGGTCATGGCGGGGGGCACGGCGCTGCTGGTGGTGCTCATGGCCACCGGCGCGATCAGCGTCGCGCTCGGGCTGCCGGTCATCGTCTGGCTGGTCTGGGCGGCGGCCTTCCTGCGCCGGATCGCGACCCTGCACATCCTGGCCGGGCGCCTCGGCCCGGGGGAGGGCGGCGGTTTCGACGGGGGATACCCGGTCACCAAGGCCCTCACCGGCGACCTCGTCCGCAAGATCGCGGCGGAGCAGGTCGCCGACCGCGGCGTGGTCCTGTACGGCGGCTACCGCCCGTTCGTGGGCGCGGGCGCCCTGGTGCACCGCTGGTCGAACGCCGAACTGCTCGTCGGCGCCCGGCTCGGCCTGCTCGACGAGGGCTTCGCCGATCCGGCGCACCTGCCGCCGGACATGCTCGCCCATGTGGCGGCCACCGTGCCCGAGCACCTGCCGGAGCCCGGATCACACCGCGGGCAGGCGGCGGACCCGGTCCGGCGCAAGGAGGTGATCCCGTTCACGGTGGACGAGATCACCGGCTACGTCGGCGCCCGGATGAGTGCCGAACTGCGCGACGAGGCGCCGCCGGAGCAGCGCGTCGAGGGCCTCACCGTCGAGCGCCGCAGCTACGCCACCGCCCTCACCGCCGTCCGCGACCTGCCGCGCCAGTGGCCGGCCCGGTCCGGCGCGCCGGCCGCGCACTGGGAGGAGGAGTACGACGCCGCCCGCGAGTACCTCTGCGTGCGGGTCGGCTCCTGGGACGAGGAACTGGTCACCTCGATCTTCGTGGGGTTCGACCTCAAGGGCCGCACGCTGCACACCGAGTTCTCCACGTACGTGCTGCCGCCGCTGATCCAGAGCTTCCACCTCGCCGACCGGCTGACCGGGCGGCTGACCGGACGCCTCATGGCGCGCGTCGCCTGGCACGTGGTCAGGAGCGCCCCGTCGGACCTGGCGCGGCTGATCCTCAACCCGCTGCGCGAGCGGCTGCCGCGGCGGCTGCGGCGCGGCCGGGTCCTGGTCGAGATCGAACAGCCGGTCGACACCAGCGAATTCCGGTTGGGCCGCTACGCGGAGGACGCCGTGAACCGCGGCGCGCTGATCAGCGTGCGGGAAATGGCCACCCGCGGCGACTTCCCGCACTACTTCCAGGAGTCGGACACGATCAAGTACACGCGGATCGTGGAACGCCGGCTGCTCCAGATCATCCGCACCTTCCTCCAGGAGCACAACGTCGATCTCGCCGACCACGACGCCCAGCAGACCAACGTCCTCCAGCAGCATTTCGGCGACAACAACGACAACTCCGGTACCGGCAACACCATGCACACCCGGACCGGCGGCAATCGGCCGGCCGGCGGCAACCCGCCCATCGGCCAGGGAGCGTGAACTCGTGAGTCCGATCCGATCCGTCCACTACGGCGACAACAACGACAACTCGGGGTCCGGCAACACCATGTACACCCGGGCGGGGGGCAACTCGACGTACGGCGCGAACGCGCCGATCCACCTCGGGGCGCAGGCTCCCGCGGCTCCGCCCCCCGCCGCCCCGCCCGCCGCGGGCGGGGACGACCAGGGGACGCGGCCCGCCGCGTCCGCGCCGGGCCGCACCCGCCGGGTCTTCGTGGTGTACGGCCGCGACGAGCAGGTGCGCCGCGAGATGTTCGAGCTGCTGCGCCGGCTCGACCTGCGCCCGCTGGAGTGGGAGGACCTGGTCAGGGCGACCGGCCAGGCATCCCCCTTCCTCGGCGACGTGGTCGCGCAGGCCCCCGCGCAGGCCCAGGCCGCGCTGGTGCTGCTCACCCCGGACGACGTCGCCCACCTGCATCCGCGGCTGGCCGGCCCGAACGAGCCGGTCCACGAGATCGAGCCGACCGGCCAGCCGCGCCAGAACGTGCTGATCGAGCTCGGCATGGTGTTGATGGCCTACCCCGAGCGCACCCTCATCGTGGAGGTCGGCGCGCTGCGGCCGGCCGCCGACACCACCGGACGCAACGTCATCCGCTTCGACGGTTCGGAGACCGCGCTCGGGAAGATCGTCGAACGGCTGAAGCAGGCCGGCTGCGACGTGAACGACACCGGCTCGGACTGGCGGCAGACCTGGCCGTTCCGCCACCTGGACGCGTACGTCCGGCGTCCCTGAGCGCCATTGGGCGCCCCGCGGAGTCCTGCCGGGCGCCGCCGGGCGCCGATGGGCTCGCCGGGTGCCCCGCGGGGCCGCGGCCCCGGGACGGCATCCCGGGGCCCGCGGTCCCGCGGCCCGCGTCCGGACGGCGGGCGGGCGGCGTCCGGGCGGCCGGCGGGTGAGGGGCTCAGCGGCGGTCCAGCCCCGACGCGAGCGAGGCGAGGAACGCCTCGACCTCGGGCACGTTGATCCGGGCCAGGTCGGCCGGCCGGAGCACCACCCGCAGTTCGCGGCAGATCGCGCGCTCGCGCGAGTGCGCCACGAAGGACAGCAGGATCAGCCGCAGCAGGCTCTCCTGGTCCAGGTAGTCCAGCCGGGAGAGCCCGGAGCCGACCAGCGGCATGGCCACGCACCCGTGCTGCGCGTGCCGGTGGACCGCGTCCCACAGCCGGTTCAGGCTGTACCAGAACTCCTCGACGCTCGACCCGGCCACGTAGTCGTTGCCGATCCTGCTGTAGGCCGACGCGAACACCAGCCGCGGCAGGGCGCCGAGCACCGCGACCGTGCCGACCGGGTAGCGGTCGAGCTTCCCCAGCGGCTTGCGCTCGCGCGCCTCGCGGGAGAGCGGCGCAGCCCCCGCCAGCGCCGCGCCCAACTCCGCGTCCAGCCGCCCCAGGTCACCGCCGTAGCGGCGCGCCAGCAACTGCGCCTGCACGCTCGACCCGTTGATGAGCAGGCCGTCGGCGGCGGCGGTGTCGAAGGTGTCGCTGAACCCGACCACCAGGTGCCCGGGCTGGTCGAAGAGGTCGCCCGCCTCGACCACCACCGTCATCGCCGGACGGGCGAACTCCTGCCGCACCGACGGCGCCGGGCGGGCCCGGACGAGGCCCCACGCCGCGCACAACGCCACCGACACGAGGGTGACCGCGCCCGGGTCGGGGAAATTCCGCGGAAAGAGCTGGTCGAAGAACTGCACGACCGCGGATATCCCGCCGAAGGCGGCCATCGCATTGCGCAGGAACACCCGCCGGGTGCGCCTGCCGGCCGGGGTCCACCACAAAGCGCCGCACGCCCCTGCGACCGGCGGCGCGGCGCCCGTTCCCGGCGCCGCCGCGATACGGCCCGACCCCGTTCGCCGTACCCACCGGGACGCCGCCGACATTCCTGAACGCACTTTCCCTCCAAGGCGTTTTGCTATGCTGCGGACTCCGCTTCCGGAAAAAGCGCCGTTGTCGAACCGGCGCGGGGGACGAGCGTCTGGAGTGGCGAATGGCGCATATCCGGGTGAGCGTTCTGGGACCGGCGAAACTCGAGGTGGACGGCGCCCCGGTCCATCTCACCCCGCTCAGTACCCGGTTGCTGGTCCGGCTGGTGGCGGCCGACGGCGAACCGGTGCCGGTCCGCTCGCTGCGCCGCGAGGTGTGGGGGCTGAACGCCGAACTGCCCGGCCAGGCGCAGCGCGACCGCAACGAGGTGCAGAAGCGCGTGCTGGAGCTGCGCCGCGCCCTCGACCCGGAGCGCACCGGCGAGGGCGCCCGGGTGATCACCACCGACCAGCTCCCGACGGCCCGCGGATCGGAGACGACGTACCAACTGGTGCTGCGGCCGAGTGAGTTGGACAGTGCGGAGTTCACCGAGCTGGTCAACGGCGCCCTGCACGCCGCTCCCGCGACCGCGGCACGTGCGTTCGCCGACGCGCTCGCCATGCTGCGCGGCCGGCCGCTGGCGGAGGTCGCCGAGGAGCCGTTCGCCGCCGGGTTGATCCGGCGGCTCGACGAACTGCGGGACGCCGCGCGCGAGGGGCTCATCCGGGCCCAGACCGACCTGGGCCGCCCCGACCTGGCCCTCCCGGTCGCCGAACGGATGGTCCGCGAGCGGCCGGACGACCCGCGGGCGGTGGCCGGACTCGCCGCGCTGCGCGCGCTGTTGCGCGAGCGGCACGGCGGGGAACTGCTGCGGCACCGGGTGCCCGGCACCGGCACGGACGTGGTGCTGGTCCGCGGCGACCTCTTCGACCAGGCGGACGCCAACCTCGTGGTCGGGTTCACCGACACCTTCGACACGGCCACCGAGCAGGACGTGGTGATCAGCCGGGAGAGCGTGCAGGCGCAGCTCGTCGAGCGGGTCTTCGGCGGCCAGCGCCGCGCGTTCGACGAGCGGCTGCGGGTCGGGCTGCGGGCGTTCACCCCGGTCGGCACCGAGAGCGCGCGGGACAAGCCGCGCGGGCGGCGCACCCGGTACCCGATCGGCACCACCGTGGTGCTGCCGGTCGACGGACGGCGGATCTTCGCCGTCGCGTACTCCCGGCTGGGCAACGACCTGGTGGCCCGCGCCGATCCGGCGGAGCTGCGGCTCGGCCTGGAGCGGCTGTGGCCCACCGTGGCCAGGTACGGGCTGTTCAAGCCGGTGGCCGTGCCGCTGATCGGCTCCGGGCTGGCCCGGGTGGTCGAACTGGACCGGGCGCAGTTGGTGAACCTGGTCATCGGGACGTTCGCGGCGTACTGCGGCCACGACCCGGCCGTGGCCCGCGAGTTGCGGATCGTGATCCACCCGGACGAACTGGCGGCCATCGACCTGGCGCCGGTGGAGGCGTGTCTGCGGAGCCTGGACGGCGCGGGGCGGGAGGGACGGGACGGCGCGGGGCGGGAGGGCGCCGCGCGCGGCGCCGGCTGAGCCCGGGGCCGGGCGGACCTGCTCCCCGCGCGCGGCTCCTGCGGCCCCGCGGCCCGCGCCCGCCGCGCCGTGCGGTGACCCTCTTCCCATCGGGCATCCCCATCGTGTGCTGTCGCCTCGCCCGGACGGACCCCGGTGCTGCCGGGCCCTTCCGCACCGATCGCACCACCGCAACCGCTTCCGGCGACAGCCACCGTCCGCTTCCCACCCGCTGCCGGGCCGCTTCCGGCGGGGTGCGCCGGTGAGCCGGTCGGACGAGGTGGGCAGGGCGGCCAGGTCGGAATGCGGTACTCCGCCACGGCCTGCGCGCATCCGAACGGAGACATCCGATCCGACCCGATTCACACCGCGCAATCTTTCTGCAAACCGAGGAAAGGTGTTGCAGGACGTCTTGACGGCGTCGCCGCTCGGGAGCATGGTCTACCTCGCGTTCAACCGCCGCGCCCGCCGCGGTGGTTGGAGGGGGCGGCCCACGGGAGGGCCGCCGGGCCGCTCGTCCGAGGCGCGTCGGAACCGGGTGGCGTACGCATGCCGTTCGTCCTCCACGATCAGCGGGAGCCATCCATGCTTCGCTCACCAGACCGCGCCGATCCCCCCCACCGCGCGCGGGCGTCCGCCGCGCAGCCCTCCTCGGCGCCGCCGCACGCCGACCAGCCGTCCTCCGCACGGCCGCACGCCGACCAGCCGTCCTCCGCACGGCCGCCCGCCGGGCCGCCGCCGCGCACCGCCGGGCGGCGTGCCGCGCGGGCCGCCGCCCCCGACGTCCCCCGGCCCCTCGGCCGCCGCCGCGTCCGCCGGGCGCTGCTCGCCGCCACCGCGCTGGTGGCCGGCGCGGTGGTACCGCTCGCCGCGGTCCAGCCCGCCGCGCACGCCGGCCCCGCGGCCACCGCGGCCGCGAGCGGGGGCAACGGCGGCGACGTGACGGCCAACCTCTTCATGTGGAACTGGCCGTCCGTCGCCGACGAGTGCACCACCGAACTCGGCCCCAAGGGCTACGGATCGGTGCTGGTCTCCCCGCCGGAGGACTCGATCCGGCTCGCCGGCGCGCACCCCTGGTGGGAGATCTACCAGCCGGTCGGCTACGACCTCGACAGCCGGATGGGCACCGAGGCGCAGTTCCGGTCGATGGTCACCGCCTGCCACGCCGCGGGCGTCAAGGTCTACGCCGACGCGGTGATCAACCACATGTCCGGCAACGACCAGTCCAGCAAGGACTCCTACGGCGGCGACGGCTTCGACGTCGGCTCGAAGTCCTACGGCCAGGTCCCGTACACCGCCTCGGACTTCCACACCTCGCCCGCCAACTGCCCCAACTCCGACCTGGCCATCGACGACTGGAACAGCCAGACGCAGGTCCAGGAGTGCGACCTGTCCAACCTCGCCGACCTCTACACCGAGACCGACGACGTGCGCGGCAAGATCGCCGGGTACCTCGGCAAGCTGATCGGCTACGGCGTCGACGGCTTCCGGGTCGACGCCGCCAAGCACATCAACCAGTCCGACCTGGCGAACATCGAGTCCCGGCTCCCCGACACCCAGTGGGGCGCGCGGCCCTACGTCCTCCAGGAGATCGCCCTCGGCGGCAGCGGCAACCTCGCGCCCTCCGCGTTCGAGTCCAACGGCAGCGTGATCGGCTTCGACTACGCCAACGCGATGAAGTCGCAGTTCCAGGGGAACATCGCCAACCTGAAGACGTTCGGACAGAGTTGGGGCCTGGAGCCGTCCGACAAGGACGGCGCCATGGTCACCAACCACGACACCGAGCGCAACGGCAGCACCCTGAACTACAAGAACGGCTCGCAGTACACGCTGGCCACCGAGTTCATGCTGGCCTGGGGCTACGGCGCCCCGACGGTCTACTCCGGCTTCGCGTTCAACGGCTCCGACGACTCCCCGCCGGCGGACGGCAACGGCCTCGTCACCGACACCGACTGCACCTCCGGCGCGTGGGTGTGCACCGACCGGGTCCGGGGGATCGCGAACATGGTCGGCTGGCACAACGCCGCCCAGGGCCAGCAGGTCGCCAACTGGTGGGACAACGGCGCCAACGCCATCGCGTTCAGCCGCGGTGACCGGGCCTGGATCGGCATCGACAACGGCGACTCCGCGGTGACCGGGACCTTCAGCACCGGCCTGGCCGCGGGCACGTACTGCGACGTCGTCCACGCGGACCCCACCTCCGACGGCGGCTGCACCGGCGCCACGGTCACCGTCGGCGCGGACGGCAGGGCCGCGGTGACCGTGCCCGCGCACGACTCGGTGGCCCTCTACCGGGCCGGCACCTCGACGACCACACCGCCCACCTCGCCCCCGACCGGCCCCCCGGCGGGCACCGTCGCCGAGACGTTCCACGAGACCGAGGCCGCGCCCTCGGGCCGGCAGGTCTACCTGGTCGGCTCCGTCCCGGCCCTGGGCGGCTGGGACACCGGCCAGGCGATTCCGCTCGACTCCACCGACGGCACGCACTGGTCCGGCACGGTGGACCTGCCGGCGAACACGTCCTTCGAGTACAAGTACATCCTCAAGGACGCGTCGGGGAACGTGACCTGGGAACCGGGGGACAACCACACGGCCGACACCGGCGGCGCGGGCGGCTCCCTCGACGACACCTGGGGCGTCCGTTCCGGCGGCGGCAGCGGCCAGGTCGCCGTCGCCTTCCACGAGGCGGAGTCCGCGCCCGCCGGCCAGAAGGTCTACGTGGCCGGGTCGGTTCCGGCCCTCGGCAGTTGGGACACCGGCCAGGCGGTCGCGCTCAGTTCCGCCGACCAGGCGCACTGGTCCGGCACGGTGGACCTGCCGGCGAACACGTCCTTCGAGTACAAGTACATCCTCAAGGACGCGTCGGGGAACGTGACCTGGGAGTCGGGCGCCAACCGTACGGCGGGCACCGGGAGTTCGGCCACCCTCACGCTGGACGACACCTGGAAGTAGCGCGCTCGCGCGCGGCGGGGCTCCGGACCGGCACACGTCCGGAGCCCCACCGCCACACCCGGCGGACGCCCCGCCGCCACACCCGGGTGCCCCGGCCCCCCGGCACCCGCCCCGGCCCCCCGGCCCCGGACTCCTGAGCCCCGGTCCCCCGGCCCCGGACCTCGCCCCGCGACCCTGCTCCCGCGGCCTCCGCCGGGGCGGTCGCCCGGATGGGCCAGCGGCGGCCCCGGTCCGGTTGCTGGGCAGGCCGGGCCGTCCTTGACTGCTGCTGATACCTGCCGGGCGGCGAGAGGAGCACGAGATGCTGTCGGTACGCGGGCTGTTCACCTCGATCGTGGACAACGACGACTCCTACCGGCTCTTCTGCTCCATCGCCGCCAGCGGCGAGGCGCAGGGCGGCTGGGAGAACGGCCGGATCGCCGCGCTGGTGCCGCCCGCGCAGCGCGCGCTGGCCCCGAAGATCGCCCGGCACGGCGCCGACGAGGACAAGCACGGACGGATCTTCACCGCGCTGCTGCGCAAGCGCGGGCTGGAGCCGGAGCCGGTGCCGGCCGACACCGACTACACGATGCTGCTGGAGCGCGCCGGGATCGGGCTCGCCCACACCCGGCTGCGCCAGGACCAGCCGCTGACCGAGCAGGACATCGTCACCTACCTCGCGCACAGCCGGGTCACCGAGCAGCGCGCGTCCGAGCAGATGGCGCTGCTGATGCGGCACTTCGCGGAGCACCCCGAGATCGGCCGGGCGGTGCGGGCGATCTCGCACGACGAGGACAACCACCTCGCCTACTGCCACGAGGAGTTGCTGCGGCTGGCCGCCGCCGGCCACGGCCGGGCCATCCACCGCGCGCTGCGCGAGTGCGCGCACGCCGAGATCCGGGTGCACCGCGACGTGAGCCTGGCGGTGATGGCGCGGATGGGCCGCATCCTGCGCTGGCCGGCCGCCACCGCGGCCCTCGTCCGCCTCGGCATCCACCTCACCTACCTCTACGAGCGGGCGTACGGCTGGCGCCGCATGACCACCCTCGCGATGCCGGAGCGGCGCGACGCCCTCGGCACCCCCGCCCCGGCGCCGCAGACCGCCGTCTGAGCCCGGCCCTTCCCCGCCGCCCGCCCCGGTCCGGCGGGCCCGTCGCCCGGCGGCGACGGGCCCGGCGGGGCTCGCTACCCTCGCGGGCATGGACGAGATCGAGGACGTACGCGTCGGGCCGCCGAGTTCCGGGACGGAGCGCGAGACGCTGCGCGCGTTCCTGGACTACCAGCGGGCCACGCTGGCGATGAAGTGCGCCGGACTCGACGACGAGCAGTTGCGGCGGCGCTCCATGCCGCCGTCCACGCTGACCCTGCTGGGCCTGGTACGCCACATGGCCGAGGTCGAACGGGCCTGGTTCCGCAGGGTGTTCGAGGACCACGACGCCCCCATGGTGTGGTCGCGGGAGATCGACTTCCAGGCGGCGTACGACGCGAGCGCCTCGACCCGGGCCGAGGCGTTCACCGCGTGGGAGGCGGAGGTCGCCGCCTCCCGGCGGATCGAGGCGGCGGCCGCGTCGCTGGACGTGGCCGGCCACCAGCCCCGGTGGGGGGAGGACGTGAGCCTGCGGATGGTGATGGTGCACGTGTTGCTGGAGTACGGGCGGCACAACGGCCACGCGGACTTCCTGCGCGAGGGAGTGGACGGGACCGTGGGGGCGTAGGGGTAAGGGGATCGTAAACTCCCCTGGTGGACATATCCCCGCCGCCGCCCCCCGAGGACCAGTCGCCGCCCGCCGCGGGCTACCCCGGCGGCCCCCCGCCGCCGCCCCCCGCGCCCGCCCCGCCCTACGCCGGCTCCGGCTCGCCGTACGACTCCGGCCGGTCGTACGGCTATCCGCAGACGCCGTACGGGCAGCCCTCGCCCTACGGCGGCGAGGGCCAGCCGCCCTACGGCTCCTCCGGCCCGGGGCCCTACCAGCAGCCGAACCCCAACCCGTACGCGGCCCCCGGCGCGCAGGGGATGCCCGGGCCGTACCCGTACCCGGTGCCGCAGCAGGGCTGGTACGCGGCGAACCGCACCACCAACGGGCTGTCGATCGCCTCGCTGGTCACGTCCTTCAGCTGCATCCCGCTGCTGGGCCTGGGCCTGGGCATCGCCGGGCTCAAGCAGGGCAGGCGCCAGGGGCAGCGCGGGCGGGGGCTCGCGATCGCGGGCATCACGATCAACTCGGTCACCACCCTCCTCACGGTGCTGCTGATCACGCTCGGCGCGCTGGGCGTGATCGGCGACGACGGCAACACCAAGGTCCAGGACATCAAGGCCGGCCAGTGCTTCAACACGACCGGGCACTCGCTCAGCGACATCGAGCAGGGGTCCAAGGCGTCCCGGCGGGTGAACGTGGTCGACTGCGACCAGGCCCACGAGGCCGAGGCGTACTACACGTACACGCTCGACCCGAGCACGAGCGGCTCCTATCCGGGCATCGACGCGATCACCAGTGAGGCGCAGTCCACCTGCGGCAAGCAGATGGGCACCTATCTGGACGGCCACTCGCTCCAGGACGGCATGCGGCTGTTCTTCTTCGGCCCGGAGAAGTCCCTCTGGGAGACCGGCGACCGCTCGGTGACCTGCTTCTTCGGCGACGTCGACGGCAAGGTGACCGGATCGGTGCGGGACGGCGGCTCCTCCGACGACGGCTCGGGCGGCGGCGCGGACGGCGGGTCCGACGGCGGTTCGACCGGCGGTTCCGACGACGGCGGCGACACGGGGGTGGGGGTCTGACCGCCCGCTGACCCGCCCGCCGACCGCCCTACCGGGCCCTCCCGCCCTCCCGGCGGCGTCACGCCCGCCCTCCCGCGCGAGCCCGGTGCGAGCCCGATGGCGGCAGGAGTCCGAGCGCCGACCTGCTCCGATCCGGCCACCGCACGGTGCGTGACGCCCAGGGGAGAGCTTGCGGACGCGCACCGAGGGTTGCCAAGCTGTCGCACACAGTCAACCCCTGGGAGGGGCACGTGGCGTTCGGTGAGCAGCCCGCCTACCTTCGCGTTGCCGGGGACCTTCGGCGCAAGATCCTCGACGGCACGCTGCCGCCGCACGCCCGCCTGCCCTCGCAGGCCCGCATCCGCAGCGACTACGGCGTCTCGGACACCGTGGCCCTGGAGGCCCGCAAGGTGCTGATGGCGGAGGGCTACGTGGAGGGCCGCTCCGGCTCGGGCACCTACGTGCGCGAGCGGCCCGAGCGGCGCCGGGTCGTCCGCAGCGGGTTCCGGCCCACGGGCGCCCCGAGCCCCTACCGCCAGGAGCAGGCCGACGAGGCGTGCGTGGGCACCTGGGAGTCGCGCAGCGCGCAGGGGGCGGCGTCCGCCGACGTCGCCGAGCGGCTGGGCATCCAGGCCGGCGACCGGGTCATGTGCACCCGGTACCTCTTCCGGACCGAGGGCGAGCCGTCGATGCTCTCCACCTCCTGGGAGCCGCTGGCGCTGACCGCCCGCACCCCGGTGCTGCTGCCGGAGGAGGGCCCGGTCCGCGGCCAGGGCGTGGTGCCCAGGATGGCCGCGATCGACGTGCTGGTCGACCACATGGCCGAGGAGGTCGGCGCGCGACCCGGCCTGGCCGAGGAGACCTCCGCGCTGGGCGGCGTGCCCGGGCACATCGTGATCGAGATCCGCCGCACCTACTTCGCGTCGGGCCGGCCGGTGGAGACCGCCGACGTGGTGATCCCGGCGGAGCGCTACCGTGCGGTCTACCACCTCCCCGTTCGCTGAGGGCGTGCGCCGGCGCACCCGGCCGGCGCTCTGACGGATCGTCAACTTCTGGTCGAACGCGTGGCCGGATCGGTCTCTCTTCGTGTCATTCCGTACCCGCCGGGTGAACCTCGGGCGTAGGGTCGGGCATATGCGCGCCGCCGATTCCCTGAGCACGGGACCCGACGGCGCGCGGTGGTCGACGCGCGAAGGAGGGGGCGGCTCAGTGACGTCGGAGTTCGGTTGGGTCCTCATACGGCAGGACGAGGGCGGCAACCGCTACCGGGTGGGGCGGTTCGCGACGCGCGCGGAGGCCGAGCGGGTCGCCGAGACGCTGACCTACCCCGCCTCCCCGCCGGTGCCGCCGCAGGTGTACGTGATCGAGCAGGTCGTGCCCCGCGCGGCCGAGGCGTGACCGTCCCGCCCGCGCACACCGGCGCGGAAGGGGGCAATATCGGGTAAGAGGGGGAAAACCTCTCTTGGAGGCCGGGTGTGCGCACACCCGGCCCGACCCGGTCGGGGGTGCACCGTATGAGCGCCAGCGGCGACGACGCGGAGGCGTCGCCCGACCGCGCGCGCCGGCCCGCCCCGCCCCCGCCCGGACGGGGGACGAGCGCCTTCGCCGGGCCGCGGGCCCCCGGGCCGTTGCTGGACATCCTCCGGGTCGCCGTCGTGATGCTGGACACCGGCGGCCGGGTGCTGCTGTGGAGCCCGCTGGCGGAGGAGGTCCTCGGCTGGGCCGGCGAGCACATCGTCGGCCGCAGGGTGGGCGGCCTCCTCGGCCCGCCCGAGCCGTTCCCCGAGGACGCGGAACCCGGGCGGACCACGAACGGGCGGACCGCGGAACCCGGCGGCCGCGCGTCGGAGGGCGGGGCCGGCGGGCCGGACGGGGCGGGCGGGCCGGGCGGGAGCACCGACACCGGCACCGACGACGGCGATCCGGCGCGGATCCTCGCCGAGCTGCTGCGCACCGGCCGCTGGAGCGGCGTCCTGTCGCTGCGCCACCGCGACGGCCACACCGTGCAGGTCGACACCCGCACCAGCCTGCTCGTCGACGGCGACGGCCGCCCGTTCGTCCTCGCCTCCCTGGTGGAGACCAGCCGGCTGCGGACCCTGGAGCACGACCTCGCCTCGCTGGACGCCCTCTTCGACTCCTCCCCGCTCGGCGTCGCGATCCTCGACCGCGACCTGCGCTACGTACGGGTCAACGACGCGCTCGCCGCCATGAACGGCATGCCGCGCGACGACCTGCTCGGCCGCGGCGTCGACGAGCTGCTCGACGCCGCGACCGCCCGCGAGCTGGCCACGCTCCAGCGGCACGTCCTGGCGACGGGGGAGCCGGTGATCGACGTGATCGCGCCCGGCCCGCGCGGCCGCGGCCACCGCTCGCTGTCGTACCACCGGCTGGTGGACCGGGCCGGGCGCGTCCTGGGCGTCAGCGCCACCGTCATGGACGTCACCGAGCGGATGCAGGCCGCCGAGCGCGCCGAGCGGGCCCGCCGCCGGCTCGCGCTGCTCAACGACGTCGGCTCGCGGATCGCCGGCGTCCTCGACGTCCGCCGGGTCTCGGAGACCATCGCCGAGGCGCTGGTGCCCACCTTCACCGACTACTCCGGGGTGATCCTGCACCCGCAGGTGGCCGTCGGCGGCGACCTGCCGGCCGCCGGGTTCCGCGAGAGCCAGCCGCTGCGCCAGCTCGGCGTGGGCGCGGTGCGCTGGACGCCGCGGGCCGAGCGGATGCTGCGGCGCGGCCAGTCGATCGCGTTCACCCGGGACTCCGTCTTCGGCACGGTGCTGGCCGGCGGCGAGCCGCGGCTGCTCGACGGCGAGGAGCAGGTGCGCGCCACCACCTACCCCGACGACCCCAAGGTGCAGGCCGCCGTGGAACTGGGCGTCAGCTCGATGCTGGTGCTGCCGCTGCGCGCCCGCGGGGTGGTGCTCGGGCTGCTGGTGGTCGCCCGGGCCGGGGGCCGCGAGCCGTTCGACCGGGACGACCTCGCCCTCGGCGTGGAGCTGGCCGACCGGGCCGGCACCGCCCTGGACAACGCGCGGCTGTACGTCCGCGAGCGCGAGGGCGCGCTCACCCTCCAGCGCAGCCTGCTGCCGCGCACCGTCCCCGAGCCGCCGGGCGTCAGCATCGCCTACCGCTACGTGCCCGGCAGTAGCGGCGCGGAGGTCGGCGGCGACTGGTTCGACGTGATCCCGCTGGGCGGCGGGCGGCTCGCCTTCGTGGTCGGCGACGTGATGGGCCACGGCCTGGTGGCCGCCGCCACCATGGGCCGGCTGCGCACCGCCGTCCGCACCCTCGCCGGCCTCGACATGCCGCCCGACGAGCTGCTGCGCCGGGTCAACGAGTTGGGCGACGACCTCGCGCAGAACCGTACCGAGGGCTGGATGGCCACCGCGGTGTACGCCGTCTACGACCCCTCCACCCGGCGCTGCGCCATCGCCCAGGCAGGCCACCCGCCGCCGGTGCTGGTCGAGCGCCGGGCCGCCCCGGACCTCTGCCGGGCGCGCCTGCTGGACCTGCCCACCGGGGTGCCGCTCGGCGTCGGCGGGGTCCGGTTCGAGACCGCCGAACTCGACGTCCCCGACGGCGCCGTCCTGGTGCTCTACACCGACGGGCTGGTGGAGTCCCGCGGCCAGGACATCGACCAGGGCATCGAACGGATGCGGCGGACCCTGTGCCGCCGGCTGGGCTCGCTGGAGGACACCTGCGACGACCTGCTGGCCGCCATGGACCCCGACCGCGAGCCCGACGACGTGGCGCTGCTGGTGGCCAGGCTCGGCGGCCTGCCGGCCGGTTCGACCGTGTCCTGGTCCTTCCCGGCCGAGGCCAGCGCGGTGCGGCTGGCCCGCCGCCGGGTGCGCGACACCCTCGTGTCCTGGGAGCTGGCACCGCTGTCCGACGTGACGGTGCTGCTCGTCAGCGAGCTGGTCACCAACTCGCTGCGGTACGCGCACGGCCCGATCGGGGTGCGGATGGTGCGCGGCGGCTCGCTGCTGGTGGAGGTCTCGGACCCGCTGCCCGACCCGCCGCGCGAGCGGGTGGCGACCGAGGAGGACGAGGGCGGCCGCGGGCTGCAACTGGTGGCGGGAGCGTCCCGGCGCTGGGGGACCCGGCACGGTTCGCTCGGCAAGACCGTGTGGTTCGAGCTGGCGCTGCCGTGACGCGGCCGCCCGCGGCGGCGCCTCCCGCCCCGGTGGGCGCGAGGGTTCGGAGCGACTGTGCCGGGTATGCCGAAGAGGCGGGAGCGAGAGGTGCGACCGCGGTGTTCCGGGGAAGGCCCCCGCGCCCCAGGAGCTGAGATGATGCTGTGATCCACAAGACCGTGTGCTGGACGGTCCGCATGCTGAATACTCGGTTCCAACCGGTCCATGTGTGCTGAGCTGGAGGGGTCGGGCGAGTGAGCGACATGCCAGCAGGGGCGGTTCCGCCCGGCGACGACGACGCGGACGCGGCAAAGGCCGGCGTCTGGCAGTCCAGTCCGCCCGGGTCCCTGTATGACTACATACGCGTCGCCTCGTTCTCCCTCGACCGCGAGGGCCGGATCGACCAGTGGAGCGAGCGCGCCACCGAGTTCTTCGGCCTGACGGCCGGCGAGGCCGTCGGCAAGGACCCGATCGCCGCCTTCGCGCCCCCGGACGTGCAGTCGCGCGCGCACCGGCGGCTGGCGGAGATCCTCGACGGCCGCGAGTGGCAGGGCCTGGTGCCCTACCGCGACGCCTCCGGCGCCGAGGGCCGCGCCGAGGTCTACGTCATGCCGGCCGACCACGGCGCGCTGTGCCTGGCGGTCGACGTGGCCGCGCTGCGCCAGATCGAGACGGACCTGGCCGCCTCCCAGGCGGTCTTCGGGCAGTCCCCGATGGGCTTCGTGCTCTTCGACACCCGGCTGCGCCTGGTCCGGGTCAACGAGCGTTTCGCCGCGGTCTTCGGCCGCCCCACCGAGCAACCCGGCCGCGGGCCCCAGGACTTCCTGTCCCGGGTGGAGGCCGACCGGCTGTCCGCCGCGCTGCGGCAGGTGCTGGAGACCGGCGACGCGGTGCTGGACATGCCGCTGGTCGGCACCGTGCCGGGCGACCCGGCCCGCCGCCGCTGGTCCATCTCGCTGTACCGGCTGCACAGCAACTCCGGGCGCCCGATCGGCGTCGCCGGCCTGGCGATGGACGTCACCGGCCGGCAGCGCGCCGAGCGCGAGGCCGCCCACGCCCGCCGCAACCTCGCCCTGCTCAACGAGGCCGGCTCGCGCATCGGCACCTCGCTCGACCTGGAGACCACCGCCCGCGAACTGCTCGACGTGGCCGTGCCGCACTTCTGCGACCTCGCCTCCGTCGACCTCTACCAGGCGCTGCTGTCCGGTGCCGAGGACCTGACCGGCACCACCGACGGCAGCGGCGAGGTCCGCCGGGTGGCCTTCGCCAGTTCGGTCTCCGACGCCCCCGTGGCGATGGCCGGCGACGACGACGTGGAGCCCAGCGAGGGCCCGGTCGCGGTCGGGTCCGTGCACCGCTTCCGCTTCGCCTCCGCCAGCGCCCGCGCGCTGCGCACCGCGCAGCTCCAGGTGCTCGACGGCGAGGGCGGCCACGACCTGGGCGGCACCCCGCTGGTGCAGTCCACGCTGGTGGTGCCGATGGTGGCCCGCGACACCGTGCTCGGCCTGGTGCAGTTCTCCCGGGCCAAGGGCAGCGAGCCGTTCACCGAGCGGGACCGGATGCTCGCCGAGGAACTGGCCGCCCGCGCCGCCATCTTCCTCGACAACGCCCGGCTCTACCGCCGGGAGCACGAACGCGCCCTGATCCTCCAGCGCAGCCTGCTGCCCCCGGACGACCCGGAGGCGACCGGCCTGGACATCGCCTGCCGCTACCTGCCCGGCAGCATGGAGACCGAGGTCGGCGGCGACTGGTTCGACGTCATCGAACTGCCCGGCCACCGCACCGCGCTGGTCGTCGGCGACGTGATGGGCCGCGGGCTGCGCGCGGCCGTCGCGATGGGCGAACTGCGCACCGCCGTCCGCACCCTGGCCATGCTCGACCTCGAACCGGCCGAGGTGCTGGGCGCGTTGGACGAGGTCGCCGAGGGGCTCGGCTCGTCCTCGGCCGGCCGCACCCGCCGCTCGAAGAACCCCGCCGACACCGACCTCGCCGAGGTCTACCTGGCCACCTGCATCTACGTCGTCTACGACGCGGTGACCCGCCGGTGCACCATCGCCAACGCCGGGCACCTGCCGCCGGTGGTGGTCGAGCCCGGCGAGGACCCGCTGCTGCTCGAAGTGCCCCGCGGGGTGCCGCTGGGCGTCGGCGGCGAGCCGTTCGAGGAGGTGGAGGTCGAGCTGACCGAGGGCGCCTTGCTCGCCCTCTACACCGACGGGCTGGTCGAGTCCCGCAGCCACCCGCTCGACGAGGGGCTGGACGCCTTCCGCGCGTCGCTGGCCGGTCCGGCCCGCCCGCTGGAGGACGTCTGCGACCACGTCCTGGCCACCCTCGACACCGCCCACGGCGAGGACGACATCGCGCTGCTGATGGCCCGGATCCGCGGGCTGCCCGCCGAGCAGGTCGGCGACTGGACGCTCGCGCCGCAGCCCACCTCCGTCGCCCGGGCCCGCGAACTCGCCCGCGACCAGCTCCTGCACTGGGGCCTGGACGACCTCGTGGACACCACCGAACTGCTGGTCAGCGAACTGGTCACCAACGCGCTGCGGCACGGCTTCGGCGACATACGGCTCCGGCTGCTGCTGGACCGCACCCTGGTCTGCGAGGTGTGGGACAACGCGCTGATGCAGCCGCGCCGGCGCCGCGCCCGGGACACCGACGAGGGCGGGCGCGGCCTGCAACTCGTCGCGATGCTCAGCCAGAGCTGGGGCAGCCGCCGCACCCACCGCGGCAAGACCGTCTGGTTCGAGCTGGCGCTGCGCGGCGGCGAGCCGGGTTCGGCCGGGCCGTCGGTGGACGACCTGCTCAGCATGTTCTGACGCCGCCGCGCGCCGCGCCGCCGCGGCCGGCTGCCCCCGCCCCGCGCCGCGCCCACCGCCGCGCCCACCGCCGCGGCCCCGCGGCCGGCTCCCCTCCCGTGCCCCCGGCGCCGCCGCCCGCTGCCGCGGCCCGGCGCCCTGGGTCAGGCGGCGCCGGACTTCAGCCGGGCCAGCCGGGCGTCGATCTCCGCGCTGTCGCCCATCGCGTCCAGCGACTCGAACTGCCTGTCCAGCGAGGACGCCGCCAGCTCCTGGCGGCCCTGCGCCCGGGCCTCCTCGCGCCGCACCTTGTCCTCGAACCGGCCCAACTCGCTCGTCGGGTCGAGGACGTTGACGCTCTTGACCGCGTCCACCATGGTGTTCTGCGCGTGCGCGGTGCGCGAGCGGGCCACCAGCTCGTCCCGCCTGGAACGGAGTTGCCGCAGCCGCTCCTTCATGTCGTCCAGGCCGCCGCGGAGTTGCTCCACCACCTCCCGCTGCGAGGCGATCACCGGCTGCGCGGTCCGCGCCTCCTTCTCCGACTGGAGCTGGCGGCCGAGCGCCACCTTGGCGAGGTTGTCGAACCGGTCGGCCTCGCCGGAGGCGCCCGACGCCCGCAGCTCGTCCGCCTTGCGGCTGGCCGCGGCCGCCTTGCCGCCCCACTCCGCCGCCGCCGACACGTCCTCGGCGTGGTCCTGCTCCATCATCCGCAGGTTGCCGATGGTGCCGGCGACGGCGTCCTCGGCCTCCCGGATGTTGTCGGTGTACTCCCGGATGAGCTGGTCGATCATCTTCTGCGGGTCCTCGGCCTGGTCGAGGAGCGCGTTGATGTTCGCCTTGGCGAGCTGCGCCACCCGGCCGAGGATCGTCTGCTTCGTCATCGCCACTCCTTGGCTGACCTGGTGTCCTGCGGTTCTCGGTGTCCTGCCGTCTGTGCGGTGCGTGCGGTGCGTTCGGTGGGGTGCGGTGCGGTGGGCCGGGGGAGCGGTGCGATCCGGGGCCGCCCGACCTAGAACCGCCCGCCGCCGCCCATCCGGCCGCGGGTACCGCCGCCGCCGAAGCTGCCCGGGCCCGCGCCGCCGCCCATCCCGCCGCCGTACCCGCCGTAGCCGCCCATGCCGTAGCCGCGGGTCCGGCCGCCGCCGAGCAGGTCGCCCAGCAGGATGCCGCCGAGCACGGCGCCGCCGACCCCGGCCATGCCGCCCCCGCCGCCGTAGCCGCCGCGCCCCCGCCGCCCGCCGAAGCCGGAGACGTCGTCCTGCGCGTGGGCCTGCGCCTCCCGGGCCAGCCGGTCCGCCTCGCGGGCGTGCTCCAGAGCCTGCGGCGGGTCGTCCGCCGCCAGCGCCTCCGCCCGGTGCAGGCGGCGCTCCGCCTCGGTCAGCCGGGTCCTGGCCCGGCTGCCGATCGCGCCGCGGTGCGTGGTGACCGCGTCCCGGGCCGCCGCGACCTCGCTGCGCGCCGCCAGCAGCGCCTGGTCCAGCAACCCCGCGGTCCGGCGCTGCCCGGCCTCCTGCTCCCGGGCGCCGGCCAGCGAGCCGTCGAGCGCGGCGTCCGCCTCCTCCACCCGCCGCAGCGCCGCGATCGGGTCGGGCCGGCCCCCGGCCAGCTCCGCGCGCACCGCCGCGACCACGCTCTCCGCCCGCGCCACCCGCCCGCGCAGCTCGGCATGGGCCGGACCGGCGCCGCCGGGTGCGTCTCCGCCCGGCCCCGGGCCCAGGACGGCTCGCGCCTCGGCGAGATCGGCCTCGGTCTCCGCCAGCGCCTCGGCCAGCTTCGTGTCGGCGGCGCGCAGTTCCTGCTCCCTGCGGGTGACGGAGTCGGCGAGCACCGTCGCCTGGTCGAGGGCTCCCTCGGCGGCGCGCACGAAGACCGCGGCCCGGCCGTGGTCGGTGCCGATCGCGGCGTGCGCCTGCTCCAGACTGGTGCGGGCGAAGTCCAGCCGGTCGCGGGCCTCGGCCGGGTAGCCGGCCACCGGTTCGAGCGCGGAGGCGGCGTAGCGCTCCGCCAGCGGGCCGAGCGCGGCCGCCGCCGCGTCGATCCGGGCCGGCAGCGCCGCCGCCTTCTCCTCCGCCCGCGCCAGCACCTGCGGGGCGTTCGCCTCCATCGCGCGCAGCCGGTCGAACGCCTCCGACTCCGCGTCCAGCCGCCGGTTCGCCTGGGTGCAGCGGGACAGGATCTCGTCGAGCATCTGGCGCCGGGTCGTGTCGTCCTCCTGCCCGGCGTGCCCGGCGTCGTCCAGCTTCTGCCGTAGCCGGAACGCCGCGGTCAGCTCGCCCTTGGCGTACTCCACCGCCTCGCCGAACGGCCGCGCGGCGTCCTCGCCGAACTGCGCCGCCGCGAACCCCACGTCCTCCTCGCTGGTGCGCACCGCGTCGTCGGTGGCCACCAGCAGTTCGCGCGCCTGGGCGTCCAGCTCCGGCAGCGGGGTGACCGGCACCGGCTGCTTCGGCCGCGTCCGCCACTGCTCCGCGCCCCGGCCCGCGGAGGTGCGCACCGGCCGCTGCCGGTCCGCGCGCCTGCGGTACGCCCACACGCCCAGCAGCAGCGCCGCGCCCAGCGCGACCACCGGAATCCACACCGAGCCGGAGGTGCGGCCGCTCGTGCCGCCCGGGTCGGCGGCGCCGGGGGTGATCGCCGGGGCGGTGACCGGGGCGCCGTCGAGCACCGCGTCGTAGCCGCCGGCCGCGCCGACCGCCGCGCCCGCCCAGTCGTTCTGCCGCAGCGCCGGCTCGATCGCCCGGTCGCCCACCTCGTCGATCTGCGCCTGGCTCAGGCCCGACTGCTCGTCCGCGGAGACGGCGTAGCGCCGGTCGTGGGTGGCCACCGCGAGCAGCACGTCCTTGCGGCCCAGTCCGTTCCGCACGGCGGTCGCGTTCGCCCAGTCCTGCGGGGAGGCGCCGGAGAAGCCGCTGACGTAGACCGCGAAGAGCTGGACCCGGTGCCGGTCGTAGAGGCGGTCCAGCGCGGAGCGCACCTCGCCCGTCCGGTCCTGGAGCGCGTCGACCCGGTCGGTGACCTGGCCGGTCCTGGCCAGGGGTATCGGGGCGTCCGCGGCCGCCCGCGGGGGCGGTCCCGCGCCCATCGCCAGCGCGGCCAGGGCGGCCAGCGCGGCGGCCGACGACTTACGTTTGTGGCGCACCGCGTTGCCTCCCGCTGTCCGCGCCACGGTCCACCGCGTGGCTCTTTTCGGGAGCGTATGTGCCCCTTATGCGTCGCGCGACTGGGGAACGGCCCCGCGGCCCGGCTCCGGGAGGGGTCCCCGGCGTCCCGGTCCAACCTCCGTACTCCGCCGAACGGGGGATCGCGGCCGGGCTTCGCGGCGACGTCGCCGCGCGTCGCGCACCGGCCCGGAACGCGCCGCGCACGGTCCCCGGCCTCCCCGGCCGCGCCTCGGCCATCCCGACGGCGCCGGCGACGGGTTCTCGCGCACGGCGGGAGGCATGGGAGACGACGGACGGCGGGCTGTACGGCCGGGTGCGAGGTGGTGGAGTCCACCAGGGACGCGCTCGGACGCACCGGCGTGCCCGGGCAGCCGCTGCCCGTCGTGCTGCTCGTCGGCGCGCGCGGTAGCGGCCGCTCGGTGCTGCTCGACCGGCGGCGGCGGGAGTTCGGCGGGCGCTGCCCGCGCGGTCAGCGGCCCGCCGACTGCCTGCTGCTCGACGACGCGGGCAGCCGGGCGGGCTGTTCCTGGAACCGCTCGCCGAGTGCCGCCGTGGGAGCCCACAGGGCGCGTGAGCGGCCCGACCCCGTGCTGGTGGTGGCCGTCCGGCGCGGCCCGGCGCGCACGCGACGGCACCGCTCGCCTCGACCGCCGGACGGCTGGACGTCGCCGTCCGGCGCCCCGTCGCTCCGGCCGGCGAGGACCACCCGGTGTGGTGGTACCCGGTCCGGTCTCACCGACCTCGGCCACGAGGACGTGGTGGCGATGTGCGGCAGCGGCGTGCCCGGCGGCCGGCAGCCGGCAGCACGACGCGAGCCACCTGTGCGACCTGACCGGCGGCCACCTGGAGGCGGTCGACCGGCTCGCCCACCTGCGGGCGCGGCGACGGTCGCGGCGGACGGGGGCTACTGGCCGCGGCGCCTGATCTTCGAGCCGAGCCACACCAGCGGGTCGTACTTGCGGTCCACGGCACGCTCCTTGAGCGGGATCAGCGCGTTGTCGGTGATGTGGATGTGCTCGGGGCAGACCTCCGTGCAGCACTTGGTGATGTTGCAGTAGCCCAGGCCGTGGTCGTCCTGCGCGGACTCCGCGCGGGTCGGGCCGCCGCCCGCGGCCGCGGCGTCCAGCGGGTGCATGTCCAGCTCGGCGACCCGCATCAGGAACCGCGGCCCGGCGAACGCGCCCTTGTTCTCCTCGTGGTCGCGCACCACGTGGCAGGTGTCCTGGCACAGGAAGCACTCGATGCACTTGCGGAACTCCTGCGAGCGCTCCACGTCCACCTGCGCCATCCGGTACTCGCCGGCCGCCACGCCCTCGGGCGGCACGAACGACGGGATCTCGCGCGCCTTGGCGTAGTTGAAGGACACGTCGGTGACCAGGTCGCGGACCACCGGGAAGGCCCGCAGCGGGGTGACGGTCACCGTCTCGCCGCGGTCGAAGACCGACATCCGGGTCATGCACATCAGCCGCGGCCGCCCGTTGATCTCCGCGCTGCACGAACCGCACTTGCCCGCCTTGCAGTTCCAGCGCACCGCGAGGTCGTTCGCCTGGGTGGCCTGGAGCCGGTGGATGATGTCGAGCACCACCTCGCCGTCGTTGACCTCGACGTCGTAGTCCGCGAGGTCGCCGCCGCCGGCGTCGCCCCGCCACACCCGGAACCGGGCCGTGTACGTGCTCACGCGTCCAACTCCTCGTCCGTCAGGTACTTCCGGAGCTCGTCCCGTTCGAACAGGGCGAGCAGGTCGGGCCGGATCGGGGTGGTCGGGCTGCGGCGCAGCGCCACCGCGCCGCCGGCCCCGTCCGACAGCTCGCACACCAGGTTGACCTTGCGCCAGGCGCGGTCCATGCCGGGGTGGTCGTCGCGGGTGTGGCCGCCGCGGCTCTCGGTGCGCTCCAGCGCCGCCCGTGCCACGCACTCGCTGACCAGCAGCATGTTGCGCAGGTCGATGGCCAGGTGCCAGCCCGGGTTGAACTGCCGGTGGCCCTCCACCCCGGCGCGCCCGGCCCGCTCGCGCAGCGCCGCCAGCCGCTGGAGCGCCTGCTCCATCTCCGGTGCCCGCCGGATGATCCCGACCAGGTCGTTCATCACCTGCTGGAGCTCCTGGTGCAGGGTGTAGGGGTTCTCGACGGTGCCGCCCGTGCCCGTGCCCGTACCCGTGCCGGTGCCGCCGTCCGTGCCGCCACCGGTGCCGCCGCCCGGGCCCGCGCCGCCCGGCTCCGCCCCCGCTCCCGCCAGGGCCTCCGCCAGGGCCTCCGCCACGCCGAACGGCCGCAGCGCCTCCGCCGCCGCCTCGTCGATCTGCGCGTCGTCGGCGACCGGGCGGCCCTCGCCCAGCGCGGCCGCGTGGCGTGCCGCGTGCAGCCCGGCGCGGCGGCCGAACACCAGCAGGTCCGACAGCGAGTTGCCGCCCAGCCGGTTCGAGCCGTGCATGCCGCCGGCCACCTCGCCGGCCGCGAACAGGCCCGGCACCCCGGTGGCCGCCGCGGTGTCCGGGTCCACCTCGACCCCGCCCATCATGTAGTGGCAGGTCGGCCCGACCTCCATCGGCTCGGCGGTGATGTCGACGTCGGCCAGCTCCTTGAACTGGTGGTGCATCGACGGCAGCCGGCGGGTGATCTCCTCCGGGGTGAGCCGGCTCGACACGTCCAGGTACACCCCGCCGTGCGGGGAGCCGCGGCCGGCCTTCACCTCGGAGTTGATCGCGCGGGCCACCTCGTCGCGCGGCAGCAGCTCCGGCGGCCTGCGGTGCCGGTCCGGGTCGGAGTACCAGCCGTCGGCCTCCTCCTCCGACTGCGCGTACTTCTCCTTGAAGACGTCCGGCACGTAGCCGAACATGAACCGCTCGCCCTCGCTGTTGCGCAGCACCCCGCCGTCGCCGCGCACCGACTCGGTGACGAGGATCCCCTTCACCGACGGCGGCCAGACCATCCCGGTCGGGTGGAACTGGATGAACTCCATGTTGATCAGCGGCGCCCCGGCCAGCAGCGCCAGCGCGTGCCCGTCGCCGGTGTACTCCCACGAGTTGGAGGTGACCTTGAACGACTTGCCGATGCCGCCGGTGGCCAGCACCACCGCGGGCGCGTCGATCACGAACAGCCGCCCCGACTCGCGGACGTAGCCGAAGACCCCGGCGACCTCGCCGCCGGGGCCCTTGAGCACCCGGGTGACCGTGCACTCCTGGAAGACCCTCAGCCCCGACTCGTAGGAGCCGCCGGCGGCGTGGTCCTCCTGCTGGAGCGAGACGATCTTCTGCTGGAGGGTGCGGATCAGCTCCAGGCCGGTACGGTCGCCGACGTGCGCCAGCCGCGGGTACTCGTGGCCGCCGAAGTTGCGCTGGGATATCCGCCCGTCCGCGGTGCGGTCGAACAGCGCCCCCCAGGTCTCCAGCTCCCACACCCGGTCCGGCGCCTCCTTGGCGTGCAGCTCGGCCATCCGCCAGTGGTTGAGGAACTTCCCGCCGCGCATGGTGTCGCGGAAGTGCACCTGCCAGTTGTCGCCGGAGTTGACGTTGCCCATGCTCGCCGCGATGCCGCCCTCGGCCATCACCGTGTGCGCCTTGCCGAACAGGGACTTGCAGATCACCGCGGTGCGCAGCCCCTGCGCGCGGGCCTCGATCGCGGCGCGCAGCCCGGCGCCGCCCGCGCCGACCACGACCACGTCGTACGCGTGCCGTTCCACGTTTGCCATCTCAGAAGAACCTCGGATCGTCGAATGCGCCGCTGGACACCAGGTACACGTACAGGTCCGCGACACCGACGCTGATCAGCGAGGACCAGGCGAGCAGCATGTGGCGGCCGTTGAGCACCCCGACCCATCCCCACAGCCGGTAGCGCACCGGGTGGGCGGAGAAGTGCCGCAGCTTGCCGCCGATGATGTGCCGGCAGGAGTGGCAGGAGAGGGTGTACGCCCAGATCAGGGCGATGTTCACCAGGAGCACCAGGGTGCCGAGTCCGGCGTGGCCCCAGTGGCCGTGCCGGTCGCGGAAGGCGAGCACGGTGTCGTAGCTGAGGATGCCCGCGACCACGACGGCCAGGTAGAAGAAGTAGCGGTGGACGTTCTGCAGGACCAGCGGCAGCCGGGTCTCGCCGCTGTACGACGCGTGCGGCTCCGCCACGGCGCAGGCCGGCGGGGACAACCAGAACGACCGGTAGTACGTCTTGCGGTAGTAGTAGCAGGTCAGCCGGAAGCCCAGCGGGAAGACCAGCACCAGCAGCGCCGGGGACAGGCCCCACCAGTTCCCGAACAGGTGCCAGTCGGCGCCGCCGTTCATGTCGGTGCAGTTCGAGGCGAGGCAGGGCGAGTAGAACGGCGACACGTAGGGCGCCGCGTAGTAGTGCGCGTTCGCGAACGCCCGCCAGGTCGAGTAGCCGATGAACGCCGCCAGCCCGAGCGCGCTGACCAGGGGTGGCAGCCACCACCGGTCGGTTCTCAGGTGCGGTGCGGAGATCGCCGCGCGGCCGGGGCTGCCGACGCCGGCGGTGATCCGCGCGGGGACGGTCGGCCGCGGGCCCGGCGCGGGGCTCGGCGGGGTGTTCGGGGTGCTCGGCGTGGTTCCGGTGGACAAGGGTCACTCCGCGGTGGAGGGCAGGGAGCACACCCGCCGCGCGGCGGCGGGTCAGGGCCCGTGGGAGGGCCGCGGGGGCGGCGCCGGCGGCGTACACCGTAGCCGCAGGGAAGGCCCGGATCGCCCCGGATCGCCGGGGAGGGCGGATCGCCGGGGAGGGCGGGGCGCCGGCCGGCCCGGCCCCGGGCGCGCGGTGACGCGCGGGGCAGGCGGGCGGCCGGCGGCGGGCGCCGGGTCTCAGGGCGCGTGCCGGTGGGGCGAGCCCAGCCCCTCGTCCTCGGCGTCCGCCCACAGCCCCCGGTCGTAGGGCGCGTCCGGGATCGAGACGATCTCGGGGACGCGCCGGCCCGTGGCCTCGGGCACCGACTCCCGCAGCAGGGTCAGGCTGTCCCGCAGGTGGTCCGCGGCCGAGCGCACGCGGCGCATGTCCAGGGTCTGGCCGGCGTGCTCGTCGAGCCGGCCCACGCAGCGCATCAGGTCGTCCAGCCGCCGCTGGACCGAAGTCAGGTCGTCGTGCAGGGACATGGAGTGCCCTCGCCATCTGTCGCCGTGCGAAGTTGCGAAGCAGCGCTTGGGCCTGTCGTCCGGATCTCCGTGGGCGAAGGAGCGGGGCCGACGCCCTCCATGGCCGTGCGGCACGGGAGGTCCCCCCGGTGCAAGGCGCAGGAGGAGGTCGACGCGGTGGAGGCACCTCCCACGCCGCAGGCCGCAGGGGGAGCCGGGTGACCGGCGGGAAAACAGCAGGTGTGCGTGCCGGGCACCATGACGCCACGGGGATCCGAACAACAAGCCCTAGGAGTGTCGCGTGTCACACCGGCTCTTGTGAAGACCGCTGCACCGACCGGGTGCGACCGGGCGGCTCCCGTCCGTACCCGGGTGGGCCGCACGGGCGGCGGCCGTACCAGCGCCCCGGCGTACGGCGGTCGGCGGCGGTTTCTGAGCCGTCCGGGTGGACCCCGGGCGCAGGTGCGTCGTGTCCCGGGCGGAAGGGGCACAGCTCTCCTTGCAGTGAGGGCAGGGCCCTCGCTCTCCCGTCCCCGTGCTTCAGGCCGATCGATGACGTCCCGGTCGTGCGCCGTGCAGTGGCGCCTGCCGGGACGCGGAGGTGTCCGAGCCCATGAACCACAGCGCGAAACCGGCCGCCGTACCGCCGGCGGCCCCCCAGCGGCGCCGCCGCGCCGTGTCGACCACGGCATGCGTCGCCATGGCGGTGGCGGTCGGCGCCACCGCGCTGACCGCCTGCTCCTCGTCCGGCACCAAGGCCGCCGGCACCGCCGGCACCGACGTGGCCGCCGTCTCCCGCGCCGGGGTGCGCGACGGCGGCACCCTCGACTGGGCCGTCGACGCGATGCCGAAGACCCTCAACGCCTACCAGTCCGACGCGGACGCCGGCACCACCACCGTCACCGGCGCGACCCTGCCGGCGATGTTCCGGCTGGACGCCCACGGCGCCCCCCGGCTGGACACCGACTACGTCACCTCCGCGAAGGTCACCGCCCAGGACCCGCGCCAGGTCGTCACCTACGACCTCAACCCGAAGGCGAAGTGGAGCGACGGCCGGGCGATCGGCGCCGACGACTTCGCTGCGCAGTGGAAGGCGCTCGGCGGCAAGGACTCCGCCTTCTGGAGCGCCCGCAACGCCGGCTACGACCGGATCTCCGCGATCGGCCGCGGCGCCGGCGCGCACCAGGTCAAGGTCACCTTCGCCACCCCCTACGCCGACTGGCGCTCGCTGTTCGCGCCGCTGTACCCGAAGACGGTGACCGGCAGCGCGGACGCGTTCAACGACGGGGTGCGCACTTCGCTGCCGGTGTCCGCGGGACCGTTCACGGTCCGGGCGGAGGACGCCGACGCCGGCACCGTCACCCTCGCGCGCAGCGACCGGTGGTGGGGCGCCCGGGCCAAGCTCGACCGGATCGTGCTGACCACGGTGGCGCGCGACAAGCGCCCGGCGCAGTTGTCGGCCGGCAAGCTCGACGTCGCCGAGATCGATCCGGGCGAGCTGTCCGCGGCCAAGCGCGCCAAGGGCGTCGGGGTGCGCACCGCGCCGGACGCCGCGTACGCGCAGCTCGCGCTGAACGGCAGTTCCGGCCCGCTCGCCGACGAGAAGGTGCGGCACGCGGTGGCCCGCGCGATCGACCGGAAGAAGATCGCCGCGAGCGTGCTCGAACCGCTCGGCCTGCCCGCCGAGCCGCTCGGCAACCACCTGGTGCTGCCCTCGCAGGCCGGGTACGCCGACCACAGCTCCGCGCTGGGCAGCGCCGACGTCGAGCAGGCCGCGGCGCTGCTCGCCGACGCCGGCTGGCAGCGGCCGGCCGCCGGCAGGACCGGCGACCAGGCCGCCGGGCCCGAGGGGCCGACCCGTACCACCGCGTCCGGGGCGCTGACCGTGGTGGAGCCGGCCCGGGCGGCGACGAAGAACGGCAAGGGCCTGACCATGCGGTTCGTGCTGCCGGCCGGCTCGCCCACGCTCGACCGGGTCGGCGGGCAGATCGCGAGGATGCTCTCGCAGATCGGCATCCGCACGGAGATCAGCAAGGTCGCCGACGACAGCTTCTTCCAGGACCACGTCGCGTCCGGCGACTTCGACCTGGCGCTGTACTCCTGGCCCGGCACCGCCTTCCCGGCCACCGACGACACACCGATCTTCGCCAAGCCGGTGCCCGCGCCGGACGGGTCACTCGCCGTCGCGGAGAACTACACGCGGGTCGGCACCGACCAGATCGACCAGCTCATGGCGCGGGCCGGCAGCGAGCTGGACGCCGGGCAGGCGCGCAGCCTCACCAACCAGGCCGACGAGCGGATCTGGGCGGCCGCGGCGTCGATCCCGCTCTACCAGCGGCCCGAGGTCGTCGCGCTGCGGACGAACGTGGCGAACGCGGGGGCCTTCGGGTTCGAGACGCCGGCCTACCAGAACATCGGGTTCCGCAAGTAGCGGCCCCTCGGCGGACCCTCCGGGGCGGGTGGTGCCGGTGGTTCACGGGACCACCCGCCGGCGGGGCTGGTCGCGCGTTCCCCGCGCCCCTCGGGGGCGCGGGCTTCTTCGCGGACAGAGCCGAGCAGACACGGGGGCGTGGGGGACTGCGCGACAGGCCGCCCGCCGGCAGATGGCCCCGGAACGGGCCAGGTGGGGCAGGCTGGAAGGTCCTGCCCCCGCCGGAGGCCCTACCATGGGGTGAGGCCGTGGCGTGACCCTGCCCGGCGGGCGACTCGCGTCGAAGGAGAAGGCGCGACGCCATCCACGATCCCGGGAGAAGCGCCGCATTCATGTCCACGCGCCACGACATCCGTAACGTCGCCATCGTCGCCCACGTCGACCACGGGAAGACGACCCTGGTGGACGCCATGCTGAAGCAGGCCGGGGCGTTCGCCGCGCACCAGCATCTGGACGACCGGATGATGGACTCCAACGACCTGGAGCGCGAGAAGGGCATCACCATTCTCGCGAAGAACACCGCCGTCAAGTACCACCCGAAGGACGGCGGCGACCCGGTCACGATCAACATCATCGACACCCCCGGCCACGCCGACTTCGGCGGCGAGGTCGAGCGCGGCCTGTCCATGGTGGACGCGGTGGTGCTCCTGGTGGACGCCTCCGAGGGCCCGCTGCCGCAGACCCGCTTCGTGCTGCGCAAGGCGCTGTCCGCGCGGCTGCCGGTGATCCTGTGCATCAACAAGACCGACCGCCCGGACTCCCGCATCGACGAGGTCGTCAACGAGACGTACGACCTCTTCCTGGACCTGGACGCGGACGAGGACCAGATCGAGTTCCCGATCGTCTACGCCTGCGCGCGGGACGGCATCGCCTCGCTCACCAAGCCGGAGAACGGCACGGTGCCGGCCGACAGCGACAACCTGGAGCCGTTCTTCTCGACCATCCTGTCCACCGTCCCCGCGCCGACCTACGACGAGCAGGCGCCGCTCCAGGCCCACGTCACCAACCTCGACGCGGACAACTTCCTCGGCCGCATCGCGCTGCTGCGGGTCGAGCAGGGCCACCTGCAGAAGGGCCAGACGGTCGCCTGGATCAAGCGCGACGGCACCATCGCCAACGTCCGCATCACCGAGCTGATGATGACCGAGGCGCTGACCCGCAAGCCCGCCGAGTCCGCCGGGCCCGGCGACATCTGCGCGGTGGCGGGCATCCCCGACATCATGATCGGCGAGACGCTCGCCGACCCGGAGAACCCGATCGCGCTGCCGCTGATCACGGTGGACGAGCCGGCCATCTCGATGACGATCGGCACCAACACCTCGCCGCTGGTCGGCAAGGGCGGCAAGGGCCACAAGGTGACCGCGCGCCTGGTGAAGGACCGGCTGGAGCGCGAACTCGTCGGCAACGTGTCCCTGCGGGTGCTGCCGACCGAGCGTCCGGACGCCTGGGAGGTGCAGGGCCGCGGTGAGCTGGCGCTGGCGATCCTGGTGGAGACGATGCGCCGGGAGGGCTTCGAGCTGACCGTCGGCAAGCCCGAGGTGGTCACCCGGGAGATCAACGGCAAGCTGCACGAGCCGATCGAGCGGATGACCATCGACTCGCCGGAGGAGCATCTGGGCGCGATCACCCAGCTCATGGCGACCCGCAAGGGCCGGATGGAGACGATGACCAACCACGGCTCGGGCTGGATCCGGATGGAGTGGATCGTGCCGTCGCGCGGCCTGATCGGATTCCGGACGGAGTTCCTCACCCAGACCCGCGGCACCGGCATCGCGCACTCCATCTTCGAGGGCCACGAGCCGTGGTTCGGCGAGCTGCGCACCCGCAACAACGGCTCGCTGGTCGCGGACCGCGCCGGCGTCGTGACGCCGTTCGCGATGACCAACCTCCAGGAGCGCGGCGTGCTGTTCTGCGAGCCGACCACGGAGGTCTACGAGGGCATGATCGTGGGCGAGAACTCCCGCTCCGACGACATGGACGTGAACATCACCAAGGAGAAGAAGCTCACCAACATGCGGTCGTCCACCGCGGACGTGACCGAGTCGATCGTGCCGCCGCGGAAGCTGTCGCTGGAGCAGTCGCTGGAGTTCTGCCGCGACGACGAGTGCATCGAGGTCACCCCGGAGACCGTGCGCATCCGCAAGGTCGTCCTGGACCAGAAGGAGCGCGGCCGGGCGGCCGCCCGCGCCAAGCGGTAGAGCGGCCCTTGGAAGGGGCGCTGGGAACCACGTCCAGCGCCCCTTCGGCATGTCCGGCGCACGTTCCGGCAGGTCAGACGCAGGGTGCGCGGCGCGTCCGGATATCGGACACATGTGTCCGTTAGTTAATTCACATTTCATGTTTTGCGGGTGTCTGTATACGTTCCGGATTGTCCGCTTTTCAGGACGGTGTGTGCCTTCCGCCGTTACCTGTGCGTGACCACGGCCGCCCGGCGGCCGCCGCCCGTGACGGATAGTGGATCGGGTTGAGCCCGGGTCAACGGGTCAGGCGCGGCCACGCCGCGCCGGCCCGAGAGCGGGAAGGGCCGCGGTCGCTGTCAGGGGGGTCAGGGCCGTCCGGCCTCCCCCCACCTCGACACACGTATCGACAGTGACGCCTGAGGAGGCATACCCATGCGCGGTGCCAGGAGCGCCAAGTGGGTCGTGGGAGCGGCGGTGGTCGCGCTGGCCGCGACCGCATGCGGTTCCGGCAGCACGGACAAGGCCGGCGGTTCCGACGACGGGATCGTCAGGGCCTGGTGGGGCGACCCGCAGAACCCGCTCGAGCCCGCGAACACCAACGAGGTGCAGGGCGGCAAGGTCCTGGACATGATCTTCATGGACCTCAAGGAGTACGACCCGAAGACGGGCAAGGCCAACCTCGAGGCGGCCCAGTCGATCGACACGACCGACCAGCAGAACTTCACCGTCAAGCTCAAGCCGGGCCTGAAGTTCTCCGACGGCACCCCGGTCACCGCCAAGTCCTTCGTGGACGCGTGGAACTACGGCGCGCTGCTCACCAACAAGCAGCTCAACGCGTACTTCTTCGAGGACATCGAGGGCTACGACAAGGTGCACCCGGACAGCGGCGCGCCGACGGCGAAGACCATGTCCGGCCTGAAGGTCGTCGACAGCACCACCTTCACCGTCAAGCTCACCCAGAAGTTCTCCACCTGGCCGGACCGGCTCGGCTACAAGGCGTTCGCGCCGCTGCCGACGTCCTTCTTCACCGACCACTCCGGCTACCTGGACAAGCCGGTCGGCGACGGCCCGTACAAGATCGTGTCGTACGCGAAGGGCTCCAGCATGAAGCTGGTGCCGAACCCGTACTACACCGGGCCGAGCAAGCCGAAGAACAAGGGCGTGCTGCTCAAGGTCTACACCGACTCCAACACCGCCTACGCCGACCTCCAGGCCGGCAACCTGGACGTGCTGGACGACATCCCGGCCGAGCAGCTCACGCACGCCAAGTCCGACCTGGACGGCCGCTACCTCAACCAGCCGGCCGGCATCGTGCAGACCGTGTCGTTCCCGCTGAACCAGAAGGCGTGGAACGCGCCCGGCATGGACAAGGTACGGCTCGGCCTGTCGATGGCGATCGACCGCAAGACCATCACCGAGAAGATCTTCCAGGGCACCCGCACCCCGGCCGGCGACCTCACCTCGCCCGTGCTGGGCGCGGCCGGCGGCTACAGCGCGACCATCGCGGGCGACGCGGTGACGTACGACCCGGCCAAGGCCCGCGAGCTGATCAAGGCGGGCGGCGGCATCCCCGGCGGCCACATGACGATCGGCTACAACGCCGACTCCGGCTCGCACAAGCAGTGGGTGGACGCGGTCTGCAACAGCATCAACAACGTCCTGGGCGACAACAAGGCCTGCGTCGGCGCCCCCACCGGCACCTTCGCCGACTTCCGGAACCAGATCACCAAGGGGGAGATGACCAACCCCTTCCGGTCCGGCTGGCAGATGGACTACCCGCTGATCGACGACTTCCTGACGCCGCTGTACGCGACCGGCGGCAGCTCGAACGACTCGCACTACAGCAACCCGCGGTTCGACGCGCTGATCAAGCAGGCCAACGCCGAGCCGGACACCGCCAAGGCGACGCGGCTCTACCAGCAGGCCGAGAAGCTGCTGTTCACGGACATGCCGGTGATCCCGCTCTGGTACCAGAACGGCGAGGCGGGCTGGTCCTCCCGCGTCTCGAACGTGACCGAGAACGCGTTCAGCTACCCCGTCTACACGGACATCACGGTCAACAGCTGACCCGATGCCGTGCCGTGCCCGCCCCGGTGATCCCGGGGCGGGCACGCACCACCGTCTGGTCCGATCCCTGGAGGACACATGGGGCGCTACGTCATCAGGCGACTGCTCCAGATGGTGCCGGTCTTCATCGGCACGACGTTTCTGATCTTCGTCATGGTCTACGCCCTCGGCGACCCCGTGGCGGCCATGTTCGGCGACAAGGCGCCGGACCCGGCGACCGCGGCGCAGATCAGGCACGCGATGTACCTGGACCACCCGTTGCCGGCCCAGTACGTCCACTACATGAAGCAGATCTTCACCGGTGACTTCGGCACCTCGGCCAGCGGCCAGCCGGTCACCGAGCTGATGGGCACCGCCTTCCCGGTCACCATCCGGCTGACCCTGGTCGCCTTCGTGATCGAGGCGGTGGCCGGCGTCGGCCTCGGCCTGGTCGCGGGTCTGCGCCGCGGCCGGCTCGCCGACTCCGGCGTGCTCGCGTTCACCCTGATCGTGGTCGCCGTGCCCACCTTCGTGACCGGCTACCTGCTCCAGTACTTCTTCGGCGTCAAGTGGCACATCGCCGACCCCGCGGTCGCCGAGGGCGCCCCGATCGGCGACCTGATCATGCCGGGCCTGGTGCTGGCCGGCGTCTCGCTGGCGTACGTGGCCCGGCTGACCCGCACCTCGGTCGCGGAGAACTCCCGCGCCGACTACCTGCGCACGGCCGTCGCCAAGGGCCTGCCCAGGCGCCGGGTGGTCACCGTGCACCTGCTGCGCAACTCGCTGATACCCGTGGTGACCTTCCTCGGCACCGACGTGGGCGCCCTGATGGGCGGCGCGGTCGTCACCGAGCGGATCTTCAACATCCACGGCGTCGGCTACCAGCTCTACCAGGGCATCCTGCGGCAGAACCCGCCGACGGTGGTCGGCTTCGTCACCATCCTGGTGATCATCTTCCTCGCCGCCAACCTGCTCGTCGACCTGCTCTACGCGGTCCTGGACCCGAGGATTCGGTATGCCTGAGATCACCGACAGCCCCGCGGTGGCCGGCGGCGGCGCCGTGGCCACCGCCCCGCAGCCGCCCGCCGGCCCGGGCGGGGAGCGCGCGAAGGCGCGCAGCCTGTGGTCCGACGCGTTGCAGGACCTCAGCCGCAAACCGATGTTCTACGTCTCCGGCCTGCTCATCCTCTTCCTGGTCTTCGTCTCGATCTGGCCGGGCGCCATCGCCGGGGGCAACCCGCTCTCCTGCGACCTGGCCAAGTCCCAGATGGGCGCGACCTCCGGGCACCCGTTCGGCTTCGACACCCAGGGCTGCGACGTGTACACCCGCACCGTGTACGGCGCCCGGGCGTCGGTGTCGGTCGGCATCTTCTCCACCGTCGGGGTGGCGGTGCTCGGCTCGCTGCTGGGGGGCCTGGCCGGCTTCTTCGGCGGCTGGTGGGACGCGATCCTCTCCCGGATCAGCGACGTGTTCTTCGGCATCCCGATCCTGCTGGGCGGCGTGGTGTTCCTGTCGGTGGTGAAGGGCGGCACCGTCACCACGGTGTCGGTCTTCATCGTGCTGCTGGGCTGGCCGCAGATCGCGCGCATCGCCCGCGGCGCGGTGATCACCGCCAAGCAGCAGGACTACGTGCAGGCCGCCCGCGCGCTCGGGGCGAGCAACACCCGGATGCTGCTGCGGCACATCGCGCCCAACGCGCTCGCGCCGATCATCGTGGTGGCCACCATCGCGCTGGGCACGTTCATCTCGCTGGAGGCGACGCTGTCCTTCCTCGGCGTGGGCCTGAAGCCGCCGGCCGTCTCCTGGGGCATCGACATCTCCCAGGCGTCCAGCGAGATCCGCAACGCGCCGCACATGCTGCTGTGGCCGGCGGGCGCGCTGAGCATCACGGTGCTGGCGTTCATCATGCTCGGCGACGCGGTCCGCGACGCCCTCGACCCCAAGCTGCGCTAGGAGGCGTCACGGTGACTGTCACCGACGAGAGGCCGGGCGCCGCGGCGCCCGCGTCCACCACCCCGCTGCTCGACGTGCGGGACCTGCACGTGGAGTTCCACACCCGCGACGGGGTCGCCCGCGCCGTCAACGGCGTGAACTACTCCGTCCGCGCCGGCGAGACGCTGGCGGTGCTCGGCGAGTCCGGCTCCGGCAAGTCCGTGACCGCGCAGACGGTGATGGGCATCCTCGACATGCCGCCCGGCCGGATCACGCACGGCGAGATCCTCTTCCAGGGCCAGGACATGCTGAAGATGTCCGCGGAGCAGCGGCGCCGCATCCGCGGCCGGAAGATCGCGATGATCTTCCAGGACGCGCTGTCCTCGCTGAACCCGGTGCTCAGCGTGGGCTACCAGCTCGGCGAGATGTTCCGGGTGCACCAGGGGCTGTCCCGCAGGCAGGCGCGCGCCAAGGCGGTCGAGCTGATGGACCGGGTGCGCATCCCGGCCGCGAAGGACCGGGTCGGCGACTACCCGCACCAGTTCTCCGGCGGCATGCGGCAGCGGATCATGATCGCGATGGCGCTGGCCCTGGAGCCGGACCTGATCATCGCGGACGAGCCGACGACGGCGCTGGACGTGACGGTGCAGGCGCAGGTGATGGACCTGCTGGCGGAGTTGCAGCGCGAGTACCACATGGGGCTGATCCTGATCACCCACGACCTGGGGGTGGTCGCGGACGTGGCCGACAAGATCGCGGTGATGTACGCGGGGCGGATCGTGGAGACCTCGCCCGTCCACGACATCTACCGGTCGCCGGCGCACCCGTACACCAAGGGCCTGCTCCAGTCGATCCCGCGGTTGGACCGCAAGGGGCAGGAGCTGTACGCGATCAAGGGCCTGCCGCCCAACCTGACCCGCATCCCCGGCGGTTGCGCGTTCCACCCGCGCTGCCCGATCGCGCGGGACGTGTGCCGGACCGAGGTTCCGCCGCTGCACACCGTCGGCGCCGAGCGGGGCAGCGCCTGCCACTTCTGGAAGGAGACGATCGGTGACTGAACCCATCCTGCGGGTCCGCAACCTGGTCAAGCACTTCCCGCTGACCCGCGGCATCCTCTTCAAGAAGGAGGTCGGCGCGGTCAAGGCCGTGGACGGCATCTCCTTCGACCTGTACGCGGGGGAGACGCTGGGGATCGTCGGCGAGTCCGGCTGCGGCAAGTCGACCGTGGCCAAGCTGCTGATGAACCTGGAGCGGGCCACCTCCGGCGAGGTGTTCTACAAGGGCGAGGACATCACCAGGCTGTCCGGGCGGGCGCTGAAGGCGGTCCGCCGGAACATCCAGATGGTCTTCCAGGACCCCTACACCTCGCTGAACCCGCGGATGACGGTCGGCGACATCATCGGCGAGCCCTTCGAGATCCATCCCGAGGCGGCGCCCAAGGGCGATCGCCGGCGCCGGGTGCGCGAGCTGCTGGACGTGGTCGGGCTCAACCCCGAGTACATCAACCGCTACCCGCACCAGTTCTCCGGCGGGCAGCGCCAGCGCATCGGCATCGCCCGCGGCCTCGCCCTCAACCCGGAGATCATCATATGCGACGAGCCGGTCTCCGCGCTGGACGTCTCGGTGCAGGCGCAGGTGGTCAACCTGATGGAGAAGTTGCAGGACGAGTTCGGCCTGTCCTACCTCTTCATCGCGCACGACCTGTCGATCGTGCGGCACATCTCCGACCGGGTCGGCGTGATGTACCTGGGGCGGATGGCGGAGATCGGCACGGACGCCGAGATCTACGAGCACCCGACCCACCCCTACACCCAGGCGCTGCTGTCCGCGGTGCCGGTGCCCGACCCGGCGGGCCGCGAGGAGCGGGTGGGGGCCGCCGCGGGCAGCGAGGGCGGCGCCCCCGACGGGGGCCGGGGCAGGATCATCCTCACCGGCGACGTGCCCTCGCCGGCGAACCCGCCGTCCGGCTGCCGGTTCCGCACCCGCTGCTGGAAGGCGGAGGAGCGGTGCGCGCAGGAGACCCCGGTGCTCGCGGTGCCGGCGGTCTTCGCCGGTACCTCCGGCCCGGCCGCGCACGCGTCGGCGTGCCACTTCGCGGCGGAGCGCGACGTGGCCGGCAAGGCGGCCGACGCCGCCTGACGCACCGTCGCCCGCCGCCGTACGGACGGCGCCCCCGGCGCCCCGGCCCGCCTCGACGCGGACCGGGGCGCTGCGCCGTGCCGGGCCCGGCGACCGCGCGGGCGCGTCCACCCGGGTGAACTTCGGTTGCCCGGCCGCCTCCTGACCCGCACTTTGGCCCCGCGACACGGGGAGTCAAGAAGTGCGGTTATGTCCTTATTGCGGTGTCATGGGTACTTACATGCCATTGGTGACCCATGAGGAGGCGTTCGATGCGCGGAGCCACACGCGTGAGGTGTGCGGTGGGCGTGCTGGCGGTCGCGCTGGCCGCGACGGCCTGCGGCGGCGGGAGCAGCAGCGGCGACGGCGGCGGCAGCGGGATCGTCCGCGCCTCCTGGGGTGACCCGCAGAACCCGCTGGAGCCCGCCGACACCAACGAGGTGCAGGGCGGCAAGGTGCTCGACATGATCTTCCGGGGACTGAAGAAGTACAACCCGAAGACCGCCGAGGCCGAGAACATGATCGCCCAGTCGATCACCACCACCGACTCGCAGAACTTCGACATCAAGATCAAGTCCGGATGGAAGTTCAGCAACGGCGAGCCGGTCACCTCCGACTCCTTCATCAACGCCTGGAACTACGGCGCCCTGCTGAAGAACGCCCAGCTCAACGCCTTCTTCTTCGAGCAGATCGACGGCTACGACAAAGTGCACCCCGACGCCGCCGGGGCCAAGTCGACCGCCACTAAGCTCTCCGGTCTGACGAAGGTGTCGGACACCGAGTTCAAGGTGAAGCTCAACCAGAAGTTCTCGCTGTGGCCGGACACCCTCGGCTACTCGGCGTTCTACCCGCTGCCGCAGTCGTTCTTCAGCAACCACTCGGCCTGGCTGAAGAGCCCGGTCGGCGACGGCCCGTACACGATCCAGAAGTACACCAAGGGCACCCAGATGTCGCTGCGCAAGTGGGACGGGTACAAGGGCCCCGACGCGGCCGAGAACAACGGTGTCGACCTGCGGGTGTACACCGACAACAACACCGCGTACACCGACCTGCAGGCCGGCAACATCGACCTGGTCGACGACATCCCGGCCACGCAGCTGAAGAACGTCAAGTCCGACCTCGGCAGCCGCTACATCAACGAGCCGGCCGGCATCATCCAGACCATCGCCTTCCCGCTCTACGACGACCGCTGGTCGTCGGCGAAGTCCGCGCTGGTCCGGCAGGGCCTGTCGATGGCGATCAACCGCAAGCAGATCACCCAGCAGATCTTCCAGAACACCCGCACCCCGGCCACCGACTGGACCTCGCCGGTGCTCGGCGACGCGGGCGGCTACAAGGAGGGGCTGTGCGGTGACACCTGCGACTACAACCCCACCAAGGCCAAGCAACTGATCCAGCAGGGCGGCGGCCTGCCCGGCGGACGGATCACCATCGGCTACAACGCCGACACCGGCTCGCACAAGGACTGGGTGGACGCGGTCTGCAACAGCATCAACAACGTGCTGGACAACAACAAGGCGTGCGTGGGCGAGCCGACCGGCACCTTCGCCGACTTCCGGAACAAGATCACCAACAAGCAGATGACCAACCCGTTCCGGTCCGGCTGGCAGATGGACTACCCGCTGATCCAGGACTTCCTGCAGCCGCTGTACTACACCGACGCCTCCTCGAACGACTCGCACTACAGCAACCCGCAGTTCGACAAGCTCGTCAACGAGGCGAACGCCGAGAGCGACACGGGCAAGGCCGTCGGCACCTTCCAGGACGCGGAGAAGCTGCTGGTCAAGGATATGCCGGCGATCCCGCTGTGGTACCAGAACGGCAGCGCGGGCTACTCCACGAACCTGAGCAACGTCACCCTCAACCCGTTCAGCGTGCCGGTCTACAACGAGATCAAGGTCAAGTGAGACCGGCCGGAGGCCGCACCGGGCCGCCCCGGTGCGGCCTCCGCCCGCACCCCGTGCAGGAGGCCCCGTGGGACGCTATGTGATCCGGCGGCTGCTCCAGATGATCCCGGTGTTCATCGGCAGCACGTTCCTGATCTTCTTCATGGTCTACGCGCTCGGCGACCCCGTCGCCGCGCTCTTCGGCGACAAGGCGCCCGACCCGGCCACCGCCGCCCAGATCCGGCACGACCTGTACCTCGACCACTCGCTGGGGGCCCAGTACCTGCACTACATGAAGAACATCTTCGTCGGGGACTTCGGCACCGCCTTCAACGGCGAGTCGGTGACCTCGCTGATGGGCAGCGCCTTCCCGATCACCATCCGGCTGACCATCGTGGCGATCATCTTCGAGATCATCATCGGCATCCTGCTCGGCGTGATCACCGGCATGCGGCGCGGCAAGCCGGTCGACACCGGCGTGCTGCTGCTGACGCTGGTGGTCATCTCGGTGCCCACCTTCGTGACCGGCTACGTGCTCCAGTACGTCTTCGGCGTGGAGCTGAAGTGGACCGCGCCCTCGGTGTCGCCGAGCGCGCCGTTCAACGAGCTGATCCTGCCCGGTCTGGTGCTGGCCCTGGTCTCGCTCGCCTACGTCACCCGGCTCACCCGCACCTCGATCGCCGAGAACACCCGCGCCGACTACGTGCGCACCGCCGTCGCCAAGGGCCTGCCCCGGCACCGGGTGATCACCCGGCACCTGCTGCGCAACTCGCTGATCCCGGTGGTGACCTTCATCGGCACCGACATCGGCGCCCTGATGGGCGGCGCGATCGTCACCGAGCGCATCTTCAACATCCACGGTGTCGGCTACCAGCTCTACCAGGGCATCCTGCGCAACAACGCTCCCACCGTGGTCGGCTTCGTCACCATCCTGGTGCTGGTGTTCCTGCTGGCCAACCTGCTGGTCGACCTGCTCTACGCGGTCCTGGACCCGAGGATTCGCTATGCCTGAACCGATGGACCCCAAAGAGCCGCTCGACCCCAACCAGGCGATCGCGCCGACCGGCGGCTTCGGCGGCGGCATGGACCTGGCCGCCACCGACGCGGAGACCCTGGAGAAGCCGCCGGGGGAGGACCAGGAGGGCGGCCCCGCCGCCAAGCCCCGCAGCCTGTGGTCCGACGCCTGGCGGGACCTGCGGCGCAACCCGATCTTCATCATCTCCGCGCTGATCATCCTCTTCCTGGTCTTCATCTCGATCTGGCCCGGCACCATCGCCACCCAGGACCCGTTGAAGGCCAACCTGGCCAGGGCGCAGGAGGGTTCGGCACCCGGCCACCCCTTCGGCTTCGACAACCAGGGCCGCGACGTCTACACCCGCGTCGTGTACGGCGCCCGGGCGTCGGTCACCGTCGGCGTCTGCGCCACCGCCGGCGTGGTGATCCTCGGCAGCGTGCTGGGCGGCCTGGCCGGGTTCTTCGGGGGCTGGTGGGACTCGATCCTCTCCCGGATCAGCGACGTGTTCTTCGGCATCCCGGTGGTCCTGGGCGGCCTGGTCTTCCTGTCGGTGGTCACCAACTCCACGGTGTGGCCGGTGGTCGGCTTCATGGTGCTGCTCGGCTGGCCGCAGATCGCGCGCATCGCCCGCGGCTCGGTGATCACCGCCCGGCAGAACGACTACGTGCAGGCCGCCCGCGCCCTCGGCGCCGGCAACTCCCGGATGCTGGTGCGCCACATCGCGCCCAACGCGGTCGCCCCGGTGATCGTGGTCGGCACCATCGCGCTGGGCACGTACATCGCGCTGGAGGCCACCTTGTCCTACCTCGGCGTGGGCCTGAAGCCGCCCACCGTCTCCTGGGGCATCGACATCTCCGACGCGTCCAGCGAGATCCGCAACGCGCCGCACATGCTGCTGTGGCCGGCGGGCGCGCTGAGCATCACGGTGCTGGCGTTCATCATGCTCGGCGACGCGGTCCGCGACGCCCTCGACCCCAAGCTGCGCTAGGAGGCGTCGCGATGCCAACAGGTGGCACAGGAGCCACGGACGCGGCGGAGGCGCCGTCCGGGCGGCCGCCCGCCGGCGCCGGCGACGGCCCGCTGCTCGACGTGCGGGACCTGCACGTGGAGTTCCGTACCCGGGAGGGCACCGCGAAGGCGGTCAACGGCGTCAACTACTCCGTCCACGCGGGCGAGACGCTGGCGGTGCTCGGCGAGTCCGGGTCCGGCAAGTCCGTGACCGCGCAGGCGATCATGGGCATCCTCGACTCGCCACCGGGGTTCGTCACCCAGGGCGAGGTCGTCTTCCAGGGCCGCGACCTGCTCAGGCTCGGCACCGAGGAGCGCCGCCGGGTCCGCGGCGCGAAGATGGCGATGATCTTCCAGGACGCGCTGTCCTCGCTGAACCCGGTGCTGAGCGTCGGCGACCAGCTCGGCGAGATGTTCCGGGTGCACCACAAGGCATCCCGCAAGGACGCCCGCGCCAAGGCGATCGAGCTGATGGAGCGTGTCCGCATCCCCGCCGCGCGCGAGCGCGTCAAGCAGTACCCGCACCAGTTCTCCGGCGGCATGCGGCAGCGCGTCATGATCGCGATGGCGCTGGCCCTGGAGCCGGACCTGATCATCGCGGACGAGCCGACGACGGCGCTGGACGTGACGGTGCAGGCGCAGGTGATGGACCTGCTGGCGGAGTTGCAGCGCGAGTACAACATGGGGCTGATCCTGATCACCCACGACCTGGGGGTGGTCGCGGACGTGGCCGACAAGATCGCGGTGATGTACGCGGGGCGGATCGTGGAGACCTCGCCCGTCCACGACATCTACCGCGCCCCCGCCCACCCGTACACCAAGGGCCTGCTCGACTCGATTCCGCGGCTGGACCGCAAGGGGCAGGAGCTGTACGCGATCAAGGGCCTGCCGCCCAACCTGCTGCACATCCCGCCGGGCTGCGCCTTCAACCCGCGCTGCCCGCGCGCGCAGCAGGTGTGCCGCACCGACGTGCCCCCGCTGTACCGGGTCAGCCAGGACCGGGCGAGCGCCTGCCACTTCTGGAAGGAGACCCTGGATGACGACAGCCTCCCATCCGCAGACGCCTGAGCTGCCGGTGCCGCCCGACCCCGGCGGCCGGGAGCCGATCCTGCGGGTCCGCCGCCTCGTCAAGCACTTCCCGCTGACCCGCGGCATCCTCTTCAAGAAGCAGATCGGCGCCGTGCAGGCGGTCGACGGCGTCACCTTCGACCTGTACGCGGGGGAGACGCTGGGGATCGTCGGCGAGTCCGGCTGCGGCAAGTCGACCGTGGCCAAGCTGCTGATGAACCTGGAGCAGCCCACCGCGGGCGAGATCCTCTACAAGGGCGAGGACATCACCAGGCTGTCCGGGCGGGCGCTGAAGGCGGTCCGCCGGAACATCCAGATGGTCTTCCAGGACCCCTACACCTCGCTGAACCCGCGGATGACGGTCGGGGACATCATCGGCGAGCCGTACGACATCCACCCCGAGGTGGCGCCCAAGGGCGACCGGCGGCGCCGGGTGCGGGAACTGCTGGACGTGGTCGGGCTCAACCCCGAGTACATCAACCGCTACCCGCACCAGTTCTCCGGCGGTCAGCGCCAGCGCATCGGCATCGCCCGCGGCCTCGCCCTGCGCCCGGAGGTCATCGTGGCCGACGAGCCGGTCTCCGCGCTGGACGTCTCGGTGCAGGCGCAGGTGGTCAACCTGATGGAGCGCCTACAGGACGAGTTCCAGTTGTCGTACATGTTCATCGCGCACGACCTGTCGATCGTGCGGCACATCGCGGACCGGGTCGGGGTGATGTACCTCGGCAAGATCGTGGAGATCGGCTCGGACACCGAGATCTACGAGCACCCGACGCACCCCTACACCCAGGCGCTGCTGTCCGCGGTGCCGGTGCCCGACCCGGAGGCGCGCGAGCATCGCGAGCGGATCATCCTCGCCGGCGACGTGCCCTCGCCGGCGAACCCGCCGTCCGGCTGCCGGTTCCGCACCCGCTGCTGGAAGGCCCAGGAGATCTGCGCCGAGCAGGAGCCGCTGCTGGCGGTGCCCGAGGTCTTCCGGGCCACCGCCGGTCCGACCGAGCACCCCTCGGCGTGCCACTTCGCGGAGGAGAAGCAGATCGTGCCGCCCGAGTGAGCGGCCGCCGACCGCGCCGGCCTCCCGGAGGAGGAACCGGAGACGGACGAACGCCGGGGCCGTGCCCGCCCCCCGAGGAGGGGGCGGGCACGGCCCCGGCGTTCACGGGTACCGCGGCGGTGGCCGGAGGTCAGGCGGTCTCCTCCGCGGAGGCCGCCGCCGGCCCGGAGTCCTCGATCGCGGCGAGCGCCGGGTCGAGGACGATGTCCTCCTTGCGCGCCTCCACCGAGGGCTCCTCCGGGAAGTGGCACGCCGTCAGGTGGCCGTCGGAGCTGCCGCCGAGCTGCACCAGCGGCGGCTCCTGCTCCGCGCAGAGGTCCTGGGCCTTCCAGCAGCGGGTGCGGAACCGGCAGCCGGACGGCGGGTTGATCGGCGAGGGCACGTCGCCCGCCAGCCGGATGCGCTCGCGGCCGTCGTCGTCCGGGTCCGCCTCCGGCGCCGCCGACAGCAGCGCGTGCGTGTACGGGTGGCGCGGCTTGTCGTAGATCGACTCGCGGTCGCCGATCTCCACGATCTTGCCGAGGTACATCACCGCGATGCGCTGCGAGAAGTGCCGGACGATCGCCAGGTCGTGCGCGATGAACAGGAAGGCGATGCCGAGCTCCCGCTGCACCTTCTGCAGCAGGTTCACCACCTGGGCCTGGATGGAGACGTCGAGCGCGGAGACCGGCTCGTCGGCCACGATCAGCTTCGGGTTCACCGACAGCGCCCGGGCCACGCCGATGCGCTGCCGCTGGCCGCCGGAGAACTCGTGCGGGAAGCGGTTGTAGTGCTCGGGGTTCAGGCCGACGATCTCCAGCAGCTCGCGGACCCGCTTCTCGCGGCCCCCGGCCGGGTTGATCCCGTTGATCTCCATCGGCGCCGAGACGATGCTGCCGACCGTCTGCCGCGGGTTCAGCGAGGCGTACGGGTCCTGGAAGATCATCTGGATCTCGGACCGGATCGGCGCCAGTTCCTTGCGGGAGGAGTGCGTGATGTCCTGCCCGGCGTACGCCAGCCGGCCGGCGGTCGGCTCCAGCAGCCGGGTGACGAGCCGGCCGGTGGTGGACTTGCCGCAGCCGGACTCGCCGACCATGCCGAGCGCCTCGCCCGCGTCGATGTGGAAGTCGAGCCCGTCCACCGCGCGGACGCTGCCCACCCGGCGCTGGAAGACGAAGCCCCCGGTGATCGGGAAGTACTTCTGCAGCCCCGACACCTCGAGCAGTTTCTCACCCGAACCGGGGCGCGGCTCGGGGACCTTGTCCAGGGTCACCTGTTCAGTCATTGCTTGTTCCTCGACTCCTGGTCAGCGCAGCCGCGGCTGGATCTGCTCGATGAAGATGTCACGCTTCTGGTCCGCCGTGAGGTGGCACGCCGCACCGCGTCCCGCAGGCAGCGTGGGCCGCTCCGTGGTGCACAGGCTGTCCGGCACCTGGTCGACGAACGCGCAGCGCGGGTGGAACGGGCACCCCGACGGCGGGTTCAGCAGGCTGGGCGGCGAACCCGGGACCGGCGCGAGCGGCACGTCCACGGACGCGGACAGGCGCGGGATGGAGCCCAGCAGGCCCCAGGCGTACGGGTGCTGGGGCGTCTTGAGGATGTCCCGCACGGTGCCGCGCTCGGCGGCCCGGCCGGCGTACATCACGACCACGTCGTCCGCGGTGTTGGCGATCACGCCCAGGTCGTGGGTGATCAGGATGATCGCGGTGCCGCTCTCCTGCTGGAGGTCCTTGAGCAGGTCCAGGATCTGGGCCTGCACGGTCACGTCCAGCGCCGTGGTCGGCTCGTCCGCGATCACCAGCTCGGGGTCGCAGACCAGCGCCATCGCGATCATCGCGCGCTGCCGCATACCGCCGGAGAACTGGTGCGGGTAGTCGTCCACCCGCGACTTGGGGTGCGGGATGCCGACCCGGTCCAGCATCTCGATGGCCCGTGACCGCGCCTCCTTCTTGGAGGCGCCCATGTGCTTCATGTAGGGCTCGGCGATCTGCCGCCCGACCGTGTAGTACGGCGACAGGGCGGTGAGCGAGTCCTGGAAGACCATGGACATCTTCTTGCCGCGCAGCTTCTCCAGCGTGTGCTCGGAGGCGCCGGTCAGCTCCTGGCCGTCGAGCACGATCTCGCCGGTGATGGTGGCGTTGCGCGGGTTGTGCAGGCCCAGGATCGCCAGGTTGGTGACCGACTTGCCGGAGCCGGACTCGCCCACGATGCCGAGGGTCTTGCCCCGGTCGAGGTCGAAGGACAGGCCGTCGACGGCCTTCACGACGCCGTCCTCCGTCGCGAACTGGACGTACAGGTCGCGCACCGAGAGGAAGTGCTCGGATTCCTGAGGCGTCGGCTCGGCCTCGGGCTTCGTCAGGATGGTCACGGGCGGGGTCTCCTACCGGGTGGTGCGCTGGTGGTCGCGGCTTGGGGGTCCCCCCGCCGGCCGCCGGAGGGGGTTCCCTCCGGCGCGACCACGGGGGTGGTGCGGGGCCGCGGTCACGACAGCCTGATCCGCGGGTCGATGAGGGCGTAGCAGGCGTCGATGATGATGTTGAAGGTGACGATCGCGGTGGCGCTGAAGAGCATGACGGCCATCTCCAGCGGCAGGTCGGTCTGCGTCACCGCGTTCACCGCGAGCATTCCGAGGCCGTGCAGGCCGAACGTCGACTCGGTGATGATCGCGCCGCCGAAGACGGAGCCGAGGTCGATGCCGAAGATCGTGATGATGGAGGCCGCGGCGCCGCGCAGGGCGTAGCGGTAGAACACGTACTTCGAGCCCATGCCCTTGGCGCGGGCGGCGCGGATGTGGTCCTCGGAGAGCTGCTCGATCATCAGCGAGCGGGTCTGCCGGCTGTAGTTGGACCAGAAGATCACCGACATGACCAGGCAGGGGAGCACCAGGCCGCTGATCGAGCCGACCGGGTCGGAGGACCACGTCGGGTCGTGGCCGTGGTCGAACCAGCCGAGGTTGTCGGCGAACAGCGCGATGGCCAGCGGGCCGATGAAGTAGATCTGCACCGAGTTGCCGAGCAGCGAGATGGAGCTGGCGACGCGGTCGAAGGTCTTGCCCTGCTGCCAGGCGGCGAGCATGCCCAGGCCGACGCCGATGATCAGGAACGCGGCGGAACCGCCGATCGCCAGCGACAGGGTGGTCGGGTAGCGGTCGGCGATGGTCGGCCAGATCGCCTGGTCGTTGGCGAAGGAGAAGCCGAAGCAGGGGGCCGGGCAGTTCTGCCCGTCGGGCATGTGCCGGCCGGTGAAGATGCCGGTCATGTAGTCCCAGTACTGCTGGTAGACCGGCAGGTCCAGGCCCATGCGGTGGTGGATGTCCCGCACGATGCCGGGGTTGGAGCAGTTCTTGCCGCACGCGAGCTGAGCCGGGTCGGCGGGTAGTACGAAGAACAGGAAATAGGTGACGGCGCTGATGGCCACCAGGATCACGATCGCGCCCAGAACGCGACGTGTGAGGAAACGGAGCATCGGTGAGCTCTTCCGTGGGGGCGCGGGCGGCGGCCGCGCGGTCAGATCCGGGGGCAGCCGGCCCAGGCGGTCGCCTGGGCCGGCTGCCCGGTTGTCGGACTACTGCTTGACGAACACGGTGTTGGCGTTGATGGTGCCGACGACCGAGTTGTAGGTCACACCACCCAGGCCGGAGCCGTAGATGTTGAAGTACTTGTCGAAGAGGAACGGCACCTGGGCGGTGTCCTTCGACAGGGAGTACTCCGACAGCTTCTCCCACTCGGCGGTCTGGGTCTTGACGTCAGCGATGTTCTTGATCCGCTGGATCTCGCTGTTGATGTGCGGGTCGTTCAGGAACGAGTAGTTGTTCGTTCCGTCGGTCAGGTTCGTACCGTCCATGGTCGGCGGGACCACGGTGGAGGCGTTCGGCCAGTCCGCGCCCCAGCCGGTGCGGTAGATGTCGAACTGGTTGTTCACCTTGCCGACGATCGTGTAGAAGGACGTCGCGTCGATCGCCTTGCGGACGACCTGGAAGCCGGCCTTCTCCAGCGCGTTGGCGATGGTCAGCGAGACCGTGGACCACTTCGGGGTGTTCGCGTACGGGAAGACCAGCTTCGGGTGCGGCTGACCGGCCTCCTTCAGCAGCTCCTTGGCCTTCTCCACGTTACCGGTCGGCTGGGTGAGCTTGCCGAACGGGTCGTACTTCTTCCACCCGGCGATGGTCGGGCTGAGCAGCGTGGTGCCCAGGTCGCCCTGCGGCGAGCCGCCCATGGCCTGCTGGACCTGCGACATCGGGAACGCGTAGGCGATCGCCTGGCGGACCTTCGGGTCGGTGATCCGCTTGGTGTTGATGTCGAGGGTCTCGACGTACGGCTGGTACTGGTTGATCGTCCGCGCCTTGTACTCCGCGTCCGTCGTCAGCTTGGCCATCTGCGAGGTGTCCGCGACACCGGACAGGTCGATCGCGTCCTTGTCGGTGCCCGAGCCGGCCATGATCCGCTGGGTCAGACCCGGCTGCTGGATGCCGAGCTGGAAGTTCCAGGAGTCCGGGTAGGCGTTGCGGATCGGGTCGGTCTTCGGGTCCCAGTACGGGTTGCGCTTGAAGACCAGGGACTTGCCGGGCTTGTACGAGGCGATCTCGTACGGGCCGGAGGAGACCGGGTGGTTGTTGTACGCGGCCTTGTCGTCCTTGGACTTCTCGACCGGAGCCGTCACCGGCATCGCCATCGCGTAGGGCGCGTCGGCGTGCGGGGTCTGGAAGTGGAAGACGACCGTCTTGTCGTCCGGCGTGGCGAGGATGCTGTCCGGGATCTCCTTGCCGTCGTACGGCCCCGCGTAGGCGTCCTTGAAGTTCGTGCCGTACAGCCAGCTCTGGATGTAGACCGGGCCCTGCGTGACGAAGCTCGCGAACAGCCGCTCGATGCTGTACTTCACGTCCTTGGACGTGATCGTCGTGCCGTCCTGGAACTTCAGGCCGCTCTTGAGCGTGAAGGTCCAGGTCTTGCCGCCGTCCGACATCTTGCCGGTGTCGGTGGCCATGTCGCCGACGAGGATCGTCTTACCGGTCTTCGGGTCGATCTTGTAGCCGGTCAGCGTACGGGCGTACAGCGGCGAGACCGACAACTGGTCGCTCACGTACTGCTGGGCCGGGTCCAGGTAGTCGAAGCCCGCCTGGTCCAGGTCCTGGACGGTGCCGCCCTTGGTCGCGCCCGCCACCGCAGGAGCCGGACCCGTGGAGTCGGCAGCGGTGCCGAGGCCGTAGTTCGGGACCGGTGCCTTGCTGGCGCCCCCTGCGCCGCTCGGGCTGGTGTCGCCACCACCGCTGCTGCACGCGGAGGCGGTCAGCGACAGAGCTCCGACGGCCGCGACCGCGGCCACCAAGCGAGCTTTGCTGTGTCTCATGAAATCCTGCCTGTCTGGACTGAACTGCCACTGATGCCGACGCCCGGCGGCCGCGTGCACGGACCGGTCCGACGACCTGGACAACTGGAACGATGAGCTGGCGGACCCGCACCCCGGGTACGGGGACCGCTAGCGAAGGGTCTTGGGGTCGAGAGCGTCCCGGACCGAGTCCCCGAGCAGGTTGAAGGCGACCACGAAGATCACCATCGCGATGCCGGGGAAGAACATGAAGGTGATGTCACTGTCGTAGAACGTGGCGCCGGTCTGGAACATCAGGCCCCAGTCCGGCGTGGGGTCGACGATGCCGACGCCGAGGTAGGACAGGCCCGCCTCCGCCGTCACGAAGACCGGGAGCATCAGGGTGGACTGCACCAGAATGGTGCTCCAGATGTTGGGCAGGAGCTCCTTGCTGATGATCCGCCACGAGGAGGCACCGCTGATCCGGGCCGCCTCCACGAACTCCCGCTCGCGCAGGCTCAGCACCTGGGCGCGCACCAGTCGGCCGATGCTCATCCAGCCCAGGATGAACTGCACCCCGATCAGCACCACCGGGCGGACCCACCAGGACTCCTGCTCGCCGGGCTTGACGAAGAAGAGGATCACGACCGGGGAGAACGCGATGAAGAAGAGCTGGCTGGGGAAGGACAGCATGAAGTCGGAGAACCGGCCCATGAAGTAGTCGGTCTTCCCGCCGAGGTAGCCCTGGGTCAGGCCGAAGAGCACGCCGACCCCGACCGCGAGCACGGTGACCGCGAGCGCGATCAGCAGCGAGGTGCGGATGCCGTAGAGCAGCAGCATGAACACGTCGCGGCCCAGGCGCGGCTCGATGCCGAACCAGTGGTCGCCGCTGATGCCGCCGTTCGGCTTGATCGGCAGGCCGAAGCCGTTCAGCAGGCCGTCGTCCTGACCGTACAGGTCGTACGCGTTCTTGCCGTAGAGCTTGCTGATGAGCGGCGCGCACAGCGGAAGGATGATGAACAGCGCCACGACGATCGCGCAGGCGATACCGGTCTTGTCGCGCTTGAAGCGCATCCAGGCCAGCTGTCCGGGGGTGCGTCCGGCGAGTTCACGGGGGTCCTTCGTGCCCGGGGTGCCGGAGTTGCCCTCGGGCTCGAGGGTGAGGCTGTCGCCATCGGCGGCAGCCTGGCTTGGACTCGTCATCTGGTTACTTCCCCGGGGGCCGAGAGCGTGCGATGCGACGCAGGTTGTGCGTCATGGGTTGAGCGGACTTTCGCAATGGAATCAACTTCCAGTCAAGGGGGGGAGGAAGGAAGAAAGCTTGTTGTTTGGCATCTTGAGCGAAGGTTTTGCAGATTGGTGTCCCTACGTGCTTGACAACGGTCATATCAAACGGACATAACGGATGTACTGGTACGTACCGCGTTTACATGTAAGCAACTTTTCTGTCGCAGCTCCGATATACGGACCGAGCAGTCTGAACAACGTACGGCCGTGCGGGTGCCGTAGGTCGGCCGGGGCTCGTGAAGACGGGTTCCCGGCCGGCCGTTCCGCCCACCTTCCGCCCGCCTTCCCGGACCCCCGCGGCCGGGTCGGGCGCGCGCCGTCATCACCCGACCGGCGGCAACCGAAGAAGCCCCCGACACATCAAGTGTCGAGGGCTTCGGTCGGGCGCCGCACGCCGGGTCCGCACCCGCGGGCGGTGCCCGGATGTCAGCGGCGCCCCGGGCGCCGCCTCCGCTACTTCTGCGGGCGCATGCCGAGGGCGCGCTTGAGGAAGTCCACCTGGAGCAGCAGCAGGTTCTCGGCCACCTGCTCCTGGGGCGTCATGTGGGTGACCCCGGACAGCGGCAGCACCTCGTGCGGCCGGCCGGCCGCCAGCAGCGCGGTGGACAGCCGCAGCGAGTGGGCGACCAGCACGTTGTCGTCGGCGAGGCCGTGGATCACCATCATCGGCCGGGCCGGCTCCGCGGCCTGGACCAGGCCGTGCTCGCCCACCAGGGAGTTCGCCTCGTAGACCTCCGGGTGCTCGCGGGGGTCGCCGAGGTAGCGCTCCATGTAGTGCGTGTCGTACAGCCGCAGGTCGGTGACCGGGGCGCCGACCACCGCCGCGTGGAAGACGTCCGGGCGGCGCAGCGCCGCGAGGCCGGCGAGGTAGCCGCCGTAGGACCAGCCGCGGATCGCCACCCGGCCCAGGTCGAGCGGGTACAGCTCGGCGACCGCGCGCAGGGCCGCCACCTGGTCGGGCAGCGAGACCCCGGCGAAGTCGCCGGCGACGGCCTTCTCCCACGCCGGGGACCGCCCCGGGGTGCCGCGGCCGTCGGCCACGATCACCGCGAAGCCCTGGTCGGCGAACCACTGCGAGACCAGGTGCGGGTTGTGCGCCGCGTACACCCGCTGGCCGTGCGGGCCGCCGTACGGGTCGAGGAGCACCGGCAGCGGGCCGTCGCCCTCGCGCCAGCCGGTCGGCAGCAGGACCGCGGTCGGGATGCGCAGCGGCCCCGCCTCCAGCAGCCGGGGGCGCGCGGTCAGCGACGGGGTCTCGGCGCGTGACGCGATCCGGCCGATCTCGGTGCCGCCGCGCAGCACCCGGGTCACCGGACCGGGACGGTCGAGGGTGGAGGAGGTCAGCACGGTCACGTCGCCGGCCCGGACCGCGGTGTGCACACCGGGCCGGTCCGAGACCCTGACCGGGGCGGCCTGGGCGCCGCCGCCGTCCACCCGGTAGACGTGCACCTCGCCGATCTCCGGATCGGCCGCAGCCTCGCCGGCGGACGCGGTCACCAGGAAGTCGTCCTCCCCGGCGTCCAGCACCGCCCGCAGGTGCAGCTCCGGGCCGGTCAGCGCCCGCCCGCCCACGGTGAGGGCGCGGGCGCCCGACGCGTCGGAGAGGGTGACCAGTTCACCGTCGGAGGTCCGGACCGGCACACCGGGGAAGAGATCCAGCCAAGTTGGATCTTCCTCGACGGCCACCGCCTCGGTCGCGCCCGTCACGGGGTCCACCGACAGGTACGCCTGCGCGCGCTGGTCCCGGCTCTGCACCAGCAGCAGCGCGGGGCCGCCCGACGACCAGCGCACCGACGCGAGGTAGGGGTAGCGGTCGCGGTCCCAGTCGATGTCCGTGCGCGAGCCGTCCAGGCCGAACAGGGCGAGGGTCACCTCCGCGTTGGGCGTGCCGGCCCGCGGGTAGGCGACCTCGACCGGTGCCCGGTCCGGGTGGGCGGGCTGCGAGATCCACCAGCGCTGGACCGGGGACTCGTCCACCCGCGCGACGAGCAGCGCGCTGCTGTCCGGCGCCCACCAGAAGCCGCGGGTGCGGTCCATCTCCTCCGCGGCCACGAACTCCGCGAGCCCCCACGTCACCGACGGGCCGTCGGGCTCGGCGAGCGCGCGGTCGGCCGGACCCGCGCCGCCGGCCGGCCCGGCGTCCGCGGGCGCCCCGCTGCGGGCCACCCGCAGCGCGCCGCCCGCCGCGTACGCCACCCAGCGGCCGTCCGGGGACGGGCGCGGGTCCACCACCGGGCCCGGCACGGGCAGTTCGCGCAACGCGGCCGCGCCCTCCGCCCCGCCCGGGCCCGGTGCGCCGGCCAGGTCCGCCACGAACAGCCGCCCCGACAGCGCGAAGGCGGCCAGCGCCACCGCGCGGTCCACGGCGAAGGCCACCACGCCCGCGGAGCCCTCCCGGCTGCGCTCGCGCCGGGCCCGCTCCGCCGCGGACAGCTCCTCGTCCGCACCGCCCAGCACGGCCGCGGGGTCGGCCACCAGCCGCTCCACCGCCGAGCCGGCCGGCTCCCCCTCGCCGGCGGGCGGCAGGTCCAGCACCCACAGCAACTGCTCCCGGTCGGTGCCGGACCGGGAGCGCACGAACGCCACCCGCTCCCCGCCGGGCGCGACCGCGAACGCCCGCGGGGCCCCGAGGGTGAACCGCTGTGTCCGCGCGTGCTGCCGGGGGAATGAGAGGTACGTCATACCCGCGACCCTAGAGGCTGGCACCGACAATCGCCCCCGGATTACCGCCGGTGTCGCCCGCGCCACGCTGACCTGGTCATCTGTCCCGGGCCCAGGAGCCTTACCGGACACGGGCGTTGGCTGGATCTGTTCATGCGCCCCCGCGTGCTTCCGTGCTCCGACTTATGCGGTCGCACGGAAAGTTATGATCCGTAGCCGTGGGTGGGTAATAAGCATGTGGCAACTGACATGGACCCTGCGTATGAGGAGGTGAGCCGCTGTGGCACTCTCGATTTCGGCGGTGCTGCTGCTGCTGATCATCGTGTTCCTGCTGATCCGCCGTTCAGGGCTCAAGGCAGGGCACGCGGTGGCCTGTACGTTGCTCGGCTTCTATCTCGCCAGTTCCTCGTGGGCGCCCCAGATCACCAACCTCACCAGCAACGTGGCGCAGACCATCTCCAACATCAAGATCTGAGTACGGGCGCGCGGGCGGCGGCACGGGCCGCCGCCCGGGTCCGGTGTGCGGAGCCGTAGGCTTCGACCATGACCGATGCTCCCGGCGGCACCCCCGAGCGGCGCCTGCTGTTCGTCCACGCCCACCCGGACGACGAGACGATCAACAACGGCGCCACCATGGCCAGGTACGCGGCCGAGGGGGCACGCGTCACCCTCGTCACCTGCACCCTCGGCGAGGAGGGCGAGGTGATCCCGCCGGAGCTGGCGCACCTCGCCGCCGACCGCGACGACACCCTCGGCGCGCACCGGATCGGCGAGCTGGGCGCGGCCATGGCCGAGTTGGGGGTCACCGACCACCGGTTCCTGGGCGGCCCCGGCCGCTACCGGGACTCCGGGATGATGGGCGCCGCCCAGAACGACAACCCGGCCTGCCTGTGGCGTGCCGACCTGGACGAGGCGGCCGGCCACCTCGCCGACGTCATCCTGGAGGTGCGCCCCCAGGTCCTGGTCACCTATGACGACAACGGCGGCTACGGCCACCCGGACCACATCCAGGCGCACCGCATCGCCCTGCGCGGCTACGAACTCGCCGCCGGGCGCGGCCACCGGGTCGACCGGGTCTACGAGATCTGCACGCCCCGCTCGGTCGTGCAGGCCGGCTTCGACCGGCTCGCCGCCCGGGGCCGGGACGTCCCCTTCGCCGGCGTCGCGACCCCGGACGACGTCCCCGGCGTGGTCGACGACGCCCTCGTGACGGTGTCGGTGGACGGCTCCGCCCACGCCGGCCGCAAGACGGCCGCGATGCGCGCGCACGCCTCGCAGATCGCCGTCGACGGCCCCTTCTTCGCGCTCTCCAACGACCTCGGGCAGCCGATCTTCGCCGTCGAGTACTACCGGCAGGTGCGCGGCGAGCCCTCCGGCCGGGCGGACGACCTGTTCGGCCCCGGCCCGCGGCCCGCGGCGCGTTCGGCGAAAGCGCCGGTCGGCGCCGCCGGGGGCGGCGAGGACGGCGGGACCGCCGGAGGCGGACGATGAGCCGCCCCGCCGACGGCCGCGGACGTCCCGTGCCCGCCCGCACGCCGATCTTCGGCCCGCTGTCCAGCCATCCGCGCGGGACGCAGGGCGCCCGCGTCGCGGGGTACGTCGGCCTCGCCGTCCTCGCGGTGGCCGTCGCGGTGGCCGGCGCCCTCGTCCAGGCCGCCTGGGAGCCGGGCGGCCTGCTGCTGGCGCTCGCCGGGTGCGTGGGCCTGTTCCTGGGGGGCGGCCGGCTCACCGGCACCCGGCTGGGCACCGTGGTGCCCGCCGCCGTCTGGCTGATCTGCGTGATCCTGCTCAGCGGCTCCCAGCCGGAGGGCGACTTCCTGCTCGCCGCCGGCATCGGCCCCTACGTCTACCTGCTCGGCGGTGCCCTGGGCGCGGTGATCTGCGCCACGCTGCCCCAAGTACCCCCATCCGGCACGAATAGGACCTGACTTGGCGGGCAGGGGCCGCCGCATGGTTGGGTGTGGCCCAGCGTTCCGCCGGACCGCAGCCGCCCCAGCGCACAGGTCGGTATGGTGGGTGCGCCGGCGAGCCGCCCGCCGACTGACGTGCCGGGTGGCGTGGAAAACCGGGAGAGCCTGCTTTGAGTCGTGAAACTGACAGTTCGTCCTCCGGTCCCCAGGGACGCGGCGGTGCCGCGTACCCGTCAGGGACCCCGCCTTACGGCCCCCGCCCCTTCCCGTCGCTGCACCCGCAGGAGCGGCCGCAGGCCGACCAGGAGCAGGACGGCGCCGGCGCGGCCGAACAGGGCAGGAACGCGGACGCGGCCGGCGAACCCAGGACCGAGACGACGCTGACCACCCGGATCAGGATCAACATCCCCGGCTCCCGGCCGATTCCGCCGGTCGTCATGCGGACCACCGTCGAGGAGGGCGCGGCCGCCTCCGCCGGCCCCCAGGCCGCCGGAGCCGCCGACACCCCCGACGCGGGCGGCGCGGCCGCCTCCGCCGGTGAACCGGCCGCCGAGGGCGGGCAGGGCGGGCAGGACGGCGAGGAGCCGTCGGAGCGCGCCGAGAAGGCGGAGAAGAAGGACAAGAAGGAGAAGACCAGCGACTGGTTCGTGCCGCGCAAGCCGGTCGGGTCCTCGGGCCCGGGCGCGAGCCCGGCCACCGGTCCGGGCGCCGGGCAGGCGCCTGGCAACGGCCCGCGCGGCGACGGGTTCCAGGGCGGCGCGGCCGCGGGCGCGCCCGGCGCCGGGCCGGCCCCCGCCGGCTTCCCCCCGGGCGTGCCGGCGACGGGCGACGGGTTCTCCGAAGGCTTCTCCGGCGACGGCTTCCAGGGCGACTTCCCGCGCGGTGCCGCGCCCGCGGGCGGGACGTCCGGCGGCGGCTTCACGGTGCCGCCGGCCGCGGACGGGAGCTTCTTCGGCGCCGGCACCCCCGCCGCGGGCACCCCGCAGGCGAACGACCCCTTCCCGGCGCCGTACACCGAGCAGTTCTCCGACCCCGACACCGGTACGCAGCAGATCCCGCAGGCGTTCCTGCCGCCGCCGGTGGGCTCGCCGTTCGACGACGGCCCCGCCGCGCGCGGCCCGCACGACACGCCCTCGGACGGGTTCCCGAGGTCCTTCGAGACGCCCCCGGGCGCGGCGGGCGGCGCCGAACAGGGCACCGGGAACGGTCCGTTCGGCACCGAGGGCTTCCCGCCCGGAGTGCCGCGCGGCATCCCCACCGACCCGTTCGGGGACGGCGGCGCGCCGCTGCCGCCCGCCGGGGCCACCACCGGGCCGGCCACCGGCGACATGGCGGTGCCGCCGGTGACCGGGGACACCGGCGAGCACGCCTTCCGCCCGCCGAACCCGGCCGGCTCCCGCCCGTCCGGGAAGCGGTCCGCGAGCGACACCCTGGTCGGCGGCATCCCGCCGGTACCGGCGGACGAGGGCCGCGACCGGTCGGCCGGGCGGCCCGGCGCCGCCGGCCCTGGGTCCGTGCCGCCGGGAGCGAAGGCGGCGGCCGGCTCCGCCGCGGGCGCCCCCGCGCCGTCCTCCCCGGCCGCGTCGGCCAAGCCGGCGAAGAAGGGCCGCTCCAAGCCGGCGCTGCTCGGTGCCGCGGTGGTCGGCGTCGCCGTCGTCGCCTACGGCGCCGGGCTGCTGATGAACCACTCCGACGTGCCCAAGGGCACCACCGTGCTGGGCGTGGACATCGGCAACACCAGCCAGGCGGCTGCCGTCAAGAAGCTCGACACCGCGCTCGGCAACCGGGGGACCGCGGCGCTGACGATCACCGTCGGCGGCAAGCAGCACTCCCTCAAGCCGTCGATCGCGGGCCTGTCCGTCGACACCGACGCCACCGTCCGCAAGGTCGCGCACCCCGACTACAACCCGGTCTCGGTGGTCGGCTCGCTCTTCGGCCAGACCCGGGTCGAGGAGCCGGTGGTGGTGGTCGACCAGGACAAGCTCAAGGCGGCGCTGACGTCCGTGGCGGGCCCGTCCGCCCAGGGCTCCGACGGCATGGTGCGCTTCGAGGACGGCAAGGCCGTCCCGGTGCCCGGCAAGCCGAGCCAGGCCGTCGACGTGGACGCCGCCGCGACCCAGGTCTCCGCCGCCTACCGGCAGCGGGCCGAGTCCGGCCGCAACACCCCGGTCGACCTGAAGGTCACCACGGTCCAGCCGAAGGTCACGCAGGCGGCCCTGGACAAGGCCGTCAGCGGCTTCGGCAAGACCGCGATGATGGGCCCGGTGCACATCCTCGCCGCAGGCCACGACGTGCCGTTCGAGAACACGCTGCCGCAGTTCCTCACCATGCAGGCCACCGCAGACGGGCAGCTCGCCCCGCACATCGACCTGAAGACCCTCCAGTCGCTGTACGGCAACTCCTTCGACGGAGTGCTCCTGGAGCGCGGCGACGGGTCGAAGACCGCGGTCACCCCGCAGGACGTCGCCACCGCGCTGATCCAGGCGCTCAACTCCAAGACGATCGCCGGGCGGAGCGTGACGCTCCCGGACGCGGTGCTCGGCTAGGGCCTGTCCGGCGGGGCGTGCCGGTCGGGCTCGCGGGGTCCGGTGCCGTGCGTCGCAAGGCGGAGAAGCATCCGCGTACCGGGTCGTCCGTGGGTGGTTCGACACCGCAGGGAGGTGCGGGTGCCGGGCGCAGTGGGCCCGGCAGGATCCGCCGGACAGGAACCAGGGGAACCGGGAGCACTCGCCGCCGGCAGCCCCGCGGGCCGGGGCGGGCCCTCAGAGCCCGGCGGCCCCCGCCGGACACGCCTCAGCCGCGCTGCCACCAGTGGCGCCTGCGGCGGGGGGCCAGCGCGTGGATCGCGGAGCGCAGTTCGGCGAAGGTGACCACGGTCGCCGGTGCGTCCGGGCCGCCCGCGCCCGGCAGCGCGACCCCCAGGCACAGCAGTTTCAACTGCTCGTCGGGCAGCGGCAGGGCGGCGAAGACCGGCGCGCCGTCGAAACCGGTGGGCAGCGGGTCCGACCAGGTCAGCGGGGCGTCGGGGGCCGCGCGGCGCACCTCGCCCGGCAGCAGGGACTGCGGCCGGTCCGGGTGCGCGGACGTGCCGCTGTCGTCGGCCGCGTGCCCCAGGACGTAGGCCGGCAGCGGCCCCTCGCCGAGCGCCGCGATGTCCTCGGCCCGCGCGGCGAGCCCGTCGGTGACCTCCTGGGTGTCCCAGCGCCAGCCCTTGCGTTCGGCGTGCAGGTGCAGGTCCACGGTGGGCATCACCGCGACGCCGAGGTCGCCGAGCACCGTCCAGCGCTTGGCGAAGCCGGCCATCACCAGCTCGTCGAGGGGCTGTTCGGGGTCGGTGAGGTCGCCGCGCAGCGTCCACTGCCCGATCTCGAAGCGGGTGCGGGGCGCGGCCGTGACGAGGTACTGCCGGATCACCTCGTGGTCGCCGCCGGTCTCGATCAGGTCGTTGTACCAGAACGCGGTGGCGAAGCTGCGGTCCGCGCGGGCCGCCTGGAACGGCAGCGTGGCGCGCACGGCGATCTGCAGCACGGAGTCCGGGACGAGGCCCCCGGTGACCCCGACCGCCGCGGAGCGGGCGAAGCCGGGCTCGCCGGGGTCCGCTCCGGCGCCGCCGTGGCCGGTCCCGGGCCGGACGGCCGCCTCGCCGCTGTCGTCGCCGTCGGCTGCGGTGTCCGGTGCGGGCGCCGCCCCGACGGGTCCCGCTGCCGCGGTCGCACCGCCGGCGCCGGCTTCGGGATCGTCGGGGGCGGCCGGGCTCGGCGCGGGGATCTCGGGCAACTCGGGGGTCTCGGGCACAGCCCGGACCCTACTACTCGCCACCCGGCGGCCGGTTCGCGCCCACCGGAGCCGGGTCGAGCGGCACCACCGCGGTCAGCGTGAAGCCGCCGTCCCCCGCGCGGGAGGTGCGCAGGGTGCCGCCGGCCAGCACCAGCCGCTCACCCAGCCCGGTCAGCCCGTTCCCCGCCGGGCGGGAGTGATCCGGCCCGCGTCCGTCGTCGGACACCGTCAGCGTCGCGTTGCCCCCGCCGGTCTCCAGTGCCACCACGCAGGTCGCCGCGCCGCTGTGCCGCACCACGTTGGTCGCCGCCTCGCGCAGCGCCCAGGCGAGCGCGCCCTCCGCTGCCGGGGTGAGGCCGTCCACCCGCTCGGGGACGTGCAGCCGGGCCGAGACGCCCGCCGCGGCCAGCGCGCTGCGGGCCGAGACGACCTCGGTGGCCAGCGTCGGGCGCCGGTAGCCGCTGACCGCCTCGCGCACGTCCACCAGCGCCTGGCGGCTGACCGACTCGATGTCGAAGACCTGCCGGGCCGCGTCGTGCGGCCGGTCCGGCAGCATCCGGCCGGCCAGTTCGCTCTTGAGGGTGATCAGGGAGAGCGAGTGCCCGAGCAGGTCGTGCAGGTCGCGGGCGAGCCGCAGCCGCTCCTCGGTGGCGGCGAGCTGGGCCACGGTGTCCCGGGCGGCCCGCAGCTCCCGCATGGTGCGCACGAGCTGCTGCACGCCGATCATCGCGAAGCCGCCGAGCAGCGCGGGCAGCAGCAGTTCCGGGTAGAGCGAGGCGGACCGGTCGACGACCAGCGCGGTCGCGACGAGCAGGCCGGCCGACAGGGGGACCGCCCACCGCGAGTGCCTGCCCGGCAGGGCGGCCCCGCACGCCACGGAGACGTACACGTACAGCACCAGCCAGTCCTTGCCGAGCGTGAGCGACAAGGTCAGCGACAGCGCCGCCAGCCCGACGAGCGTCGCGTGCACCCAGGGGGCGGGCGGCTCCGGGTCGCTGGTGCGGAAGAGCGCCAGCACCAGGTACGCGCCGACGAAGGCGGCCAGGCCGAGGGCGGCGGGCACGACGACGGCCGCCGGGTGGCCGCCGTCGACCAGGTCGCCCACCGGCGAGCCGAGGTAGGCGAGCCAGACGCCGATCCACATCAGCTTGATCAGCGCCTGCCTGCGGGTCTCGGGCGGCCGCCCCATCGGGCTGGTGTCGGCCTCCTCCACCTCCCGCCGCCACTGCGGCCACGCCTCGCCGGTCATACGGGTCACGCCTTCCGGGTGTCCTTGCGGTAGAGCCAGGCCGCCGCCCCCGCGAAGAGCAGCAGGTAGACGATCAGGACGGTGACGTCCTTGGCGTGCGGGGAGCTCCCCACCTCGATCGCCTGGCTCACGGCCACGTACGGCCGCGCCGGGAGGTAGCCGGCGAGGTTCTGCAGCCACTGCGGGAAACTGTAGATCGGCACCCACAGACCGCCGAGGACCGCCAGGCCGAAGTAGAAGAGCATGGACACCGGCCGGGCCACGTCCGCGGTGGCCAGGTAGCCGATCGCCACCCCGAGCGCCGCGAAGACCAGGCTGCCGGCCCAGGTGCTGAAGGCGATCGCCACCCACTGCCAGGCGTCCAGCCGGACGTCCTTCACGGTGCCGCCGATCAGCAGCACCACCAGGATCGAGGGCAGGCTGACGGTGGCCGCGGAGGCGACCTTCGCGGTGACGTAGCCGCGGCCGGGCAGCGCGGTCAGCCGTAGCTGGCGCACCCAGCCCTTCTCCCGCTCGCGGGCGATCCGCTCGGCGTTGCCCATCAGCACCGCCGTCATCGCGCCGAACGCGGCCATCGAGACCATCAGGTAGGCCACCGCCGACAGCCCGTGGCCCCCGACCGTGTCGCCCTTCTTGTAGCTCAGGCCGACCGCCAGGAACAGGAACGCCGGGTACAGCACCGAGAAGAACATGAACTTGCGGTTCCGCAGGGTGCGGGTGATCTCCAGCCGGATCAGCGTCGTCATCGCCGTCCCGCCTCCTCTGCGCTGGTCGCGGCGTCGGTGATGGCGAGGAACGCCTGCTCCAGGCCGAGCCCGGCGACCTCCAGGTTGCGCGGGTACAGGCCCAGCCCGTAGACCGCGTGCACGGTGGCGTCCGCGTCGTCGGAGCGGATGCGCACGGTCGGGCCGGTCACGTCCAGGCCCACCACGTTCGGCAGCGCGCGCAGCGCCGCCTCGTCGACGGCGCCGGCCAGGTCGAAGGTGATCCGGCGGGCCCCCGCGCGCGCCTTGATCTCGGCCGCCGTGCCGTCCGCGATCAGCCGGCCCCGGTGCAGGACCAGCACGCGGTCCGCGATCGCGTCCGCCTCCTCCAGGTAGTGCGTGGCGAACAGCACCGTACGGCCCCGGTCGACCTGGGCGCGCATCGTCGCCCAGAACGCCTGCCGCGCGCTCACGTCCATGCCCGTGGTCGGCTCGTCGAGCACGATCAGGTCGTTCTCGCCGGCCGTGGCCATCGCGAACCGGACCCGCTGCTCCTGGCCGCCGGAGAGCTTGTTCACCTTCCGGTCCCGGATTCCGGTGAGGTCGGCGGCGGCCAGCACCTGGTCCACCGGGTACGCCCTCGGGTGCAGGTCGCAGGCGAGCGCGACCAGTTCGCGCACGGTGACCTCCTCCATCAGCCCGCCGCTTTGGAGCATCGCGCCGAGCCGCCCCTTGGCGATGGCCTGCGCCGGGGTGGAGCCGAACACCCTCACCTCCCCCTGGTCGGCGTTCTTCAGGCCGAGGAGCAGGTCGAGCGCGGTGGACTTGCCGGCGCCGTTGGGCCCGAGCAGCGCCACCGTCTCGCCGGGGTGCAGTTCCAGGCTCAGTTCGGCCACCGCGCGTACGGCCCCGAAGCTCTTGCCCACGTCCCGGAAGCTCACCACGGCTTCCCCCGGGGCCCGGCCCCCGCCCTGTGCCTGCGTGTTCGTGCTCACTGATGGTGCGGTCATGGCACCACTGTCCCGCGCCGGGCGGGTCCGGCGGCAGTGCGCCCGGTCGTGACATCCGCATGACAGATGTCATACGGTCCGGCGCCGGGCCGTACGGTGCCGGCCGGGTGCGCCCCGCCACCCGGCCCGGGTGCCCGGTGCGGGCCGCCCGATCGGCCGAGCCGGTGCGTGACCCGCCGTGCGGGCCGTCGTTGAGCGGGCATGACCAGCCCTGAGCCCCTGCCGATCCCCGTCGCCGCAGCCCTGGAGGCGGCGGACGCGGGGAACACCGAGGACTTCCTCGCCGCGTTCGCCCCGGACGGCGCGGTGGACGACTGGGGCCGCGTCTTCCGCGGCCACGACGCCATCCGGCAGTGGAGCGACGCGGAGTTCATCGGCAAGCAGGTCACCCTCCGGGTCACCGGCACCCGCACCGACGACGGCACCACGACCGTCTCCACCCGGGTCGGCGGGAACGGCTTCAACGGCCTGTCCGACTTCGCCTTCACCGTCTCCGGCGACCACGTCGAGCTGATGCGCATCACCGGGTGACCGCCCGCCCCGGGTCCGGACCCCGCCCCGGGTCCGGACCCCGCCCGGGTCCGGATCCGGCCGCGGGAGCCGCTAACCTGCCGGGGTGACGGGGATCATCCGGGTTCTGCTGGCCGACGACCAGTCGATGGTCCGGGAGGCGCTGGCCACGCTCCTCGGCCTTGAGGAGGACATCGAGGTCGTGGCGCAGGTCGCGCGGGGCGACGAGGTGGTGGCCGCGGTGCTGGAGCACCGGCCCGACGTGGCGCTGCTCGACATCGAGATGCCCGGGCTGACCGGTATCGAGGCGGCCGGCCGGGTCCGCGAGGCGGCTCCGGCGGTGAAGGTCGTCATCGTGACCACCTTCGGCCGGCCCGGGTACCTGCGGCGCGCGATGGAGTCGGGCGCGCAGGCGTTCCTCGTGAAGGACGCGCCCGCCTCCCAACTCGCCGACGCGGTGCGGCGGGTGCTGGCCGGCGAGCGCGTGATCGACCCCTCGCTGGCCGCGGCCGCGCTGGCGGAGGGCGCGGACCCGCTCACCGGACGCGAACGCGAGGTGCTCAACGCCGCCGCCGACGGCTCGGTCAACGCGGAGATCGCGCGGCGGCTGCTGCTGTCCGAGGGCACCGTGCGGAACTACCTGTCCACCGCCATCCAGAAGACGGGCGCCCGCAACCGGGCGGAGGCGGTGCGGATCGCCCGTGAGAAGGGCTGGCTCTGACCCCTTCGGGCGCCCCTGCCCGCGGGGTCAGTTCAGCCGGGCCCGCGCCGCACGCGCCTGCGTACGGATGGCGGCCGCGGTCTCCGGGTCGAACGAGCCGATCACCTCGGCGTACTCCTCCATCTCCGCGGCGCCGCCCAGGAAGTCGCCCATCTGCACCAGCACCTGCGCCCGCTCGTAGCGCAGCCGCGCCGGGTGGCGGGGGAGGAGCAGCGTCAGGTCGAGGGACCACAGTTGGACGGGGAGCCGCTCGGGCCGCGGCGCCGCCCAGGCCCGGATGTTGTTGAGCACGCGGCGGACGATGTCGAGCGTGTCCGCGGCGGCGGGGGCGTACGGCGCGGGCCCGCCCGTACGCCCGCGGACGCCGCCGAGCGCGCCCGCCGTCAGCCGCTCGGCGTCCGGCCCGGACAGCACGCGTCCCGCGTCGAACGGATCGACCAGGACGTACGGTGCCGGGCCCGTCCCGCCCTCCGGCCCGAACCGCCCGCCGTCCGGATCCAGGTCGCCCAGCGCCACCACGAAGTGCCCGGGCAGCCCCACCCCGTGGACCGGCGCCCCCGCGCGCCGTGCCACCTCCATCCACACCACCGACAGCAGGATCGGCAGGCCGCGCCGCCGCCGCAGCACCTCCTGGAGCAGCGACGACGACAGCCGCCCGTAGTCCGAGGGCGTGCCGTGGAAGCCGTGCCCGGCGCCCAGCACCCGGCCGAGCCCCCGCGCCCACTCCAGCGGGGTGGCCGCACCGTAGGGGAGCAGCCCGGCCAGCCGGTCCAGCTCGATCTGGGCGAGGTCGGCGACCGGGCCGTCCAGCGCGGGGTCGGCCTCCGCGCCGATCAGCAGGCACAGCTCCGCCAGGTCGGGCCGCTCCTCGCGGGCGGCGGCGGCGAACCGTTCGCGTACCGAGGACGTCATGCCGGGGAGCGCCGGTAGTGGTAGCGGTGGTGGTCGGTGAAGCCCAGCCCGTCGTAGAGCGCCCGGGCGGCGGCGTTGTCCGCCTCCACCTGGAGGTAGGCGGCCCGCGCTCCCTCGTCGTACGCCCGGCGGGCCAGCGCGCCCATCACCGCGGTGGCCAGGCCCCGGCGGCGCTGCCCGGGCGCCACCTCGACCGCGCCGAACAGCACCCAGGGCCCCTCGACGACGGCCCGGCCGATGGCGCCGGGCGCGCCGGCGAACCACACCGACGGACCGCCGGAGACCACCCGGAGCGCGGCGTCGGCGAGTTCGCCGGTGCGGTGGTAGGCGGCGAGCCACGCCGCGTCCGGCGCCCGGGACAGCTCCACGCCGGCGCCCGGCGGCTCCGGCAGGTCCGTCAGCGGCCCCAGCGGCGCGGTACGCACCAGGGTGTCCGCCTCGTGGGTCCACCCCGCGCGCGCCACCTCGTCCGCGTAGGGAGAGGAGTCGGGCACCTGGAGGAGCGGCGCGAGGCCGCGCTCCCGGTACCAGCGGGTGACGGCCGCCAGGGCCCGGGGCAGCGGCACGCCCGGGTCGCCGGTCACCAGCACGGAGTTCGCCCGCCGGGTGAAGCCGCCCGCCGCGCGCAGCGTCCACCCGCCCAGCGGCGCCGACTCCACCGCCGGCCAGGCCCGCGACGCCACCGCCTCGATCTCCTCGGCGGTCACCACCGGGACGCCGGACCCACCGGCGTCTCCTGCCCTACCGGTCCCGTACGCCCCTTCCGACACGCCCGGCGCCACCGCCGCTCCCGCCCCTCGCCCGCCGGCGCCGCGCCGCTCGGGCGCGGGCGGCACCACCTTCCCCGCCACCAGCGTCTCCTCCCCGATCCGCACCGTCTCCCCGGTCCGCCGAGTGACGCAGACCACTCCCGTATCCCAGGATGCGAGAACACCGACCGTATCGGTGAACGTAGGATGCCCGTCGGTAACCTGGATCACCTGGCGGACCGAGACGCGTTTTCCCACGTCAGCGGGGGTGATCCGGATTTCGAGTCGAACCCCGGACGAGAAATCCCCTGGCATGCGTGCCCCTCCTGTTCGGAACGTGCCCAGGAACGGAGATACTAGGTGCGGGCATCGACGACGCCGCGCTCCCGCGCGAGATGAGCCCTACCGAGGAGGAACGACAGCGTGACCTACGTCATCGCGCAGCCTTGTGTCGACGTCAAGGACAAGGCGTGCATCGAAGAGTGCCCGGTCGACTGCATCTACGAGGGCTCACGGTCCTTGTACATCCATCCGGACGAGTGTGTCGACTGCGGCGCGTGTGAGCCGGTTTGCCCGGTCGAGGCGATCTTCTACGAGGACGACACCCCGGAGGAGTGGAAGGACTACTACAAGGCCAACGTGGAGTTCTTCGACGAGCTCGGCTCGCCGGGCGGGGCCTCGAAGCTCGGGCTCATCGAGCGCGACCACCCCTTCGTCGCGGAACTGCCGCCGCAGAACCAGTGACCCGGTGACCGACCCCCGGAGCTGACGACCGCCGGGCCCCGTAGCGGCAGCGCCGCTGTCGGGGCCCGGTGTGCTGTGCCACCGTACGAACCACCTGCGAGAGTGAGCCCGTTGAGCATCTCCGCCCGCCTTCCGGTCTTCCCCTGGGACCGCCTGGAGCCCTACCTGGACACGGCGGCCGCGCACCCCGACGGGGTGGTCGACCTGTCCGTCGGCACTCCGGTGGACCCCGTCCCCGAGGTGATCCGGCAGGCGCTGGCCGCCGCCGCGGACAGCCCCGGCTACCCGCTCACCTACGGCACGGCCGCGCTGCGGGAGGCCGCCGCGCAGTACCTGCGGGAGTGGCACGGCGTCAGCGGGGCGGCCCCGGCGCACATCCTGCCGCTGATCGGCTCCAAGGAACTGGTCGGCTGGCTGCCCACCCTGCTCGACCTCCGGGAGGGCGACCAGGTCGGCTACCCCGCGCTCGCCTACCCGACCTACGAGATCGGGGCGCTCATCGCCCGCGCGGGGGCGGCCCGCTACGACGACCCGGTCGCCGACCTCGACCCGGTCCGGACCCGGCTGCTCTGGCTCAACAGCCCCTCCAACCCGACCGGCCGCGTGCTTCCGGCCGCCGAACTGCGCCGGATCGTGGCGTGGGCCCGCGAGCACGGCATCCTCGTCGTCTCCGACGAGTGCTACATCGAACTGGGCTGGGAGGGCACCGAGCCGGTCTCCGTGCTGCACCCCGACGTCTGCGGCGACAGCCACGACGGGCTGGTCGCCGTGCACTCCCTGTCCAAGCGGTCCAACTTCGCCGGCTACCGGGGGGCCTTCCTCGCCGGCGACCCCGCGGTCGTGGCGGAACTCCTCGGGGTGCGCAAGCACGCGGGGATGATCGTTCCCCAGCCGGTGCAGGCGGCGATGACCGCCGCGCTCGGCGACCGTGCGCACGCGGTGGAGCAGAAGGAGCGGTACGCCCGGCGCCGCGCCGCGCTGCGCGGCGCCTTCGAGGCCGCGGGATTCCGGGTCGAGCACAGCGAGGCCAGCCTCTACCTGTGGGCGACCCGGGACGAGGAGTGCTGGCAGACCGTGGGGGACCTGGCCAAGCACGGCGTCCTCGTCGCCCCCGGCGAGTTCTACGGTCCCGCCGGACGGAACTTCGTCCGCGTCGCCTTCACCGCCACCGACGAGCGCGTGGCCGCGGCGGTCTCCCGCCTGGGCTGACCCTCCGGCGCGGGTGGTCCGCCGCTTCGGGGACCACCCGCCGGGGCGGGCCAGCGGCGGGCCGCCTCCAGGAGGCGAGGGTGCGCCGTCGCCGGGGCGCCCTCAGGAGGTGACGGTGATGCGGACCACCGTGTCGGCGGCCGGCGCGGACGCCCCCGCCGCCTTCGTGCCGCCCTTGTCCGCCACCTTCTGCCACCCCTTGCCGGACTTCGCCGCCTGCCAGCGCACGTCGCCGAAGGCCACCTGTTCCACCTTCAGGTCGTGCGCGTGCGCCACCGCCCACTGCGCCACCTGCCAGCCGCGCTGCTCACCCTGGCCCGCAGCGGCGGTCCCCGACGGGACGGAGGGCACCGCGACCGTGCGCGGCAGGCTGTCGTCGTGCGGCTTCACCTGGCCGCCGAACTCCCGCTCCAGCCGCGCCGTCACCTTCGCGGGGTCGCCCAGCCGCCCGCCGGCGCTGTAGGCGGTGTCCGCGCCGGTGGTGCAGCTCAGCGCCCCGCTCTCCTGCCCGGTCAGCGCGGCGGCCAGGGAGGTGGCGTCCTGCTCGTGCTGCGCGTACGCCTCCGGGTAGCCGCTGCGCTGCACCTCCTGCGCCGCCACGGTCACCGGGAGCTTGGTGTACCCCTGGATCTTGACCAGGCTGTCGTAGAACGCGTTCGAGGCGTAGACCGGGTCCTGGATTTGCTGGACGGTGCCCCAGCCCTGGGACGGGCGCTGCTGGAAGAGCCCGAGGGAGTCGCGGTCGCCGTGGTCGAGGTTGTGAAGCTGGGACTCCTGGAGCGCGGTGGCCAGCGCTATCGTCACCGCGCGTTCGGGCAGGCCGCGGGACATCGCCACGGCGGCGATCGTCGCGGCGTTGCCCGCCTGGTCCTGGTCGAGGTCCAGGTCGTTGCCGTCGGTCTTGACGGTGCAGCCGGCGGCGGCCGGGTTGTTGCCGATCTCGACGCGGTAGGCGATGTAGCCGCCGACGGCGAGCAGCACGACGAGTCCGGCGGTCAGGCGCAGGCCGCAGCCGCGCCTCTTCTTCTCGTTCGCGGGGGACGGCGCATCGGGCACGCCCGAACCATACCGAAGTCGGGGCCCGCTCCCCGCCCTTCCGCCCGCTCGCCCGTTGCCGGGCCGGCCGCCGGCGCGGCGCGGCACGGCCCTTAGGGTGGCGGGATGGGAAACGGTCTGGATCTTGAGCAGGACGTCGCCGCGCTGACGGCGCAGCTCGTGGACGTGCGGTCGGTGAGCCGGGAGGAGGGGGAGCTGGCCGACCTGGTGGAGGCGGCGCTGGCCGCGCTGCCGCACCTGCGGGTGGACCGGGACGGCCACGCGGTGGTGGCGAGGACCGGGCTCGGCCGGGCCGAACGCGTGGTGCTGGCTGGCCACCTGGACACCGTGCCGATCGCGGACAACCTGCCCTCGCGGCTGGACGCGGACGGCGTGCTGTGGGGCTGCGGCACCTCCGACATGAAGGCGGGCGTCGCGGTGCAGCTGAAGCTGGCCGCCGGCCTGCCGGCCCCCAACCGCGACCTGACCTTCGTCTTCTACGACGCGGAGGAGATCGCCGCCGAGTTCAACGGCCTGAAGCGGCTGGCCGACCGCCATCCGGACTGGCTCGCCGGCGACTTCGCGGTGCTGATGGAGCCCACCGACGGCCGGGTGGACGGCGGCTGCCAGGGCACCCTGCGGGTCCAGGTGCGGACCACCGGCCGCCGCGCCCACTCCGCCCGTAGCTGGCTGGGCGAGAACGCCATCCACAAGGCCGCCCCGATCCTGGCCCGGCTGGCGGCGTACGAGCCGCGCCGGGTGGAGATCGACGGCCTGGTCTACCCGGAGGGCCTGAACGCGGTGCTGATCGAGGGCGGCCACGCCGGGAACGTCATCCCGGACAGCTGCGCGGTCACCGTCAACTACCGCTTCGCGCCGGACCAGAGCGAGGACGAGGCGCTGGAGCGGGTGCGCGGGGTCTTCGACGGCTTCGAGGTGGTGCTCACCGACAGCGCGCCGGGCGCGCTGCCCGGCCTGTCGCAGCCGGCCGCGGCCGCGTTCGTCGAGGCGATCGGCACCCCGCCGGCCGCCAAGGAGGCGTGGACGGACGTCGCGCGCTTCTCCGCGCTCGGCGTGCCCGCGGTGAACTACGGCCCGGGCGACCCGACGCTCGCGCACACCCGTGAGGAGCACGTGCGGACCGCCGCCGTCCGGGAGGCCGAGCGCAAGCTGCGGCAGTGGCTCACCGCGTAGCCCCCGCGCCCTGTGGCCCCGCCTCCCGCCGGGCGTACGACGACGGCTGCGGCGCTTCGTCGTACGCCCGGATCATCCGTGTACGTCCCGGTATCGGGGCGTCCTCCGCCCTGCGATCCACCGCATCCGGCGCCGCACGCTCATCCGCCGGGGATCGCGGGACAGCCCTTACGCTGCGGGTATGACAACAGACGCGAACGACCCCGACGACGCGAAGGGGAACGCGGGTGACTGGCAGGACGTCGCGGCCGCGGCCAACGCCGCCGCCGAGGGCCGCCCGGAGGGCAAGGGCTGGCCGGAACGGCACACCGGTCCGGTGATCCGCCGACGGGGGCAGGTGCTGTCCGGCACCACCGACCAGCGGCTGCTGGACAGCCGCGGCGGCGCCGAGTGGGTGCACAGCGACCCGTGGCGGGTGCTGCGCATCCAGTCCGAGTTCGTGGAGGGCTTCGGCGCGCTCGCCGAACTGGGCTCCGCGGTCAGCGTGTTCGGCTCCGCCCGCACCCCGGTCGACTCCCGCGAGTACGACGCCGGGGTCCGGATCGGCCGCGCCCTCGCCGAGGCCGGCTTCGCCGTGATCACCGGCGGCGGCCCGGGCGCCATGGAAGCGGCCAACAAGGGCGCCCTCGAAGCCGGCGGCGTCTCCGTCGGCCTCGGCATCGAGCTGCCCTTCGAGCAGGGGCTCAACCCCTACGTCGACATCGGCGTCAACTTCCGCTACTTCTTCGTCCGCAAGACCATGTTCGTGAAGTACGCCCACGGGTTCGTGGTCCTGCCCGGCGGCTTCGGCACGCTCGACGAGCTGTTCGAGGCGCTCACCCTGGTGCAGACGAAGAAGGTCACGCGCTTCCCGATCGTGCTGTTCGGCAGCGAGTACTGGGGCGGCCTGGTCTCCTGGGTCCGCCAGACCCTCGTCGCCGAGGGCAAGGCGTCCCCGGCCGACCTGGAGCTCTTCCACGTCACCGACGACGTCGATGAAGCGGTCGAGCGGGTCACCAAGGAGAGCGCGTAAGGACGGCGCCCCTGACCCTCCGGGGTGGAACCGTCCCGGCCGCGGGGACCACCGACCGGGAGGGTCAGGCGAGCCCCCTGCGGGCCACCGCGGGGGCCCGGTGGCCCGCGATCGCGGCGACCATCTCCAGGACCTGCCGGGTCTCCGGCACCTCGTGCACCCGGTACACCCGCGCGCCGAGCCACGCCGAGACGGCGGTGGTCGCGAGCGTGCCGACCAGCCGCTCCCTGACGGGCCGGTCGAGGGTCTCTCCGACGAAGTCCTTGTTGGACAGGGAGACCAGCACCGGCCACCCGGTGGCCGTCATCTCGGGCAGCCGCCGCGTCGCCTCCAGCGAGTGGCGGGTGTTCTTCCCGAAGTCGTGCCCGGGGTCGATGAGGATGCCGTCGCGCCGCACCCCGAGCCCCGCCGCGCGCTCGGCGAGCCCGACCGTGACGTCGAGGATGTCGGCCATCACGTCCTCGTAGGCGACCCGGTGCGGGCGGGTCCGCGGCCGGGCGCCGCCCGCGTGGGTGCACACCAGCCCCACGCCGTACCGCGCGGCGACCTCGGCCAGCCGCGGGTCCACTCCGCCCCACGCGTCGTTGAGCAGGTCGGCGCCGACCTCGCAGACGGCCTCGGCGACCTCGTGCCGCCAGGTGTCCACGCTGATCACGACGTCGGGGTGGCGCCGCCGCACCTCCGCGACGAAGCCGACCGTGCGCCGGATCTCCTCCCCCGCCGACACCTCCTCGCCGGGACCGGCCTTGACCCCGCCGACGTCCACGATCGCGGCGCCCTCGTCCACGACCCGCGCGACCCGTTCGAGCGCCGGCTCGTCGGTGAAGGTGGCCCCCTGGTCGTAGAACGAGTCGGGCGTGCGGTTCACGATCGCCATGATCACCGGCTCCCGCTCACCGAATTCCCGGCTGCCCAGCCGAAGTCCCACGGTCACTCCTCATCTCAGACTCATGCGATCGTGGCACGATCGTGCCTGACATGGAGGACCTGCCGATCCGGACGGCAGGTCCCTGGGCCGTACCCCGGGAGATCGAGTGTTCTGGTTCATGCTCATCGCGCTGGTCGCGGTGGTCGCCGCGGTGGCGCTGGCCGTGCTCGGCGACGGCGGCGCGCTGGCGGACGCCCAGCCCGACCGGCTCGAGGACCGGCTGCCCCCCGACCGTCCGCTGGCCCGCGCCGACGTGGACGCGGTCCGGCTGCCGGTGGGCCTGCGCGGCTACCGGATGGTCGACGTGGACGAGGTGCTGGAGCGGCTCGGCGCGGAGCTGGCCGAGCGCGACGCCCGGATCGCCGAGCTGGAGGCCCACCTCGCCGGCGTCCAGGCGGGCGCGCACCGCCACGGCACCCCCGCCGCCGGCGGGCCGGCCCCGGAAACGGCCCCGGAGGGCCCGTACGGCGGCGGGGAGGGCTTCGGCCGGGGATACGGCCGGGAGTACGGCCAGGAGCCCGGTGCGGGCCCCGGCGACGCCTACGGGCAGCCGCCCGCGCCCGGTGCCGACGGCCGCCCGGGCGGCGCCGGTGAGTGACGGCGCCGCCCTCGCGGGCCCCGACGGGCTGCTCCGCTGCCCCTGGGGGCTGTCCACTCCCGACTACGTGGACTACCACGACACGGAGTGGGGCAAGCCGGTGCACGGCGACGACGCGCTCTTCGAGCGGATCTGCCTGGAGGCGTTCCAGTCCGGGCTGTCGTGGATCACGATCCTGCGCCGCCGCGAGACCTTCAGGACCGCCTTCCGGCGTTTCGCCATCGACGAGGTCGCCGCCTTCACCGACGAGGACCGCACCAGGCTGCTCGCCGATCCCGGGATCATCCGCAACCGCGCCAAGGTCGACGCGGCGATCTCCAACGCGGCCGCCGCCCGCACCGTGCGCGAGACCCATGACGGCGGCCTCGACGCCCTGATCTGGTCCTTCGCACCCGACCCGGCGACCCGCCCGGCCCCCCGCACCCTGTCCGACGTCGCGGCCACCACCCCGGAGTCCACCGCGCTGTCCAAGGACCTGAAGAAGCGCGGCTTCCGCTTCGTGGGCCCCACCACCGCCCACGCGCTGATGCAGGCGTGCGGCCTGGTCAACGACCACCTGGCGGACTGCGCGGCCCGCTGACCGCCGCGGCCCGGGCCCGGGCCCGGTCCCGCGGCGGCTCGCGCGGGCCGCCCGCGGTGGTTCCCGGGCCCGGCCCGCGGCGAGCCCCGCGGCCCGTCAGCGGCCCTCGAAGTGCGGCTTCCGCTTGGCGACGAAGGCCGCGACGCCCTCCCGGTGGTCCGCCGACCCGCCCGCCCGCGCCTGGAGCACGTCCTCGCGGGCCAGCGTCTCCTCCAGCGTGTGCGACGCCCCGTAGGCCAGTGCCTCCTTGATCGCCGCGTACGCGACCGTCGGGCCGTCGGCGAGCCGCCGGGCGACCGCGACCGCCGCCTGCGCCAGCTCCTCCGCCGGGAGCACCCGGTGCACCAGGCCGAGCTCCAGCGCCTCCTGCGCGGGCACCGACCGCGGGAACAGCAGCAGTTCCGCCGCCCGCGCCTGGCCGACCAGCCGCGGCAGCGTCCACGACATCCCCGAGTCCGTGGACAGCGCCACCCCGGCGAACGCGGTGGTGAAGGACGCGGTGTCCGCCGCGAGCCGGTAGTCCGCGGCGAAGGCGAACCCCGCCCCCGCGCCGGCCGCGGCCCCGTTGACCGCGGCCACCACCGGCTTCGGCATGGTGGCCAGCGCGGTGGTGATCGGGTTGTAGTGCTCGGCGACCGTCGACAGCCCGCCGCCCGCCTCCAGGGTCGCGACGTGCTCCTTGAGGTCCTGCCCCACGCAGAAGGCCCGGCCCCGGGCGGTGAGCAGCACGGCGCGCACCGCCCGGTCGGAGCCCGCCGCGACCAGCGCGTCCCGCAGCGCGTCCTTCGTCCCCGTGTCGAGCGCGTTCATCGCCTCCGGCCGGTTCAGGGTGACCGTCGCCAAGCCGTCCTCGACCTCGTACAGCACGCTCTCGCCCATGCCAGAACCCCTTCGTCGCGGCAAGTGTCCTGGCCAGGATGCCGGACCGGCCGACCGCCCGACATGTGACGTACGTCAAACCGCGCAGCGCCTCCGAGCCGTCCGGCCCGCCGGAATAGCCGGTTTTGGGGGATCGGAATGTACAACGGGGTGCTACGGCTATTGGTCATCGGGTCGACTGATGCGGGATAATGGCCGAGAACCAATGTGTTCGAGTCCGAGCTGGTTTCAGGAAGGGGAACGAGCATGGCGGCCATGAAGCCGCGGACGGGTGACGGCCCGCTCGAGGTGACCAAGGAGGGGCGGAGCATCATCATGCGCGTTCCGCTGGAGGGTGGCGGGCGGCTTGTCGTCGAGCTGACCCCGGACGAGGCGGACGCCCTGGGCGACGCGCTGAAGAAGGCCATCGTCTGAGACCAGCGGTCCGAAACCACCACGGCCACGTACGTCGATCCGCGTACGTGGCCGTGCGCCTTTTCCGGGGCGGGCGTCAGGCGCGGCGCACCGCGCACAGCAGTCCGTCGTCGGTGGGCAGCAGCACCGGGGCCAGCCGCGGGCTGTCGCGTACCGCGCGCATCAGCTCGCGCAAGTGCACGGACTCCGCGTCCTGGTGGGCGGCGTCCAGCGCGCGGCCCTGGGCGAAGGTCCCCTCGAAGCAGAGCACGCCGCCCGGGCGCAGCAGCCGCAGCGACTCGTCGAGGTAGGCCAGGCACTCCAGCCGGTCGGCGTCGCAGAAGACCAGGTCGTAACCGCCGTCGGTGAGCCGGGGCAGCACGTCGAGGGCGCGGCCGCAGATGAAGCGGGCCCGGTTCGCCGCGATCCCGGCCTCGCGGTACGCCTGGCGGGCGAGCTGCTGCCGGTCGGGCTCGGAGTCCACGGTCGTCAGCACCCCGTCGGGCCGCATGCCGCGCATCAGGTGGATACCGGAGACGCCGGCGCCGGTGCCGATCTCCACCACGGCTTTCGCGTCGCAGGCGCCGGCGAGCAGCCGCAGGGCCGCGCCGGTGCCGGGGGAGACCGCGCGCAGCGCGGCCGCGTGCGAGCGGGCGCGCGCGTCGACCAGGGCGTCGTCCTCGGCCACGAACGCGTCCGCGAACGCCCAGCTCGCCTGCCGGTTGCCGATGATGGCCGCTCCCCTTGTCCGGTGTTCTCCTTGCAATTGCGCCGACCGGGCGACTGTATCCGCTGCCGACGGGAACCTGCTGATGGGACCGGGCGTTAGACAGCACGGGTGGCAACAGCCCCCGGCGGGGACGGAGCACAAGCCCCCTTCCCGCTTCGGCAGCAGCGCACTTATCCGGAACTAACGGGCGAGGTGGATATGGTAGGGGCTCTACTGGAGACCACCAGAGCCGACAGGGGAGGTGCGGCTGTGACCGGTGACCGGGGAATGCTCGACCGCTTCCGCAAGTCCACCGGACAGCCCAAATCCGTGACCGACACCGCTGATGACAGTTCACGCACGACCGACTCCGCGACCGCGACCGCGACGTTCGCCACCGACGGAGACGGCCCGACGTGGACGCCTCCTTCCTGGGAGGAGATCGTCAGCACGCACAGTGCCCGGGTGTACCGGCTGGCCTACCGCCTGACCGGGAACCAGCACGACGCGGAGGACCTCACCCAGGAGGTCTTCGTGCGGGTCTTCCGCTCCCTGTCCACCTACACGCCCGGCACCTTCGAGGGCTGGCTGCACCGCATCACCACGAACCTCTTCCTGGACATGGTGCGGCGCCGCCAGCGCATCCGTTTCGACGCCCTCGGCGACGACGCGGCGGAGCGGCTGCCCAGCCGCGAGCCGTCCCCGGCGCAGCACTTCAGCGACACCCACTTCGACGCGGACGTCCAGCAGGCGCTGGACACCCTCGCGCCGGAGTTCCGTGCCGCCGTGGTGCTCTGCGACATCGAGGGGCTGTCGTACGAGGAGATCGCCGCGACGCTCGGGGTGAAGCTGGGCACCGTGCGGAGCCGCATCCACCGCGGCCGCTCGCACCTGCGCAAGGCTCTGGAGCACCGGGCGCCCGGAGCGCGCCCGGCGCCCGCACTCGCTGCCACCGCACCCAAACCCCTGGAGGGCGGCAGAGCGTGAGCAGCAGCGGTTCAGGCGAGCAGCACCGTCCCCAACGTCCTGCACCCGCCGAGCAGCACCTCGGTGACCGACTCGCCGCCTTCGTCGACGGCGAACTCTCGGACGACAGCCGGGACCGGGTGATGGCCCATCTCGCGACATGCGCACAGTGTAAGACCGCTGCTGCCGAGCAGCGGCGGCTCAAGAGCGTGATCGCCGGCTCGGAGCTGCCGGCCATCTCGGCCGGCCTGCTGGCGCGCCTCCAGGGCCTGCCGGCGATGGACGGCGAGGACGGACCGGGCGGCCCGACCCGCCCCCGGGGCCTGTCGGCCGACGAGGCGGGCGGCCCCGGCCACCGCCGCGGCCCGTTCGACGGCGGCTTCTTCGGTTCGCGGCCCCCGGTGCCCGATCCGGTGCTCTCCGACCCGGGCGGTCCGGACGCCGACCGTTCCGGCTCGGGCCTGGCCCGGTCCGGGGGCGCGCGGCGCGAGGAGTACTCCTTCCTCGGCCCGGCCGCCGACCTGGTGCCCGCCGGTGACGGCCGCGGCCGCGGCTTCCGGGTCCACGACAGCACCTCCCGCGGGCGCCGGTTCGCCTTCGCCGCCGCCGGCGCCTTCTCGATGGCGGCGATCGCCATCGGCAGCGCGCTGCCGATGGAGGCGTCGATGGACGGCGGTGCCCGACCCGACGACGGCCCCGCGGTCAGCCCGCTCAGCGCCGGCCAGGTCTCCGACACCCGCGGGAGCATCCCGCGCGGGGTGCTCGGCGCGGAGCGCGAGGAGCAGCAGCGGCGCGGGCGGACGGTGCTCGCCTCCGCCACGTCCGTCCCGTTGATAGCGCCGGTCCAGCAGGCGTCGGACCACTCGTTCCCGTTGCGCTGAGCGGTGGTCCGGCACCCGGGCCCGGCCGGTGCCGGCCCGGGGTTCCGCCAGGCGGCGGCATAGTGTTGGCCACAGCCACTCCCGTATCGCCTGCTCGGGCAGGTACCGTGAATTCCGCCGGTCCCCGCCCACGCCGGCCGTGGACGTCACAAGGAGCTGCAAGGTGTTCTTCGACATAGGCCCGCTGGAGCTGGTCGCGCTCGTCGTCCTTGCGGTGCTCGTCTTCGGTCCGGACAAGCTGCCCAAGCTCATCCAGGACGCCATGGCGTTCATCCGGAAGGTGCGGGAGTTCTCCGACAGCGCCAAGGAGGACATCCGCCGCGAGCTGGGTCCGGAGTTCAAGGACTTCGAGTTCGAGGACCTCAACCCGAAGACCTTCATCCGCAAGAACCTGATCAACAGCGAGAACGACGAGTACGGACTCGGCGAGCTGAAGGACCTCGGCAAGAGCCTCGACCTGCGCAAGGACCTCGACGTCACCGACCTGCGCAAGGACATGGCGGAGGTCACCGACGCGGTCAACGGGGTGAAGACGGGCGTCAACGGCTCGTCCGCCGCGTCAGCCTCCTCGGCGGCGTCCGCCGGGTCGGGTGCCGCCGGGGCCGGGGCCGCGGAATCCGGTGGCACCCCGGACCGGCTGAGGAAGCCGGGAGCCGAGGAGCCGCCGCCGTTTGACACCGACGCGACCTGACCGGCGCCGCGTCAACCCGAATCCGCAATTTCACCCGATTGCATGGCCGTTGTCCGTGTGTTCGGCGTCACCCCGCGCCGTTTCGCGTCCCGAAACCGCCCATGGTCGGGCAAGATGACATGTCGCCCAGGAGGGCGGTCATCGAGGAGGCGCGACCCATATGGAGACGAAGACCGGCACGCGACAGGGGGCGGTCGAGGGCTACCTGTCGGCCGACTTCCCCTGGTACGGGCTGGACCAGGCGTTCACCGGGCCCCGGTGGCTCGGCCAGCTCGGCGCCGGCGCGGACGGGACCGTCGAACACGGGGCGATCGGACACGGCGACGAGCCCTCGCTCAAGGCCGAGGCCGCCGACCCCGAGGGGCAGAAGTTCGCGGTCGTGGTGACCGTCGCCGAGCGCCCGCTGCGGCGCAGCGCGGACGGCACCGGCGTCATGGAGGCCACGTCGGTCTCCTCCGCGGCCTGGCTGGCCGGCTCGGGGCTGCTGTCGGCGACCTGGCCCACCCGGATGGACCGCGCGCTGCGGCAGGACTGGCTCGACCAGCAGATCTCGGCGGCGTGGGAGCTCGCGGACGAGCTGACCGGGGCCGGCTGGTCCTCGCTCACCCTTCCGGTCGACGGGGTGCCGACCGCCTTCCACTACCGCGAGTCGGAGTACGGCTGGGTGATGGCCGGGTCGGCCTCCGGGGTGCACCTCGGCGCCTACGGCCGCAACCTCTCCGCCTACGGCCTGGCCCTGGCGGCCGTCCCCGACCTCTCGGCGTACGCGGGATAGCGGCAACGGCCCGGGTCGGGTACCCCGATCTGCCCGGGTACCCCGATCTTCCGGGGTTCCCCGGGGCCGGCGGGACCGACCCCGGGGAGACCGGTCAGAACTTGTTGCGGGGGGTGATCCCGAGGGACATCCCCGCCAGCCCGCGCGAGCGGTTCGTGAGCTTGCCGGCGATGCCCCGCAGCGCCGCGCCCGCCGGGGAGTCGGGCGCCGCGAGCGTCACCGGCGTGCCGTCGTCGCCGCCCTCCCGCAGCCGCACGTCGATCGGGATGCGGCCGAGCACGGGCACCGTCGTCCCGGTGGTGCGGGACAGCCCCTCGGCCACCCGGTCACCGCCGCCGGTGCCGAACACCTCGACGACCTCGTCGCAGTGCGGGCACGGCATGCCCGCCATGTTCTCCACGACGCCGACGATCTTCTGGTGGGTCTGCACGGCGATCGACCCGGCCCGCTCGGCGACCTCCGCCGCCGCCTGCTGCGGGGTGGTCACCACCAGGATCTCCGCGTTCGGCATGAGCTGCGCGACCGAGATCGCGATGTCGCCGGTGCCGGGCGGCAGGTCCAGCAGCAGGACGTCGAGGTCGCCCCAGTACACGTCCGCGAGGAACTGCTGGAGCGCGCGGTGCAGCATCGGCCCGCGCCACACCACCGGCGCGTTGCCCGGGGTGAACATGCCGATCGAGATGACCTTCACGCCGTTCGCCGACGGCGGCATGATCATGTTCTCGACCTGGGTGGGGCGGCCCTCCGCGCCGAGCATCCGCGGCACGCTGTGCCCGTAGATGTCCGCGTCGACCACGCCGACCTTCAGGCCGTCGGCGGCCATCGCGGCCGCGAGGTTGACCGTCACCGACGACTTGCCGACGCCGCCCTTGCCGGAGGCGACCGCGTAGACCCGGGTCAGCGAGCCGGGCTGGGCGAAGGGGATCTCCTTCTCGGCCTGGCCGCCGCGCAGCGAGGCCGCCAGCTCCCGGCGCTGCTCGTCGCTCATCACGTCCAGCTCGACCCGTACCGAGGTCACCCCGGCCACGCCCTCGACGGCGGCGGTGACCCGGCCGCTGATCTCGTCCCGCATCGGGCAGCCGGACACGGTGAGGTAGACGGTGACGGCGACGGAGCCGTCGTCGGCGATGTCCACGGATTTCACCATGCCGAGCTCGGTGATCGGCTTGTGGATCTCCGGGTCGTCAACGGTCGCCAGGGCGGCGCGTACGGCGTCGTCGGTGGGGGTGCCGGTCGGAGTCGAACCGTGCAGAGCGGTAGCCATACGCACGAGGATACGGCGGACCGGAGCGGCCCTTCAGCGGCCCCGGCCGTCGCCTTCGTCACGGGTCGGCCGCTGCCGGTCGGCGCCCTGTCGGCCGGTGCCGTGCCGGTCGGCGCCCTGCCGGCCGGTGCCGTGCCGCTCGGTGCCGTGCCGTTCGGATTCCTGGCGCCGCTCCTCGATCTCCTTGACCAGGTCCTGCAGCTCCGAGCGGATCCAGTCCCGGGTGGCGACCTCGCCCAGGCCCATCCGCAGCGCGGCCACCTCGCGGGTCAGGTACTCGGTGTCGGCGATGCTCCGCTCGTTCTGCTTGCGGTCCTGTTCGAGGTTCACCCGGTCCCGGTCGTCCTGCCGGTTCTGCGCGAGCAGGATCAGCGGCGCCGCGTAGGAGGCCTGGAGCGAGAGCATCAGGGTCAGGAAGATGAACGGGTAGTGGTCGAACTGGATGGCCCGCGGCGCGAAGACGTTCCACAGCACCCAGACGATGATGATCACCGTCATCCAGACGATGAACCGCCCGGTGCCCAGGAACCGCGCCACCCGCTCGGAGAGCTTGCCGAACGCGTCCGGGTCGTAGGACGGCAGCAGGCTGCGGCGCGGCTCGCGCGGCTGGTCCAGCCGGTTCTTGCGGGGGCGCCCGGTCGCCGTCGCGCCCGAGGGGTGGCGCGTGCGCTCGCGCTCGTCAGCGGCCATCGGGTGCCTCCGCGCGCTCGTCCGCCCCGCGGCCGTCGGCGCCGTCGTCCGGCTCGGTACCGTCCTCAGCGCCGTAGGCCGCGGTCTCCCGCCAGTCGTCGGGCAGCAGGTGGTCCAGCACGTCGTCCACGGTCACCGCGCCCAGCAGCGAGCCGCTGTCGTCGACCACGGGCGCCGAGATCATGTTGTACGTGGCCAGGAAGCTGGTCACCGACGGCAGCCCGGTGTCCGGCTCCAGCGGTTGCAGGTCGGTGTCCACGATCGAGCCGAGCAGCGTGAACGGCGGGTCGCGCAGCAGCCGCTGGAAGTGCACCAGGCCGAGGTACTTGCCGGTCGGGGTGTCGTCCGGCGGCCGGCACACGTACACCTGGGCGGCCAGCGCCGGGGACAGGTCGGGGTTGCGGATGCGGGCCAGCGCGTCGGCGACCGTCGCGTCCGGGCGCAGCACGATCGGCTCGGTCGTCATCAGCCCGCCCGCGGTGCGCTCCTCGTACGACAGCAGCCGCCGCACGCCCGCGGCCTCCTGGGGCTGCATCAGGGTGAGCAGGCGCTCCTGCTCGTCGGGCGGCAGCTCGGCGAGCAGGTCGGCGGCGTCGTCGGGGTCCATCGCCTCCAGCACGTCGGCGGCCCGCTCCTCCTTCAGCTTGCCGAGGATCTCCACCTGGTCGTCGTCCGGCAGCTCCTCCAGGACGTCGGCGAGCCGGTCGTCGTCGAGGGCGGCGGCCACCTCGCCGCGGCGCTTGGGCGACAGGTGGTGCAGCACGTTCGCCAGGTCGGCCGGGCGCAACTGCTCGAAGGTCGCCACCAGGTTCTCCGCGCCCTGGCCCTCCTCGGCGAGCGAGAACCCGCTGACCACCGACCAGTCCACGGTCAGCGCCTCGCCCCGGCGCCGCAGCGCCCTGCCCCTGCCGCGCCGGACGAAGACCTTGTCGATCTCCCAGTCCCGCCGGGAGGGCAGCTGCGTCATCGACACGTCGAGCACGGTGACCTCGACGGAGGGCGCCTGTCCGGCGGCGGAGCGGGCCGCGGCGGCGGGCGTCTCGGCGGGGGAGCCCGACTCGTCCGTGGCCAGCCGCACCCGGCGGTCCAGCAGCTCGCCCAGCACCAGCGTCTCGGTCGGCCGCTGCTCGAAGCGCCGCATGTTCACCACGCCGGTGGTGATGACCTGCCCGGACTCCACGCCGGTGACCCGCGTCATGGGCAGGAAGATCTGCCGCCGGCTGACCACCTCGACCACCAGGCCGAGCACCCGCGGCGGGCGACCGCGGACACGCAGCATCACGACCACGTCGCGCACCCGTCCGACCTGGTCGCCGTTCGGATCGAAGACGGCGACCCCGGCCAGGTGCGAGACGAAGACCCGGGGGGCTCCTGCCGCCATGTCGGTGGCCTCCTACGGTCCGCGGTGGGCTGCTCCGGTGGGCTGCTCCGGTGCCGGCGGGACGCACCCGCCGCACCGCCACAGGCTACTCCGGGCCGATCTTGCCCGCCCCGCGGGATGGTCCCCGGGAGTAACCCTGCGGTAGCTTCGGGGCGGCCCGCAGCCGCCGTCCCTGGAGGAACCACCCGTGCACCACGGCCGCAGGACACTCGCCGCCGCCCTGACCGTCCTCGGCGCGGGCGGCCTGCTCACCGGCTGCCTCGGCCTCGGCGGCGACCCCGACGCCGGCACCAACGGCGTCGGCAAGCTCCCGGCGGCGACCATCGAGCAGAAGGCGAAGTCCGCGGCCGCGGGAGCCACCGCGGTCCGGCTGGCCGGCACGGTGGTCAGCGGCGGCCGCACCTACCGCCTCGACATGCGGCTGCGCGGCAACGGGGGCGTCGGCGAGGTCAGCAGCAAGGGCGACACCTTCCAACTGCTGCGCGTCGGCGACGACCTCTACCTCAAGGCGGGAGCCGACTTCTACGGCGACGGCGGCACCGACGAGGACAGCAAGGCCGCGGCCCAGAAGCTCAACGGCAAGTACGTCAAGGTGCCCACCACCGACCCGTCCTACCAGCAGTTCTCCGGGTTCACCGACAAGAAGACGCTGCTCGCCGACCTGTTCGTGCTCGACGGCGAGGTCAGGACCGGTGCCCACCGCAAGGTCGGCTCCACCAGGACCATCGCGCTGGACGGGTCCAAGGGCGGGTCCCTGGACATCTCCCTGAAGGGCTCGCCGTACCCGCTGCGCTACGAGCGGGCGGGCGACGCGGGCACGCTGACCCTCTCGGACTGGGGCCAGGACTTCACCCTCGCCGCCCCCGCCAAGTCCGAGGTGCTGGACTACGGCAAGACCGTCGGCAAGTAGCGCGCGCCGCGCCCGGGCGGGGGCGGTCAGGTCCGGCGGCGCCGGGCCAGCAGCTTCGGCAGGCCCGCGGGAGCCGGCCGGCGGGTGGTCGCGGAGGTGGCGGGGGGCACGGCGGCGCCCGAGGAGTCCGGCATCGCGCCCGGGTGCTCCGGCACGCTCCCGGTCGGCGCCAGCCGGAAGACCCGGCACTCGGCCGCCCACCGCGACGGCACCGCCTCGGCGTCGACCGCGTTCAGCCGCTTGCCCTTCAGCTCGGCGACGGCCGCCTCCCAGGGCTCGCCGTGCGGCGCCAGCACCTCCACCCGCGCCGACCAGGTGACCAGCCGGCCGCCCTTGTCCTTGCTGCGGGCGGTCACGGTCGCCGTGCCGCCGTCCGCCAGGTCCGGCACCGGCTGCTCGCCGGGCCCGGCGACCAGGTGCAGGCCCCCGTCCAGCCACAGGTGCCACACGGCCTGGCCGTTGACCCAGACCAGCCCGGACTTCTTCGCGGCCTCCTCCACCAGCGCGGCCAGTTCCTCGTCGGCGGAGGGCTCGGCGGACGGCGCGGGGGAGGGCTGCGTGGACGGCGTCGACATGTGCCCAGGCTAGCGGCGGCGGTCGGCGAGGATCACGAGGGCCAGCCCCCCGAGGATCACCGCGAGCGCCGGGTAGGCGGCCGCCGGCGGGGTCTGGCCGAGCCACAGGCCCGCGATCAGCGCGGCACCCGGGGTCTCCAGCAGGATCGCGGTCGAGGTGGTGGACGGTCCCAGGCCGCGCACCACCCGGTTCAGCAGCGAGTGCCCCAGCAGTTGCGCCGCGACCGTCAGCGCCGCGATCTTCAGCCAGGTCCGCCCGTCGTACCCGCCCAGCGCCGACCCGGAGACCAGGCACGCGCACAGCAGCGCCACCGCCGTGGTCGTGTAGCAGACGAAGGTGTAGGCGGTGGTCGTCGCGGTGCGCCGCACCTCGGAGCCGAGCAGCATGTAGACCGCCGCGGCGAGCCCGGCGCCGAGCGCCAGCGCGTCGCCGGCCAGGGCCCGCCCGTCGGTCGACAGGTCGAGTCCGGTGAGGATCAGCACGCCGACGACGGCGAGCGCGGTGCCGCCCCACACCAGCCGGGGCGGGCGGTGGCCGCGCAGCCGCAGGATCAGCGTGGTCCAGATCGGGGTGGTGGTGACCAGCGCGGTCGAGGTGGCCACCGACGTCATGCCCAGGCTGGGCAGCCACAACCCGAAGTGCGCGGCCAGCACCAGCCCGGCGAGCACCGACAGGCCGGTCGCCCGCCGGCCCATCCGCCGCAGTTCGCCCCGGTGCCGCCACAGCGCCACCGGGGTGAGCACCCCCACCGCCATCGCGTTGCGCCAGAAGGCGATCGCCAGCGCGGGGGCGGCCGTGGCCGCTATCAGCGGCGCGGACAGCGACACCCCGGAGATCGCCACGGCCAGCAGCGCCAGGTCCACCCCGCGCCCGCCCTCGGACGCGCCCGCCTGTGCCGTCGACGCGGCGGCGGGTCGGGCGGCGGTCTGCTCGGGAGTGGTCACCGCACAAGCGTACGGAACGTCCCCGCCCTTCCGGCACCCGCCGGGTCCGACCGGACACACCGGCCGCGCGGCCGGGGCAGGCGCTGGGGCAGGCCCCGGCTAGAGCCAGCCGTTGCGGCGGAACCCGCGGTGGATCGCGTAGCAGATGGCCAGGATCGAGGCGAGCACCACCGGGTAGCTGTACGTCCAGCCGAGTTCGGGCATGTGCTTGAAGTTCATGCCGTACACGCCGGTGATCATCGTCGGCACCGCCAGGATCGCGGCCCACGCGGTGATCTTGCGCATGTCCTCGTTCTGGACGACGGTGGCCTGCGCGAGGTTCGCCTGGAGAATCGAGTTGAGCAGGTCGTCGAAGCCGGTGACCTGCTCGTGCACCCGCGCGACGTGGTCGGCCACGTCGCGGAAGTACTTCTGGATCTCCGGGTCGATCAGCCGCATCGGCCGCTCGCCGAGCAACTGCATGGGCCGCAGCAGCGGGGAGACCGCCCGCTTGAACTCCAGCACCTCCCGCTTGAGCTGGTAGATCCGCCCGGCGTCGCCACCGCGCGAGGTCTTCCCGTTGTGCGCGGAGAAGACGTCGATCTCCACCTCGTCGATGTCGTCCTGCACCGCCTCGGAGACCGCGAGGTAGTCGTCCACCACCCGGTCGGCGATCGCGTGCAGCACCGCGGAGGGTCCCTTGGCCAGCAGCTCCGGGTCGTCCTCCAGCCGGTGCCGCAGCGCGCGCAGCGACCCGTGGCCGCCGTGCCGGACGGTGATCACGAAGTACCGGCCGGTGAAGACCATCACCTCGCCGCTCTCCACCACCTCGCTGGTGGAGGTGAGTTCGGCGTGCTCGACGTAGCGGATGGTCTTGAAGACGGCGAACAGCGAGTTGTCGTACCGCTCCAGCTTCGGCCGCTGGTGGGCGTGGACGGCGTCCTCCACCGCCAGCGGGTGCAGGTCGAACTCCTCGGCGATGCCGGCGAACTCCTGCTCGGTGGGTTCGTGCAGCCCGATCCACACGAAGCCGTCGCTGCCGTCGCACTGCGCCCCGGTCCGCCCGGCGCGCACCGCGTCCAGCGCCGAGCGCAGGTCCGTGGCGTCGTCGTGGCGCACGCCGTCGCGGTAGACCGCGCAGTCCACGATCGCACTGGTCGGGTGCGGGGCGCGGGCGGGTTCGTACTCGTACGTCGTGGTGGACCTGCGGAGGGTCGGTCGCAGGGCGGGGCGCACGACTGCACGCAGGTCGCGGATCATCGACATGGCAAGCTCCTTCACGGACTGGCCGACGGCATGGCGCCGCGCTGAAATGCGGATCAGGGCGTGGTGATCGCAGGCAGTTCAGGGCGCTCTTCCGCTGCGGCGGGCTCCGCGGGAGCTGGGGTCTGCGCACCCGGACGGGGTGCGGAGGACCGTGACTCGTCGATGTGGCGCGTTTCGGGCCCGGTCAGCCGGGTAAGGAACGCGGGACGTGCGAGTACGGCGGGGAACTCAGCGCGCGAAACGGCATACGGAAGAGCTGCCGGTACTGCACGGTCGACTCGGATCCATGTCAGTCCCCACCTCCTCCGGTCGATCCCCGCTGGGGGATGTCCTTGGTGCGCGAGTGAACGCCCTACCTTAGCAAGCCCGAGGACCTCCTCGGTGCCGCCTTACCGGTTCTGTACGCGTTCTATGCTCGCCGTATGGCTGATGTTCCGGCGCTCGTCGAGGCGCGGCTGTCCGAGACCTTCGGGGCGCCCGACGCCCGCGCCGCGGTCACCTTCGTGGGCACCGACCGGATCGAGGTGCTCCGCTTCACCGCCGGCGACCTGGTGCGCTACGCCACGCTCGGGATGTCCGCGCAGCCGATGGCCGACCCGCTGGCCACCGTGGCGGACCCGCTGCGCGGGCCGCGCGCCGAACTGGTGCTCACCGTCCGGGCGGGGCTCGCCCGCACCGACGAGGTGCTACGGCCGCTGGCGGTGTTCGCCGCCTCCCCGCAGGTGGAGGGCGTGGTCGTCGCGCCCGGCGGCTCCCTGGACGCCACCGAGCCGCTGTGGCCCGGCGCCCCCTTTCGCGCGGTGCTCGTCGCCGAGCCCGGCGGTCTGGTGCCGGACCTCCCGCTGCCCGATCCCCTCGACCCGGTCCGCTTCCTCCCGCTGCTCCCGATGACGCCCGCGGAGGCCGCCTGGAAGCGGGTGCACGGCGCCGCCGCGCTCCAGGACCGCTGGCTCGCCCGGCAGACGGACCTGCGCGACCCCCTCAGGAAAGCGGTGGACCTGGCCACCTGAGGGCTGTTCCGGGGCCCGCGCCGCCGCGGCGATGCCTCGCGGCTACGGGGCCGGGGCGGGGTGCGGGTCCGCGCGACCACGTCCTCGCCCGTCGGCGGCGCCGGGAACGGGGGTCCGGACGGGTGATCGTCCTTGACGCGGGGGAGGGGCCAGGAGGAACGTGGTGATTCATGAGGGGCGAACCCAGTTGCCCGAAGTGCGGTGGCAGGGTCCGTGCGCCCGGACTCTTCGCCGATTCCTGGCAGTGTGATCTGCACGGGACCGTGCACCCGCTCCAACCGGTGGTTCCCCCCAGCGTCGAGGCCCTGGGTGTCGTGGTGCACCGCGCCCGGGTGCCGGTCTGGATGCCGTGGCCGCTACCGGTCGGCTGGCTCTTCTCCGGGGTCGCCGCCGCAGGCGACGACCGCAGCGGCGGCCGCGCCACCGCCGTCTCCTGCTCGGGACCCGGCCCCCTCGGCGGCCCGGGTGAACTGATCCTGGTGGCCGAGGAGTTGGGAGTGGGTCTCGGCGCCCGCTTCGCCGGGATCGACGGGCCGGACCCGGGACCGGACATGTGCGTGGACACCGCGCCGCACGCCAAGGTCCTGGCCGCCGGACGCCCCACGCCCCTCTGGCACGTCGGGGGCGTCCCCGACGACCGCGTCGTCTTCGCCGGCGAGGCGCGCGGGCTCTGGCTGTGGGCGATCGTCTGGCCGGAGCAGACCGGACTGCTGATGTACGACGAGCTGGTCCTGACGGACCTGCGGGACGCCGGCGCCGAGGTGGACCTGCTCCCCTGCGGCGCCCTCACCCCCCGCCTGCTCGCGTAGCGGGGCGCCCTCCCTCCGGGAGGACTCCACGGGCGCACCACCGCGGAGGGTTATGCTGGCCACGCCCACCATCCCCCCGAGACCCGCGGAGCGCGTCGTGCGTGTCGACCTGCACACCCACTCCTCGGCGTCCGACGGGACCGACTCCCCGGCCGAACTCGTGCGGAACGCCGCGGCCGCGGGGCTGGACGTGGTGGCGCTCACGGACCACGACACGGTGGGCGGCTACGCCGAGGCGACCGCCGCCCTCGCCGGGCCGGAAGCCGCCGGCAGGCTCACGCTGGTGACCGGAGCCGAGCTGTCCTGCCGGATCGACGGCATCAGCATGCACATGCTGGCGTACCTCTTCGACCCGGCCGAACCCGAGCTGTACCGCGAGCGCGAACTGGTGCGGGACGACCGGGTGCCGAGGGCGCGCGGCATGGTCGCCAGGCTCCGCGAGATGGGCGTTCCGGTGACCTGGGAGCAGGTCGCCCGGATCGCCGGGGACGGCTCGGTGGGCCGTCCGCACATCGCCACGGCGATGGTCGAACTGGGCGTGGTGGACAGCGTCTCGGACGCCTTCACCGGCGAGTGGCTCGCCAACGACGGCCGCGCGTACGTCCCGAAGCACGAGTTGGACCCGTTCGAGGCGGTGCGGCTGGTGAAGGGCGCCGGCGGGGTGAGCGTCTTCGCGCACCCGGGGGCCCACAAGCGCGGCGAGACGGTGCCGGAGTCGGTGATCGCGGAGCTGGCCGCCGCCGGTCTCGACGGCATCGAGGTGGACCACGTGGACCACGACGACGCGACCAGGGCGCGGCTGCGCGCGTTCGCCGCCGCGCACGACCTGCTCGCCACCGGTTCGAGCGACTACCACGGCGACCGCAAGGCTGTCCGGCTGGGCGACTGCGTCACCGATCCCGAGGTCTACCGGGAGATCGCGCGCCGGGCCACCGGCGCGGTGCCCATCTCGGCGGTCTAGCGCTCCAGCGGCTCCGCGCTCCAGCGGTCCGGCGTCCGGGGTCCGGCGGCCCCCTCCTCCCTCCCTTCCACGCGTTTCCGCACGTCCGCGGCGGCGCCCGCGCGCTCCCGCGCGCCCCTTCCCCCACGCCCCTGCGGGGCGGCACGGCCACGTCCAGAAAGCCTTCACCCATGTTCGACATCACCCTGTTCGGGTCCGTCTTCTTCACCCTGTTCGTGATCATGGACCCGCCCGGGATCACCCCGATCTTCCTCGCGCTGACGTCGGGGCGCGCGACCAAGGTCCAGCGGCGCATGGCGTGGCAGGCCGCGTCCGTCGCGCTCGGGGTGATCGCCGTGTTCGGCGTCTGCGGCCAGCAGATCCTGGACTACCTGCACGTCTCGGTGCCGGCGCTGCGGGTGGCCGGCGGACTGCTGCTGCTGTTGATCGCGCTCGACCTGCTGACGGGCAAGGCGGACGAGCCGACGCAGACGAAGGACGTGAACGTGGCGCTGGTGCCGCTCGGCATGCCGCTGCTGGCCGGACCGGGCGCGATCGTCACCGTGATCCTGGCGGTGCAGCACGCGGACGGCTTCGGGCAGCAGCTCTCGGTGTGGGTGGCGATCGTGGCGATGCACGCGGTCCTGTGGCTGACCATGCGCTACTCGCTGGCGATCATCCGGCTGATCAAGGAGGGCGGGGTGGTGCTGGTGACCCGGCTGTCGGGGATGCTGCTGTCGGCGATCGCCGTCCAGTCGGTGGCCAACGGCATCCTCGGCTTCGTCCACGGCGAGGGCTGAGCCGGGCGGCTCGCCGGGTGGCGGGCCGGGACGACGACCCCCGGCACGAACGCCCCGGGAAGGCGAAAGCGCCCCGTACATCCCTTCGGTACGGGGCGCCGTTGCGTCAGAGCCTGCGATCAGTCCGCGGGGCGGATGTAGATGCGCTGGCCGAGAGCGGCGGCCTGCTGCACGATCCCGTCGACAGCGTGGGCGTCCACGACGGTGCTGTCCACGGCCTCGCCGTTGACGTCGTCGAGTCGCATGATCTCAAAGCGCATGGGGCTTCTCCCTTCGTCGCGCGTTACATGTGTGGTCAACGAACACCCCCTTCTAAACATTCCTGAGGCTAACGAAAAAATTTCCCGCCTCAACTACTCTCCGGTGAGGGAGTCCCCCTGCCGCTCCTCGGTGTCCCCCCAGAAGGCGATCAGCGCGGCCGCGGTCTCGGCCGGCTGCTCCGCGTTGGGCGAGTGCCCGGCGTCCTTGATCACGACGCGCCGGGCACCGAGGCGCTCCGCCATCTCGTCCAGCCACGGCACCGGCCAGGCGTAGTCCGCCTCGCCGGAGAGTACGAGTTTAGGCAGCGGCAGTAGGGCCAACTCCGCCACTCGGTCGGTTTCGGTCATCAACTGCCGTGCCGTGGCGAGAAGTTGCTCCGGCCTGGTGCCGAGCCAGCGGCGGTGCAGGAAATCCGACAGCCAGCCCGGCGTGGCCTCCTGCACGTCGCCCGCGCCGTCCGCGCCGGCGCCGGCCTCCAGCGTCCGCATCGCCTGCCACGCGCCCTCCATGCCCAACACCGGCAGGTGGTCGAGCAGAAGCTGCGTGCGCGCCTGCTGCTGCGCCTCGATCGCGGCCGGCCCCGAACTCATCAGGGTCAGCGACGCGTACGGCGCCGCGGGTACGGACAGCAGTGCGGCCCGGACGATCTGGCCGCCCAGCGAGTGGCCCACCACGTGCACGGGCGCGTCCGCGCCGGACCCGGCGGTGAGCGCCGCCGTCTGCGCCAGTACGTCCGCCGCCAGCTCGGCGCGGGCGTAGGCCGCCTCGTCGGCCGGACCGGCCGTCTCGAACTGGCCGCGGCCGTCCACCGCGACCACGTGGAAGCCGGCGGCGGTCAGCGGGGCCATCAGGTCGAGGAAGTCCTCCTTGCTCCCCGTGAAGCCGGGGACCATCAGGACGTGGCCGCGCACCGGCGCGCCCTGTGCGGGGGCGCCGTCCAGCACCGCGAACGGGCCGCGCGAGGTGTCGAGCTGGCGGGAGACGACGTTCGTCGGGAGGTCGAGGGCGGTGGGTCGGCTCATGGAGCGAGGTTACGCAGCCCACGTGTCCGCGAGGTTGCGGTTCGTGGGTGCCCGACCACGCCCGGCCGGGCCCGTCCTGCCGGCTCCGGGACCACCGCCGGCTCCGGGACCCGCCCGGCGGCTCCCGCACCACCGGGCGGTGGAGGCTCCCCCGGGGCGCCCCCTACGCGGCGAGGCCCAGGGAGGCCATCCGCTTGGTGTGGGCCTCGGTGATGCGGGAGAACATCCGCCCCACCTCCGCGAGGTCGAACCCGTCCGCCACCCCGCCGACCAGCATCGTGGAGAGCGCGTCGCGGTCCGCGACCACCCGCTGCGCCTGGGACAGCGCCTCCCCCATCAGCCGCCGCGCCCACAGCGCCAGCCGCCCGCCGACCCGCGGTTCCGCCGCGATCGCGGCCCGCACCTTCTCCACCGCGAACGTGGCGTGCCCGGTGTCGTCGAGCACGGCAAGCACCAGCGTGCGGCTGTCCGAGTCCAGCCGCGCCGCCACCTCGCGGTAGAAGTCGGAGGCGATCGAGTCGCCGACGTACGCCTTGACCAGGCCCTCCAGCCAGTCCGACGGCGCGGTCTGGCGGTGGAAGCCGTCGAGCGCGGCGGCGAACGGCTCCATGGCCGCGTGCGGCTCCTCGCCGATCTCGGCGAGCCGGGCCCGCAACTGCTCGAAGTGGTGGAACTCGGCTGACGCCATCGCGGCCAGCTCCGCCTTGTCCGCCAGCGTCGGGGCGAGCTTCGCGTCCTCCGCGAGCCGTTCGAACGCGGCGAGCTCGCCGTACGCCAGCGCGCCGAGCAGGTCGACGACGGCGGCGCGGTACTGCGGCTGCGCGGACGCCGCGGCCCAGTCCTGGGCGGCGATACCGGTGACGGTCGGCTGGTTGTCGGTGGGCGTGTCAGCAGGCGTGTCCATGCTGGGCACAATAGCCAAGTTCCCGGCCCCGGACGGCCCCCGCGGCGGCTTCCGCGGCCCGCCCGGGACCGCCCCGCGCCCTGCCCGGCGGCGGCCGCTCCCGGACCGCCGGGAACCGATGACGTCCCGAACGAAACATTTGATCGGGTGCAGCTACGTGTTTCCGGGGTAGAGTGGTAATGCACCCGTCCAGAGTCGGCCTGGCACCGACTCACGACGGGCCCCGTGTGCAACACCTGGATGCCCGGTCGGTGGCCCGATCGGCTCCGAACCGACCGCCCTCCCGCCATCGGGAGGGGCCCGCTCGCGGCTTGAGCGAGGGCAGCGGTCCCGCGCCTGAACGGCCGACCTATGGCCGTACGACAACTCTGCGCGGTCAGTGAACGGTTCGTCACACCCGACGTACCGGATGCTCGACCCCCTCGCCCGCCAGTGCCGCGTCTCACAGAAGAGGCAACATCCTGACCACCACGACTTTTCGCAGCCTGGGAATCCTCGACGAGACCGCCGATGCCCTTGAGGCCGTCGGTATCACGACTCCCTTCCCGATCCAGGAGATGACACTCCCGGTCGCCCTCGCGGGCAACGACGTCATCGGCCAGGCCAAGACCGGCACCGGCAAGACGCTGGGCTTCGGCCTGCCCCTGCTGGAGCGGGTCACCGTCGCCGCCGACGTCGAGGCCGGCCGCGCCACCCCCGAGCAGCTCACCGACGCGCCGCAGGCGCTCGTCGTCGTGCCCACCCGCGAGCTGTGCCAGCAGGTCACCAACGACCTGCTCACCGCGGGCAAGGTCCGCGCCGTGCGGATCGCCGCGATCTACGGCGGCCGGGCCTACGAACCGCAGGTCGAGGCGTTGAAGAAGGGCGTCGACATCGTCGTCGGCACCCCCGGCCGCCTGCTCGACCTGTCCGGCCAGAAGAAGCTGAACCTCAAGCACGTCCGCGCCCTGGTGCTCGACGAGGCCGACGAGATGCTCGACCTCGGCTTCCTGCCCGACGTCGAGAAGATCATGGCGATGCTGCCCGCGCGGCGCCAGACCATGCTCTTCTCCGCGACCATGCCCGGCGCCGTGATCAGCCTGGCCCGGCGCTACATGTCGCAGCCGACACACATCCGCGCCACCGCGCCCGACGACCACGGCGCCACCGTGGCCAACACCACGCAGCACGTCTTCCGCGCGCACTCCCTGGACAAGCCGGAGCTGGTCTCCCGCATCCTCCAGGCCGACGGCCGCGGCCTGGCGATGATCTTCTGCCGCACCAAGCGGACCGCGGCCGACGTGGCCGAGCAGTTGGAGAAGCGCGGGTTCGCCGCCGGCGCGGTGCACGGCGACCTCGGCCAGGGCGCACGCGAGCAGGCGCTGCGCGCCTTCCGCAACGGCAAGGTGGACGTCCTCGTCTGCACCGACGTCGCCGCCCGCGGCATCGACGTCGAGGGCGTCACCCACGTGATCAACTACCAGACGCCCGAGGACGAGAAGACGTACCTGCACCGGATCGGCCGCACCGGCCGGGCCGGCGCCTCCGGTACCGCGATCACCCTGGTCGACTGGGACGACATCCCGCGCTGGCAGCTCATCAACAAGGCGCTGGAGCTGACCTTCAACGACCCGGAGGAGACGTACTCCACGTCCCCGCACCTGTACGAACTGCTCGGCATCCCCGCGGGGACCAAGGGAATACTGCCCCGGGCCGAGCGGACCAGGGCCGGGCTCGACGCGGAAGTGGTCGAGGACCTCGGGGAGACCGGTGGCCGCGGACGCAAGGGCGGTACGCGTGAGCGCGCGGCGGCGGCTCCGGCCGCCGAGCGCACGCCCCGTACCCGCACCCCGCGGCAGCGCCGGCGCACCCGCGGCGGGGCCGCGGTCGGCGGCAGCGCCGCGGCCGAGGCCGCGACCCCGGCCGTCGAGGCCGCACCCGCCGTGCCCGCGCCCGCGGCCGGCGAGGCGGAGGAGCCGCGCAAGCCGCGCCGCCGCCGTACCCGCAGCCGTTCCTCGGCCACCCCCGAGCAGTCCTCCTGACGGTGGCGGGAGCGCCGCCCGCCACCGCGCACGGCGACCGCGCGCCGGCGGGCGGTTCGGCTGATGCCGGAACCGCCCGCCGGCGCGGGGATCAGCCGAGCGCCTTCGCGTGGCGACCGCGGCGGGGCGGCCGGGACAGCACGCTGAGCAGGGCCGCGGAGGTGAGCAGTGCCGCGGGGAAGGTCGCCTCGGGGTGGTGGACGCCGACGATGCTGTAGGTGACCAGTCCGCCGACGAGCGAGGCGACCGGGCCGGTCGTGAGGACCAGCGGCGACGCGGGGAGCCGGAGCGGGAACATTCGGCTCGCCGACCACGCGGCGAGCAGCCCGAGGGCGGCGAAGACGACGGCTTCCCACAACATCGTGAAATCCCTCCGGTGGCACGTACGGAACGGACCGGTCCGTACGACTCCTACCCCGGAGTAGGCGCGGGCAAAGCGTTCTCACCCGTCTGCGTAGGGGAGTTGGCGGTCGAAGGGCGCGCCCGGCTCGCGGACGCACCCTCCGCCCCGACCTCACACGACCTGCACGTCACCCACCACGAGCCAGCCGCCCGCGGTGGTGCCCTGGGCGGCGAGCGCGATCCCGGGCGTGTCGCCCTTCGTGGTGTCGACCAGGGCGATGCCCCAGCGGTACGCCCCCTTCGCGACACCGAGTGCCGGGGAGCGGAACGTGTACGACGTCGTGCTGCCGTTGAGCCAGGTCGACGGGTCGCTGTCGGCGTCCACGAAGACCTTCGCCGCCGTGCCGTCGGCCTTGAGCAGCGCGATCGCCACCTTGTACCGCTGGTTCCACGCCGGGATGTTGTTCGGCAGGTAGCCCCAGCCGAGGTTCGCCCAGGTGTGCGTGAAGTCGGCGGTCGCGGCGGCGGCGACGCTGCTCGGTGCGACGACCTGCGTCGGGTAGAGCCGGTAGCCCCCGCCGCCGTCGAACTGCTGCACCAGGGGATAGGCGTCCGCGAACCACGTCAGGCACTCGCCCACCCGGAAGTCCATCATGTTGACGTGCGCCTCGGCGGAGTCGTCGTACTCGCCCTGCCGCACGTCGGCGACGGTCGTGTACCCGCGCGGGTCGATGCTGTAGTTCATCGACCCGGTCACCCACCCGCCTTCCATGATGATCGGCCGCTTGTACTTCCATTTCGCGGCAATGGCCTTTTCCCAGTCGCTGTAGTACGTCGTCATGCCGAATGCGTCGTGCCGCAGGACGTATCCGCTGTCGAATGCGATGTCGAGCAGCCGCTCGCTGTCGGGGTCCGGATCCCCCCATCCTATTCCGGTGCCGATCAGGCGGTGGTAGTTCATCGCGAGCGCCACCTTCGGGAAAGCGGCGGAATACTCGCCGATGATCCAGCGGAACACCGACTCGCGGTTCGCGGAGTCGAGGTAGAGGACCGTGTGGCCCTCGCCCCACAGCCCCAGGCCGTACCCGTCGACGTAGTCCGTGACGGCCGGGTCGCCGTACTGGGCGCCGAACGCCCGGAGGAAGGCGGCGAACTTCTCCTGGAACACCGGGTCGTCCGGGTACGGCGACCACACCGTGACGCTTCCGGTCTGCGTCTCGTAGCCCTGGGCGCCGGCGTCGCGGACGTAGGACGGGGTGAAGTCGTACGCCTTGTCCCGGCTGTCGACGACGATGCGGAAGGCCAGCCGCAGGCCGCGGGAGCGGGCCTCGTCGATGGCCAGCTTGATCGGGGTGTCCGACTGCCACGCGTAGACGCCCTCGGAGGGTTCGAGCAGCGACCAGGCGACCCGCATGTAGTACACGGACGCGTAGTCGCTCACCTTGGCGGTGCCGGTGGAATCCTCCACCGGTACCGCGTCGTACTGCGTCCAGTAGTTCGACGGGAAGGAGGTGTTGGCGTACAGCGACCAGCCGTCGAGCGGGTTGCGCAACACCGTGGTGGTGTCGGGGGTGAAGGCGGCGGTGATCCTGGGGCCGACGCCGCCGTGCCCGTGGGCATGGCGGCCGCCGGACCTCGTCGCCGCGGACGCCGGCCCGGCGAGGAACGTGCCGGACGCCGCCGTGGCCAGTCCAAGGCCGAGGGCGGTCCTCCGGCTGATCTTGTTCGACTCCGTCATGCGTTCTCTCCCTTGAAAACGACGAAAACGACGTTGTTTTTTTATGATGCGCTTTCGTGAATCCGCCGGGCAAGGGCCGCGTGCGAAGAGAACACATCTCGCACATTCGCGGTGCGGGAGAGAGGGCTCCGGAATCTGTGCGGCCGATTATTCCGGACCATTCGGTGAATCCGGGAAAGCCGGTGGTTCCGGATTCGCGGGTGAACGCGGAACCACCGGTGAATACGCGTCAGGAGGTGGCGGCGCGGGTCACCCGGAGGACGTGCCCGCCGGCGGGGGCGGGCACGCGCTGCACCAGCCGGGTGCGGAACACCCGCCCGTTCCAGGCCCGCGCGAGCTTCGCGTCGTCGAGGTCGATCGACTCGACGACCACCTCGAACCCGGCCGTGTCGACCGCCACGTGGGCCGCGCCGACCCGCAGCCCGCCCTCCTCCGGCTCGGGTTCGAGCGCGGTCATGAGCACGAGCGTCATGGTGCCGTCCTTGCCGAAGGCCCACGTGTCGCGGATCTCGACGGCCGGGTCCCGGCGGTCGAGCAGCACGGTGCGCCCGCAGCGCAGCAGACCGCTCTCGGGCGGGTACGCGGCGGTGAGGTCCATCTCCAGCCGTGTGGTGGTCCCGTCGTCGTCGAAGGCGGTGCCGGTGGCGCGGTACTCCGCCCCGTGCGGCTGTTCCACACCGTTCGGCAGCGGGACGTTGTGCCATCCGCTGCGCATGGTCCAGATCGTGTACCGGGTCGCCGGCTCGAAGGTCTCGCGCCGGTAGACGCCCACGCCCGCGTCGATCAGGACGGGGTCGCCGTCCAGCGCGACGATGACGCCGCCCGCGTCGTTGTGGTTGTGGCTGACGTCGTTGTGGCCCCCCTTGGCCGCCACGAACAGCCCCTCGATGCCGCCCGCGCGCTCGCGGGCCACCGCGACCTCGGTGCCGGGCAGGTAGAGCGCCGCCGGCATGCCGGGTGCGGCCTCCCCGTCCGCCCAGCCCGGCGCGCGCAGCGCGGTGAGGGTGCGCCGGAACAGCGGCGCGAGCTGGCCGTCGAAGCGCAGGGGGTGCGTGCGGCCCATCCACCGCGCGTGCCGGACCACCTCCTCGTCGCCGACGCGGGCGCCGAAGCGGGCCAGCAGGTGCCAGTTGGCGTTCTCCGGCAGGACCGGCGAGCCGTCGGAGTAGTTGACCTGCGAGCCGGTGCCGATCTGCATGCTCATCGGGAAGCGGGCCATCTGCGGGACCGGCGCGACCGGGAAGCCGTTCAGCGTCCCCGCCGTCAGCTCCTCCAGCAGGTCCAGGGCCTCGAACAGGGTGGCCCCCGCCCACCACCAGTAGGTGGCGCCCTCGTCGCAGCTTCCGTCGTCGTCGTAGCCGGCGCGGAAGCGGTCGAGGATGACCAGCGCGCGGTCGACGGTGGCGGTCAGCCGCTCCTTGTCGGTCTCCACGACGGCGGCGCAGACCAGGACGTTCGACACGATCCACGGCGCCCAGTTGTTCGGCGGGCCGTCGACCCCGTGCCAGAAGTAGACCTCGTTCTCCCAGGGGTCCAGTACCCGGCGGCGGATCTCGTGGTGCACCCGGGCGCGCAGGCCCGGGTAGTCCTGTTCGAGGCGTTCGCCGGCGATCGCGTCGATGCCGGCGAGCATGGCCCCGATCGACGCGTCCGCCAGGTCGAGGACGTCCCGGCCCGGAACGGGCAGGAACGGCCGCTCGCCCGACTCCGGCAGGGCGTAGTGCGACGGCAGGCACCAGGCGCTCAGCTCGCACATCCGCCAGACGCCGTCCGCCAGGCGCGGCACCAGCTCATCGTCGCCGGTGACCCCGAGCATCAGGGCGGTGGTCCCCACCAGCCCGCAGAGCGCGTGCTCGGCGCGCTCCTGGGGCACCCGGTCGCCGGTGCGGCTGTAGGCCGCCCACCGGCTGAGGCTGTGCGGCTCGTTCGCCGCCCTCTCCCGCCAGCGCAGGAGTTCGGCGTGCAGGGCGTGCCGGTCGTGCTCGTCGACGGCCGCCCACGCGGCGCGGTCCTGCACCGGCGGAGCCGGCGACCAGCCGCCGACCCGCACCGCGGCGCGGACGTCCGGAGTGAGGAGGGAACGGAAGGAGGTTTCGCTGCTGTGCACGGGTGCGGGTCCCTTGGTGATCGGCCGGACGGCGCCGCCGGCGCCCCGGGTCGGACGGCGCTCCGGATCAGGCGTGCTGCTTGTCGTACGCCTTCTCGTACTCGCCGCGGATGGTGTTGCCGACGCTGGAGGTCCAGGTCTTGATGGCGCTGCGCACCTTGGAGAGGTTCGCGCGGCCCAGGATGTAGTCGTTCATGGTGTCCAGGACCGCCGACTCGGCGGACGCGGACTGCGACGCGGTGGCCGAGTACAGCCCGGTGACCGGGTTCTGGACCAGCATGTCCTGGGTGGCGACCTGCCAGGCGTGCGAGCGGCGAAGCTGCTCGTCCATGCGGATCGCGAGGTTGAGCACCTGCGGTCCCGCCGCGAGGCGGTACAGCGAGCTGGCGTTGACCATGGTGTCGCCGGCCTTGGTCAGCGTGGCGTTCGCGCCGGAACCGGTGTAGTGGACGCCCTCCTCGCCGTGGGTGAGGTCGAAGGACTCCTTCGACCCGAACGGCGCGGCCAGGTAGTCCAGCAGGCGCAGCTGCTCCTTGATCTTCGCCGGGCTCGCCTTCTTCAGCGCGGTGAAGGAGAAGCTCGACGAGCCCTGGTAGTTCGCGCCCTTGCCGCCGTCGGCGCCGAACGGCACGACCGCCCCGGTCACGGCGTCCTTGGGCAGCGTGGTGTCCAGCAGCGCGGAGATGCCGTCCATGTGCATCAGCACGGTGCCGTTGGCGATGTACGTCTTCGCCTGCGCGCTCTGCATGCTGGGGGAGTCGGGGTGGTAGTAGCCGGCCGAGTACAGCTTCTTGATGTAGCTGACCGCGCGCACCCACTCCTCGGTCTCGTACTTGCTGACGAACTTGCCGCCGGTGCGCTTCCAGCCGTTCGGCACCCCGAAGACGGCGCCGATGATGTCGTAGGCCCAGTCGACGCCGTCGGCGCCGCCCTGGCCGGTGATGGCGTAGCGGTTCGCCTTGGCGTCGGTCACCGCCTTGCACAGCTCGGTGAAGTCGTCCTCGTTCTTCGGCGCGGGCTCCTGGCCGGTGAGCTTCTTGATGATGTCCGGACGGCACACCAGGATGCTGCCGAACGGCGGCCGGTGCTCGGGAACGCCGTAGATCTTGCCGTTGATCCGGGCACTCACCCACGACGGGGTGGGGATGTTCGCGAGGTTCGGGTAGTCCTTGACCTTGTCGCCGGACAGGTACTCGGACAGGTCCTGGAACCGGGAGGCGAGGATCTGCGGGTAGCGCGGCGGCATCGCGAAGGTCAGGAACTCGACCATCTCCGGCAGGGTGTTGCCGGCGATCATGGTCGCGAACTTTTCGGCGAAGGAGTCGCCGGGCACGAAGGTCAGGTCGAACTTGGCGTTCGCCTGCTTCTCTATGTACCGCAGGAAGGTGTTGTTCGCCGGCGGCGGGGCGTCGTAGGTCACGACGAACCCGGACGTGGTGCTGCCGTCGCCGATGCTGCCGGTGACCGACTGGAACAGCTCGCTGTTCGCCGGGGACGCGTAGTAGACCGGCTGCACGATCGCGTTGCCGGGCAGGTCGGGCTTGGGGCCTTTGGTCACCGGTACGTACGTCGGCAGCGGTACGAGGGTGTCGGAGAGCTTGTTCATGCTGGCGGCGTCGCTGGAGGAACAGCCGGACAGCGCGCCTCCCGTGCCGAGGGCCAGGAGCCCGAACGCGGCGCCCCCGAGGAGCTTGCGGCGGCTGATCGAACCGGGGGTGGGCTGGTTCATCGGACTTCTCCTTCGAAGTGGACTCGGTGTCTGCTGGCGGCGGCTCAGCCCTTGACGGCCCCGGTGAGCACACCCTTGGTGAGGTGCCGCTGGACGAACGGGTAGGCGAGGGCGATCGGGGCGATCGCGATCATGACGACCGCCATCTGCACGGACTGGGCGGCGGGGTGGATCGTGGTGTCACCGACACCGGAGACGAGGGAGGACCCCTGGAGCACGTAGGTGCGCAGGACCAGTTGCAGCGTCCACTTCGTCGAGTCGTTGATGTAGAGGAGGGCGTTGAAGAACGCGTTCCAGTAGCCGACGGCGTAGAAGAGGGTGACGACGGCGATGACCGCGCGGGACAGCGGGAGGACGATCCTCCACAGCACGCGCCATTCCCCGGCGCCGTCCATCTTCGCGCTGTCGATGAGTTCCTTCGGTATTCCCATCATGAATCCGCGCACGACGACCAGGTTGAAGACGCTGAACGCCGAAGGCAGGATCAGCGCCCAGTAGTTGTTCACCAGGCCGAGCTGTTTCACCACCAGGTAGAGCGGTATGAGACCGGGGGTGAAGAGGAACGTGACGAGCACGAAGGTCAGCAGCGGCCGCTGGAAGAGCGATCCGGGACGGCTCAGCGCCCAAGCGGCGAGCACCGTCGAAGTCACGCTGATCGCCGTGCCGATGAGCGTGACCAGCGCGGTCACCACGATGGCCCGGGTGACGATCCCGCCGGACAGGATCTGCGAGTACGCCGACAGGTTGAAGGACTTCGGCCAGACGACGTAGCCGCCGGCGGCGGTGATGTCGTCGTTGTCCGACACGCTCGTCGAGAAGACGATGAGGAAGGGGAACAGGATGAGGGCGAGCAGGAAGAGGACGGCGACACCCTTGAGCGCCAGCACGACGGGCTTGGGTTTTCCGGCCCAGACCGGACGGCGAATAGTGCTCATGACCGCGAGTACACCCCTTGTTCTCCGAGCATGTGGGCCGCCTTGTTCGCGCCCAGGATGAGCACGAACCCGACCACGCCCTTGATGAGTCCCACCGCTATGCCGACACCCCAGTTGCCGTCGACCACGCCGTGGTAATAGACGTAGGTGTCGAGCACTTCGGCCGCGTGCGCCCCCACCGCGTTGCGTTGCAGGATGATCTGCTCGAACCCGACGGACAGCGCCTCGCCGAGCCGCAGGATGAGCAGCAGCACGATGATCGGCCGGATGCCGGGCAGCGTGACGTGCCAGAACCGGCTCCACGCCCCCGAACCGTCGATGGCCGCCGCCTCGTAGAGCGAGTCGTCGATCGCGGCGAGCGCGGCGAGGAAGATGATCGTGCCCCAGCCGGCGTCCTTCCAGATCAGCTGCGAGGTCAGCAGCAGCTTGAACGTCGACGGGTCGCTCATGACGGTGATCGTCGACTCGTTGGCCTGCCGCAGCATGTGGTTGACCACGCCGCCGGAGCCGAGGGACTCCTGGAAGAAGCCGACGACGATCACCCAGGACAGGAAGTGCGGCAGGTACAGCACCGACTGGACGAGGATGCGCAGCCACGGCCACACCAGCGAGTGGATCAGCAGCGCGAGGGCGATCGGCACCGGGAAGAAGAGCACGAGCTGCATCAGCGTGATCTCGAGGGTGTTGACCACCGCACGCCAGAACGTCGGGTCGGCGAAGAGCGTCTGGAAGTTCTGCAGGCCGATCCACGGGCTCTGCGTGATCGGCACGTAGGGCTGGTAGTCCATGAACGCGATCACGTTGCCGAACAGCGGCACGTAGACGAACAGCAGCAGCAGGACCACTGCCGGCGTCACCATGATCAGCAGCGGGTAGTCCTGCCGAAGCCTGGCGAGGAACGGGACCCGGCGCTCGACCAGTGCACGACCGTGGCGGTCGGTACGGGTCGCTGCTGGGGCGACCAACTTCGCGCTCATGCGGCTCCTTTGCCTCAGATATTCGGGTGTCCGGGAGTTGGCTCGGCGACGACCACGGTGCGGCGTTCGAACACTTCGACATCTCTAAGTGCTCATATGATGAGAGTCAAGAGCGAATATTCATCCGCACACCAAACGCACATGGGAGCGACGATGCACCCGAGTCAGCGCCAGGAGCGCATCCTGGCCGAGTTGCGTGTCCACGGAAGCTTGTCTGCAACCGACTTCGCCGCCCGGGAGGGCGTCTCGGCGATGACCGTCCGGCGGGATCTCGGCGAACTGGCCGACCGCGGCGCGCTGCGGCGCGTGCACGGCGGTGCCGTTTCGGTGGAGACGTACCCGACCGCGGGTGTCCCGCACCGCCCGGCGCCACGGTCGGCGCCGGGGGAGCCGACCACCGCGCTGTTCACGCTCGGACTGGTGGTCCCCGACCCCGGATACTATTTTCCGAAGGTCGTGGCCGGTGTCGCCGAGCGTACCGAAGCCCTCGGCGGACGCGTCGTGCTCGGCGTCTCGCAGTACGACCGGGCGCTGGAACGGCAGCAGATCAAGCGCTTCATGTCGAGCGGCATCGACGGGCTGCTCGTCACCACCACGGTCGCCGACGCCCTCCCGACGCTGGAGCTGCTGAGCGAGGCGACGATGCCGGTGGTGATCGTCGAACGGGCCGTGACCGAGGCCCCCACCGGGGCCTCCACCTTGGAGTCCGTCCGCAGCGACCACAGCGCCGGAGCCGCGGTCGCCATCCGGCACCTGGCCGATCTCGGGCACCGCTCGGTCGGCGTCGCGATGTTCGACACCCCCACCTCGCCGCAACTGCGCACCGGCTACGAGCGGACCGTGCGGCAGCTCGGGCTGCGCACCGACGCGCCGGTGGAGATCATCGACGAGACCGCCTCGGTGGGCGCCGCGACCCGCCGGTTCGTCACGCGGTGCCTGGACGCCGGCACCACCGCGGTGTTCGTGCACTCCGACCACTACGCGGTGGAGTTCGTGAAGACGGTGCTCGAGATGGGGGTCTCCATACCGGGCGACCTGTCGGTCGTGGCGTACGACGACGAGGTCGCCGCCTTCGCCGCCGTGCCGCTGACCGCGGTCGCCCCGCCGAAGCACGACGTCGGCCGTTTCGCCGCCACGATGTGTTTCGAACGTCTTTCGGCCGCCGCCGAGTTGGGTTTCGCCCGCCGCCACATGACGCTGACGCCGACGCTCAGCGTGCGGGAGTCGGCCCGTCCGGTGTTCGACTCCTGATCGATTGCACCCCGCGCCTTGACTTCGCACATCGCTCCGGGCTGAGGTGGGATCCGCTGCTCGCCGGAGAGGGAGTCCACCGACATATGACGTCGAACATCAACACCATGGGGCCGCCGCCCGTCGACGCGGTGCGCTCCGTCGCGGTCGCGTTCGCGATGCCGGACTCGACCTTCGGCCGGGTCTTCCACGGCGCCGACCTCGCGGCGCTGCACGCCGCGCACACGGTCCGGCTGCTCGCCGACCGGCCGCTGGACCTCGACGGCGCGGCCGACACCGCGCGCCTGGCCGAGGTCGAGGTGCTCGTGACCGGCTGGGGCTCACCCGTCCTGGACACCGGACGGCTGGACCGGATGCCGCGGCTGCGCGCCGTGGTGCACTCCGCCGGCTCGATCCGGCCCGTCGTCGACGACGCGGTGTGGGAGCGCGGCATCGCGGTCGCGTCGAGCGCCACCGCCAACGCGGTACCCGTCGCGGAGTACTCGGTCGCCATGATCGTCCTCGCCGCGAAGCGGGCGCTCGCCGGCGCCGACCTGCTGCGCGCGGCGGACGGGCACGCGGTCGACATCGAGGGCTCGTGGCCGGTGGTCGGCATGCACGGGATCACGGTCGGCGTCGTCGGGGCCTCCCGCGTCGGCCGCGCCGTGATCGAGCGGCTGCGCGGGTACGACGTCCGCGTCGTGCTGGCCGACCCGCACATCGACGAGGACGAGGTGGCCCGGCTCGGAGTGGCCCGGATGGAACTGGGCGACCTGTGCGCGGCCAGCGACGTCGTCTCGCTGCACGCGCCGCTGCTGCCGAGCACCGTCGGCATGCTGGACCGCGCCGCCATCGACCGGATGCGCCCGGGCGCGACGCTGCTGAACACCGCCCGCGGCGGGCTGGTGGACCAGGAGGCGCTCGCCGACCGGCTCGACCGGGGCGACCTCGCCGCGATCCTCGACGTCACCGAGCCGGAGGTGCTCCCGCCCGGCGCCCGGCTGCGGTCCACGCCGAACACCTTCATCACCCCGCACCTGGCCGGGTCGCAGGGCAACGAGCTGCGCCGGCTCGCCGGCAACGCCGTCCGCGAGACGCTGGCGTTCAGCCTGACCGGGACGTTCGCCGAACCGATCGCCTTCGAGCGGTCCATCCTCCAGGCCTGAAGACCGGAGCCCCGCCCACGATGACCGACATCACCACCACCCGCCCGTTCCTCGACCAGTACGGGCGGTTCGCCCAGTTGCACGGCGTCGGTGTGCTGCGGACCGGCGACCGCTTCCACGCCTGGGGCGAGGACAAGAGCGCGGGCGGCACCTTCGCGGGCATCGCCTGCTACTCCTCCGCCGACCTCGCCACCTGGCGGCACGAGGGCACCGCTTTGGAGGTCGGCACCGGCGACCTCGCGCCCGGCCGCGTGGTCGAACGGCCCAAAGTGCTGCGCAACCCGCGCACCGGCGGGTACGTGATGTACCTCCACATCGACTCCGCCGACTACGCCGACGCGCGCGTCGGGTTCGCCACCAGCGACGGCCCGGCCGGCCCGTACACCTACCGCGGCAGCGTGCGTCCGTTGGGGAATCTCAGCCGTGACATCGGTGTCTACGCCGAGGACGGCGTCGGCTACCTGCTGTCCGAGGACCGGGACCACGGGCTGCACGTCTACCGGCTGACCGAGGACCTGCTCGGCGTCGAGGCACTCGTCTCCACCACGCTCGGCGAACGCGGCGACCACGGCTACGAGTCGCCGGCGCTGGTCCGCGTCGACGGCACCTACTACCTGTTCGGCTCGGACCTCACCGGCTGGGCGGCCAACGACAACCGGTACGCGACGGCTCCCTCGCTCGCCGGACCGTGGTCGCCCTGGCGCCGGTTCGCCCCGGCCGGGTCCGCGACGTACGACTCCCAGATCAGCACGGTCGTCACGGTGGAGGGCAGCGCGGGCACCACCCACGTGTACGTCGGCGACCGGTGGGTCCCGGACGCGCTGGAGCGCTCGCTGCCGGTGTGGCTGCCCCTGCGGATCGGCGGCGGGCGGGCCCGGCTCGACTGGGTGGACCGGTGGAGCCTCGACGTCGCGTCGGGCACGGTCACGGTCGGGGAGGCGGGCGCCGAGGCGGGGCCCGAAGCGGGGTCCGAGGCGGGCGCGGGCCCTGGGCCGGGCACCGCCCCGGTACCGGGTCCGGACGCTCCCGCCGGGCCGGCGCGGGGGCAGGACGAGTGAGCGCCGTCGCGCCCGGCGCCTTCGTGCTGCCGGCGGACGACCGGGCGCGCTCGCCCCTGACCGGCTGGACGCGCGCGCACTGGGAGGCCGTCGGCCGGCGCTGGCTGTCGCGGATCGAGCCCTACGACAGTCCCGGCGGCGCCCTGCCGCGGCTGCCCGGTCGCGTCACCGGCGACGGCGAGCGGCGGGAGAGCATGGAGACGGTCGGGCGGTCCTTCCTGCTCGCCGCCCCGCTCATCGCCGGCGCCCGGGGCGACGAGGCCGAGGCGCTGACCGAGCGGTACGCCCGCGCCCTGCTGGCCGGGACGCAGCCCGACGGCGCCGAGTCCTGGCCCCGCGGCGTCACCTGCCGGGCCCCGGTCACCGGGGTGACGAACTCGATCGTCGAGGCCGCGAACATCGCCTTCGGGCTGTACGTCAGCCGGGACCGGCTCTGGGAGCGGCTGACGCCCGCCGAGCGGCGGCGGATCGCCGACTGGCTGCGCCACCACGCCCGGCTGGAGGTCTGGCACAACAACTGGCAGCTCTTCCCGGCGATGGCGGAGGGCTTCCTGCGCTCGGTCGGCGAGGACGTCTCCGGCTGCACCGGCACGCGCAACGTCCGCCGCGTCGAGTCCTGGTACCTCGAACAGGGCTGGTACACCGACGGCCCCGAGCACGCGATCGACCACTACAACGCGTGGGCCATCCACCCCTACCTGTGGGCGTGGTACCGGATGACCGGCCGGACCGCGACGGCGGACGGCGCGCGCCACCTCGAACGGCTCGGCGCGTTCGCCGAGTCCTGGGCGGACACCGTCGCGCCGGACGGCTCCCTGCTGCACGTCGGCCGGTCGCTCACCTACCGGTCGGCGGCGCTGGCGGCGCTGTGGTGCGCGGAGATCTCCGGGGTCAACCCGCTGACGCCCGGCGCCACCCGGCGGCTCGCGTCGGGGGTGCTCGCCCGGTTCACCGACGCCGGCGTGGGTGTCGAGCGGCCGCCGGACCTCGGCTGGTACCGCCCCTACGAGCCGATCGCGCAGACCTACAGCGGGTTCGGTTCGCCCTACCTGGCGGGCATCGGGTTCCTGGGGCTGGCCCTCGACCGGGACGCCCCGGTGTGGACGGCGGTCGAGGAACCCCAGCCGACCGAGGGCGGGCCGCGGACCCGGGTCATGCCGTCGCTGGGGTGGCTGCTGCGGACGCAGCGGGACGGCATTGTCCGGCTGGTGAACCACGGCAGCGACCACTGCGAGATCCCGGTCGAGCCGACCCGGGCCGACCCGGACGACCCGCACTACGCGAAGCTCGGCTACTCCAGCCACACCGCGCCCGGCACGGCGGCCGGCTGGACCTCCAACGTCGACGGGCACCTCGCGCTGCTCGACACCGGCGGGCGGGCCAGCCACCGCGGCGTCATCCGCGCGATGCGCGTGCAGGGGCCGGTCGCCGGGTCGGTCCACCTGCCGCAGATCGACGGCCGCCTGCTGCCCGGGTGCAGCGTGGTCAGCGTCAGCATCCTGGAGGGGGACCTCGAACTGCGCGCCCACCTCGTGCGGGCACCGCGGCCGTACCCGGTGCGCGAGGGCGGCTGGGCGGTCGCCGACGGGGCGGCCCCCGAGGCGTCCACGGACGCGAAGGCCCTCACCGCCGCCGTGTCCCGCGCCGACGGCCTCACCTCGACGGTCGTCGGCCTGCACGGCTGGACCGGCGCGGCCACCCACGCCGAGCTGGACACCAACGCCATGGGCCCGTGCTCCGCGGTGCCGGTGCTCACCGCCACGGCCGGCACCCCGGCCACGGTGCTCGTCTCCCTCCACGCCCTCACCCGCGCGGCACCGCCCCCCGCCGACCTGGCGGCCGCGGTCCGCGTGGAGATCGAGGGCACCGCTGTGCGCGCCCACTGGTCGACGGGCACGCACCACACCCTCGACCTCGCCGCCTTCGTCCCCTGGGACGGGGTCGTGCCCGCCCCGCGCTGACCACCGGGGCGGCCGGCGGGGAGAAGCCGGGACGCAGACGAAGCCGCGTCCCCCGATGCGGGGGACGCGGCTTCGTCGTGCGGAGAGCCGCCGGGCTAGAGCGCGGCGCCGAAGCCGACGCGACGGGTCGCGGGCTCGCCGATCTCCACGTAGGCGAGGCGGTCGGCGGGGACCAGGACCTTGCGGCCGTGCTCGTCCACCAGGCTCAGCAGCTTGCTGCTGCCGGACAGCGCGTCGGCGACGGCCGCTTCCACCTCGGCCGTCGACTGCGAGCTCTCGATGACGATCTCGCGCGGCGCGTGCTGCACGCCGATCTTGACCTCCACGGCTTGGATACCTCCGATGGTCGGGCGGTGTGCGCGGTCGAATCGCGCCGTACGCAGGAAAGAGTAGCCCCGCCCGAGCGGCCGCAACGGCACGGCGAAGACGCCGTGAGCGAACAACCGCGCCCGGTCACCGGGCTCAGTGCTCGTCCGCGCCGCCCTGCTCCGGCCGGTGGTCGCCCTCGGCGCCGTGCAGCGGGAAGCCGGCGATGCCGCGCCAGGCCAGCGACGTCAGCAACTGGACCGCGGTGTCACGCGGCATGTCGCTGCCGCTGGCCAGCCAGTAGCGGGCCACCACCTGCGAGACCCCGCCGAGGCCGACCGCGAGCAGCATGGACTGCTCGGCCGGCAGGCCGGTGTCCTCCGTGATGACCTCGCTGATCGCCTCGGCGCACTGGAGCGCGACCTTGTCCACCCGCTCCCGCACCGCGGGCTCGTTCGTCAGGTCGGACTCGAAGACCAGCCGGAACGCGCCGCCCTCGCCCTCGACGTAGGCGAAGTACGCGTCCATCGTCGCCTCGACGCGCTTCTTGTTGTCCGTGGTGGACGCCAGCGCGGTGCGCACCGCCTGGAGGAGCGACTCGCAGTGCTGGTCCAGCAGCGCGAGGTAGAGCTCCAGCTTCCCGGGGAAGTGCTGGTAGAGGACCGGCTTGCTGACCCCGGCCCGCTCGGCGATGTCGTCCATGGCCGCGGAGTGGTAACCCTGCGCGACGAACACCTCCTGGGCCGCGCCCAGCAGTTGCTCCCGCCGCGCCCTGCGGGGCAGGCGGGTGCCACGCGGCCGTGCCGCCTGAGTCTGCTCGATGGCTGTCACGCCGCCTCCCAGTTCTGGTGGTGAAGGTACGAATGAACCGCCGCACCGGCCATCGTACTTTTCAGTAACGACCCTGTGCGCCGCGCGGACGGACATTCTCACTTCCTGGGACCTGCGGGCGAAACCTGCGGCCGGCCCGCGGGCGTCCGGAGCCGGGGGAGCCGGGGGAGCTGGTCCGCCGCCCGCGGCGCGGCTCAGCGGTAGTCGTCCTCGTCCCGCGCGACCGCGCGCCGCTGCTCGGCGGCGTCCACCGGGTCGGCCTCGGCCGTCTGGCCGGCGGGGCGCGCGGTGACCGGGTCGTCGCGCTGGTCGACCAGCTCGGCGCGCTGCTCCGCGGTGTCCGCCTCCGGCGCCTCCAGGTCGAGGTCGGGTTCGGGACCCGGCGCCTCCCGGGTGGCCTCCGCGGCCTCCGCCTCGTCCATCTCGCCGATCGGGTCCCGCTCCTCGACCTCCTCCGCGCCGTCCAGCGCGCCGCCGGTGCCGCGGACCGGTCCGGTGGCCCTCCTCCCGCGGCCGCCGCCGGTGCTCCCGGGCGCGGTGCCGGTGGTGCCGGTCTGCTCGGACATGGCCCCTCCTCGTGCAGGGAAACGCGCGCTACCGCCACCTTCGAGCGTAGGCCCTGTCGGGCCCGGGAGCAGCAGCGCGCAGGTGCGGTACGGGGTCGGGACGGCCGCCCGGAGCGGCGGTCCCGGGGTGGCGGCCCGGTGCTCCTCCCCTTCGCTTCTGACCGGCTTCTGCTCGCGAACACCCCGGCATTGGCGTGATCCTCTCGTAATATTGGCGTATGCCCTCGACCGATCTTCCCCGCGCGGCCGTAGCACCGGCGGCCGTACCCCCGGAGGGGCCGCACCTGGCGGCCGGCGAGACGGTGCGGACCGTGGGGCTGCCCGGGCTGAGCCTGGTGGTCCGGTCACGCGCCGACGGCGGACCGGAGCCCGCGCTGTGCGTGCACGGCCTCGGCGGTTCCTCGCAGAACTGGTCCGCCCTGATGGCCCGGCTCTCCGACGTCGTCACCGCGGAAGCCCCGGACCTGCCCGGATTCGGCCATTCTCCGCCGCCGGACGACGGCAACTACACGATCCCCGGGCACGCCAGAGCCGTGATCCGGCTGCTGGACGCGGAGCGCCGCGGCCCGGTGCACCTGATGGGCAACTCCATGGGCGGCGCGGTCGCCGTCAAGGTCGCCGCGGCCCGCCCGGACCTGGTGCGCACCCTGACCCTGATCTCGCCCGCGCTGCCGGAGGTGCCGCCGCAGCTCACCGCGTGGCCCACCGTGTTCGCCGGCGCCCCCGGCATGATCCAGCTCTACACCCGGCTGACCCGCGACTGGTCGCCGGAACGCCGCACCGCCGCCCTGCTGTCGCTGTGCTACGGCGACCCGGGCGTGGTCGACGGCCGGGCCCGCGAGGACGCCGCCGCCGAGTACGAGCGGCGGATGGCACTGCCGTACTTCCGGGACGCGATGGTCCGCTCCATCCGCGGAATCGTCGACGCCTACACCCTCGGCGGGCAGCACGCGCTGTGGCGCCAGGCCGAACGGGTCCTCGCTCCGACCTTGCTGGTCCACGGCGGGCGCGACAAGCTGGTGTCGATGAAGTCCGCCCGCCGCGCCGCCGCGGCCTTCCGCGACCGGCGGACGCTGGTGATCCCGGGCAGCGGGCACGTGGCGATGATGGAGTACCCGGCGCTGGTCGACCGGGCCTTCCGCGACCTGCTGTCCGACGTCGCCGCGCGCGAGCGCGAGTCCGGCGGTCCGGCGGGCACCGGCACGAGCACGGGTCCGAGTACCGACGCGGCGACCAGGAGCTGATCGAGGGCGTGGGGAAGCACAGCGCGACAGACGGGCAGGACGACCGGGACAGCCAGAACCAGTGGGGCGGCCAGGACCCCTGGAACGACCAGGGGCTCCGCGGCCGCCAGGACCTCCCCCGCCAGGACCGCCCGGACCCGGGCGTACCCGGGGCCGGCGGATACGTCAGCGGCGGACCGATACCGTCCGCCACCCCCGGCACGGGCCGGCGCCGCCGCGGCCCCGCCGACGACGGCGACCACTTCGTCCCGGTGGCGCCGGTGCCCCCGTCCTCCCCGCTCGGCCCGGTGAGCCCCTACGGCGTCGACGGACCCGGCGAGCCCCGCGATCCCGCCGGCCCGCCGCCGTACACGACCGGCGGGCCGGACGCCGGTCCGGGCGGGCCGGCGCGCCCGCGCCCCGAACGGCCCGCCCACCCCGAGCACGGCGCGTGGGGCGCCTCCGACACCTGGTCGGCGGACCGGCCCGGCCGCCGCGACCTGCCCTTCGACCCGGTCGAGGAGTGGGCCGCGGACTGGGCGCCCTACGACACCGCGTCCGCGCTCAGCTCGCCCGCCGCCCACGGCGCCCTGCCCCGGCACGGCCAGGCGGGGCGCGTGATGTCCCGGCCCCGGCAGGAGTTCCTGGACGCCTTCGACGCGCCCGCGCCCCGCCCCGCGCCGCCTGTGCCGCCCCCCGCCGGCACCGGCACCGGCGACGGCGAAGCGTCCGCACCGGATTCCGGCGCGCCCGGCCGCCGCAGGACCCGGGCCCTCACCACCGGCGTCGCCGCCGTCACCGCACTGGCCGCCCTCGCGGTGCTGGCCGGCACCCAGCTGCACCGCGGCCACCACCGCCCCGACGACGGAGTCGCCCCGGGCGGCGAGCCCGGCCCGTCCGCGGACGAGACGCCCACCGCGCCCCCCACCGCCGCGTCCGCGCCCTCCACCGCGACCGCGGCCACCCCGGCGTCGTACGACACGCAGATGGCCCGGCAGTACCCCCTCGACCCGCACCTGAGCCTGTCCGGCGCCTTCACCACGGTGCCCGGGCACCAGGACGCCCCCGGCAAGGGCAGGGTGACGCGCTTCCGGGTCGACGTGGAGAAGGGGCTGGACCTGGACCCCGCGCTCTTCTCCGACGCCGTCTTCACCACCCTGAACGACCCGCGCGGTTGGGGTCACGGCGGCACCATGACCTTCGAGCGGGTCTCCTCCGGCCCGGCCGACATCGTCGTCACCCTGGCCAGTCCCGGCACCACCGCGAAGTGGTGCGCCAGATCCGGTCTGGACACCACCGTCGACAACGTCTCCTGCGACTCCGCGTCCACCCCCCGCACGATGATCAACGCCTACCGCTGGGCGCAGGGCGCCGCCACCTACGGCCCGGACCGCATCCACGCCTACCGGCAGATGCTGGTCAACCACGAGGTCGGCCACCGACTCGGGCACGACCACGTCGGCTGCCCCCGCCAGGGCGCGCCGGCCCCCGTGATGATGCAGCAGACCAAGTTCCTGTCCCTCGACGGCGGTCCGACCTGCGTCCCCAACCCCTGGCCCTTCCCCTGACCTTCGGTGCGGTTGCCGGGTAAACGGCGGCCGCGCGCGGAGGTTACGCCCCTTCACCCCTTCCGGTGGCAACGCGGACAACCGTCCGCCGAAGCGACGCCGTCCCGGCATAGCGTGCTTCGCGCCGGGCGGGCTCGGCCGCCGCACCATCGCACCGCGCAGCACTCCGCCCCGGCAGCGACCGTACATCCGGCACGCCGAGAGGGGGCGCACTCGTGCGCATCGCACTACTCACCGAGGGTGGCTACCCGTATGCGCGAGGTGAAGGGGGTGCGTGGTGCGACCGCCTGGTGCGCGGCCTCGCGCACCACGAGTTCGACGTGTACGCGCTCAGCAGGTCGCCGCGGACCGAGGCCGGCGGCCGGGTGGACCCGGCGCCGCCGGTCCGGCGGGTCCGGGCCGAGCGGCTGTGGGGCGAGCCGCCGGCGCCGGTGCGCGGCGGCGGCCGGACCGCGCGCAGGGCCAGGCGGGCCGCGTTCCGCTGGCACTTCGGCGACCTCGCCGCCGCGCTCGCGGGGGTGGCCGACACCCCGGACCGCCGGGGCCCGGCGCGTGGCGAGCCCCGCGCGGAGCGCGCCGAGCGGTTCGCCGCGGGGCTGTACGGCCTCGCCGAACTCGCCGCGGAGCACGGCGGGCTGCCCGGGCTGCTGCGGAGCGAGGACGCCCTGACCGCGCTGGAGGCGGCCTGCCGCGCGCCCGGCGCCCGCCCCCTGCTCGGGGACATCGGGGTCACCGGACTCCTGGCGGTGGCCGCGCTGCTGGAGCACCAGCTCCGCCCGCTGTCACTGCCCTGGTACGGACCCGACGAGCTGGGCGCGGCCGACCTGTGCCACGCCGTCTCGGGCGGCCCCGCCACCCTGCCCGGACTGCTGGCCAAACGCTTCTGCGGCACCCCGCTGATCGTCACCGAGTACACGGTCCGGGTGCGGGAGGCGCTGCTCGCCCACCGCGCGGCCGGGCTGCCCCCGGCGGTACGCGTCCTGCTCGGCGACTACCACCGGCTGCTGGCCGCCGAGTCCTACCGGCAGGCCGCGCTGGTCACGCCCGGTTCGACCCATGTGCGGCGCTGGCAGGAGCGGTGCGGCGCCCCCGCCGACCGGGTCCGCACCGTCCACCCGGGGATCGACCCCGGCCGGTTCGCCCGGGTCGGGGCCCAGTCGGAGGAGGAGGCGCGGCAGCCGGCCGCCCGCGCCGAACCCACGCTCGCGTGGGTGGGGCGGGCGGACCCCGCGAAGGACCTGGTCGCACTCCTGCACGCGTTCCACGCGATACGCGCGCGGCAGCCGCGGGCCCGGCTGAGGGTCTTCCACGCCCCCGTCACCGACGAGCGGAGCGCCGGCTACCTCGGGCACTGCCGGGGCCTGGCCGCGCAGCTCTTCCCGGACGAGGCCGCGCACCCGCACGCCGCCGGGGAGAACCCGGTCACCTTCGAGGAGATCGGGTCGCCCGGCGCGCCCCAACCCGCGGACGCCTACGCGGCGGGCGACGTGGTACTGCTCAGCAGCAGCGCGGAGGGCTTCCCGCTGAACCTGGTCGAGGCGATGTTCTGCGGCCGGCCCACGGTGTCCACGGACGTCGGGGCCGTGCGTGAGGTGATCGGCGGCACCGGGCTGATCGTTCCCCCGCGCAACCCGCGCGCGCTCGCCGACGCGGCGCTCGAACTCCTCGGCGGACCCGAGCGGGCCACGCGGCTCGGCGCCGCCGCCCGCGAGCGCGCGCTCGCGCTCTTCACGGTCACGACCTGCGTGCACGCCTTCCGCGACGCCTACCTCTCCGTCGTCGCCCGCCACCCCGTCCCCCGCGAGCCCCTCCACGACGCCACGGGCGCGCCCCGCCCCTTCGTCGCCCCCGCGGAAGCCCTCATCCCGTGCCGCTAGGAGCCCCCATGCCACCCCGAGACGAATCGCTTCTGCACCCGTCAGGCGAATCGATTTACCACCCACCGACCCCCGGCGACCCCTCCGGGAGCAGCGACGCCGTGGCCGCCCCCGCCCCGCCGGACGGTGGCGTGTCGTCCGTGAGCGGTGATGGCGAGGGTGTTCTCGGGGGCGCGGGGAACTGCGCGATCAGCCCTCCACCGGCGGGTGGTCGCGGGTCTGCCGGTTGTCACGCTGGCGGGGGTGTCCCGGCCGCGGCGGACGGTGGCGGCTCGTTCGTGAGCCACGCTGGCGGGGGTGTCCCCGCCCCGGCGGGTGGTCGCGGGGCGGCCGGGAGCTACGACGGTGGGGGTGTCCCGGCCGCGGCGGGTGGTCGCGAGTCGTTGGTGGGCGGTGATGGTGGGGGTGTTCTTGGGGGCGCGGGGAACTGCGCGGTCAGCCCTCCACCGGCGGGTGGTCGCGGGTCGTCCGTGAGCTACGACCGTGGGGGTGTCCCCGCCCCGGCGGGTGGTCGCGGGGCGGCCGGGAGCTACGACGGTGGGGGTGTCCCGGCCGCGGCGGGTGGTCGCGGGTCGTTGGTGGGCGGTGATGGTGGGGGTGTTCTTGGGGGCGCGGGGAACTGCGCGGTCAGCCCTCCACCGGCGGGTGGTCGCGGGTCGTCCGGGAGTTATGACGGTGGGGGTGTCCCGGCCCCGGCGGTCGGCCGCGGGTCCGCCGGGAGCCGTGACGGCGGGGGCGCCGCGGGGGCACCCCGCCGCAGGGGGCCTGCGGACCCGGTCCTCGGGATCATGCACCACCACCACACCATGATCGCCGGCGCCGCCGACCCGTGGGAGGTCGCCGCGGGCCTGGAGGCGCGCGGCGTCACCGACCTCGACGCCCACCGCCTGCGCCACCGCGACGTCTTCGGCCTCGCCGAGGAACTGTTCGCGCGGGCCCCCCACACGACGGCGCGGAGCGCCGAACCCCCCGCCGCGAGCCCGACCGGCAGGCCCCGCCGGACCGGCCCCGGCGCCCGCGACCTCGCCGTGCACCTGCTCCCCGGCCTGGCCTGCGCGCTCGCCGCGGCCCTGCGCGCCCCGGGGCCCGTCGCGGTCGCGGTGCTCGCCGCCACCGCGTGGCCCGCCCTGCACGGCGGCCCGTTACGCGCCCCCGGCCGCGCCGCCGACCGGCTGCCGGCCGCCGCGTGCGCCCTCGGGTTGCTCGCCCTGGCCCGCTGCGGCCCGGACCCGGTCGGCACCGGAACCCTCGCCGTGCTCGCGCTGACCCTGCTCCCGGCGGCCGCCCTCGCCCGCTGGTTCGCGGCCGGCGCCCGCGCCCAACTCGCCCCCAGCCACAGCCTCGCCGACTTCGCCGACGCGGTCCGCCCCCGGCTGCTCGCCGCCCTCGCCGGATACGCCGCGACCCTGCTCGTCCTGCTCGCCGTCCTCGGCTCGCTCCGCGGCTCGGCCGCCGGCGTGCTGCTGTTCGCCGCCCGGCTCCTCGCCGTCCACGGCGCGCCGCGCACCGCCGCCGGCGGACTCGCCCTCGCCGTCGCCGCCCAGGGACTGCTGGCGGTGCTGCTCCCCGCGACCGCCGGACCTGCCGAAGCCGTCGCCTGCGGCGCCGCCGCCCTGGCCCTGGCCGCGCACGCCCTCCACCTCGTCCCGCGCGCCTCGGCCCACCGCACCTGACCTCCCGTACCACCGACCAGGAGAACCCTCGTGAGCACGCACCGCCCGCTCGTCCCGCCCCCGCCGGCAGCGCCCGCCCCCGCGGCGCCGGTCCCGGAAGCCCCCGGCCGCCCGTCCCCGTACGGCCGGCCGCCGGCCGCGCCGCCCCGGGCGACCGTGCCGGTCGGCCCGTTCGCGATCCCCGTACCGCCGTCCCCGGTGCCGCCCGCGCCGGCGGGCGGCCGTACGGTCGCGCGGCGCCGGACCGGGCGGGGTGTGCGATGAGGGTGCTGCTGCTCGGGTCCGACGGCTTCATCGGCCGCCATGTCGCCGAACGCCTGCTGGCCGACCCCGCGTGCCAGTTGACCGCGCTGGGCCGCAGCGACGACGCGGACGTGCGGTTCGACCTCTCCTCGGGCGCACCCGGGGTGCTCGCCCGGTTCGTGGACGCGGTCCACCCGGGGGTGGTGGTCAACTGCGCCGGCTCCACCCGGGGCAACGCCCGCGACCTCACCCGGCAGAACATCGTGGCCGTGGCGACCGTGTGCGAGGCACTGCGGCGCAGCTCGGTCGCGGCCCGGCTGGTGCAGGTCGGCTGCGGGTCGGAGTACGGCCCCTCGCCGGTCGGCTCGTCCACCGGTGAGGACGCCGCGCCGCGACCCGGCGGCCCGTACGGCGTGAGCAAGCTCGCCGCCACCGAGCTGGTGCTCGGGTCGGGCCTGGACGCCGTGGTGCTGCGGGTGTTCACGCCGGTCGGGCCGGGCACCCCGACCGGGGCGCCGCTGGGCCGGGTGGCGGAGGCCCTGCGCCGGGCCATGCAGAACGGCGACGGCGAGCTGAAGCTCGGCGGGCTGAGCGCGCAGCGCGACTTCGTGGACGTGCGCGACGTGGCCCGCGCGGTGCACGCCGCCTCGCTGTCGGCCGCACAGGGCGTGGTGAACATCGGCAGCGGGCGCGCGGTGCGGATGCGGGACATGGCCGCGGCGCTCGCGCACGTCGCCGGGTACGACGGCGCGCTGCGCGAGCTGGAGGATCCACCGCACGCGGCACCGTACCCGGACGGCTGCGGGGCCTGGCAGCAGGCCGACGTGCGCACCGCCCGGGACCGGCTGGGCTGGCGGCCCCGGATCGGGCTGGAGGAGTCGCTCGCCGACGTGTGGATGGAGGCGGCGTGCCGCGTCTGAACCCCTTCCTCCGCAGCGGTCCGCCGGCCGGCGCCGGCGGCTCGCCGCGGGCCGACCCGTCGCCCCGCGCCGACCCGCGGCCGGGGGCCGACGCGCGGCGCCGTACCGACGGCCATACCCCCGCCGACCTGCGGCCGGGGGCGGGCGGGCCGACCCGCGCCGACCCGCCCGCCGGCGCCGAGGCGGTCAGGACCGGCCTCGGGGTGCCGCTCTTCGCGCACCCGCTGGTCGCGCCCGCGGAGTGGGCGGAGCTGGCCCGACCGGGGGTGCCCGTCGACTGGGTCGCCTTCGACGTGGCGTCCGGGCCCGGCAGCCGCGTGGACGCCCTGTGCGCCGAGACCCTCACCCGCGTCCGTGAGAACCGCGTCCCACTCCTCGGACGGCTGGACGCGGCCCACGGCGCCCGGCCGTACGCGGACCTGGTCGCCGACGCCTCGCGCTACGTGGACTGGTACGCGGTGGACGGCTTCTACGTCGACCGGGCGCCCACGCTCCGCGCCGAGGCGGCCCAGTGCCGCCGGACCACCGGGACGCTGCGGGCGCTGCTGCCGTCCGGCGGCCGGATCGTGCTCGCGCCGGGCACGCACCCCTACCCCGGCTACGCCGAGTTCGCCGACCAACTGGTGGTCTTCGCCGGCCCGTGGACCCGCTACCGCTGGTCGGAGGTACCGGAGTGGACCGCGGAGCACTCGCCGCGGCTGTTCGCGCACCTGGTGCACGGGCTGCCGGCCACGCACCTGGACGCCGCCCTGCGGGTCGCCCGCTGGCAGGGCGCGGGCACGGTCTACGTCACCGACCGCACCGGCCGGGACGGCGTCGAACCGTGGGCTGGCCTGACCGGTTACTGGGCCGAGGCGGTCCGCAGAGTCCGCGAGGAGCCGCCGCCCAGCATGTGACCGGGTTCCGTCTCGGCCCTCGGACCGGGTGTCTTGGAATGAAGTGGGGCGTGGCAGTGTTACAGGGCCAGGACGTGCGGGCTGCCGCCCGTACTTACTGTCCGATGACCTACCAACCGTATTGCTGAGGTCCCTGTGTCGCTGCCACCCCTGGTCGAGCCGGCCACCGAACTCACCGTTGACGAGGTCCGCAGGTATTCGCGTCACCTGATCATCCCGGACGTCGGGATGGACGGGCAGAAGCGGCTGAAGAACGCGAAGGTGCTGTGCGTCGGGGCCGGCGGCCTCGGCTCGCCCGCGCTGATGTACCTGGCGGCGGCGGGCGTCGGCACGCTGGGCATCGTCGAGTTCGACGAGGTCGACGAGTCGAACCTGCAACGTCAGATCATCCACAGCCAGGCCGACATCGGCCGCTCCAAGGCCGAGTCCGCCCGGGACACCGTCAAGGGCATCAACCCGTACGTGAACGTGATCCTGCACGAAGAGCGGCTCGAGGCCGAGAACGTGATGGAGATCTTCGCGCAGTACGACCTGATCGTCGACGGCACGGACAACTTCGCCACCCGCTACCTGGTGAACGACGCCTGCGTGCTGCTGAACAAGCCGTACATCTGGGGCTCGATCTACCGCTTCGACGGCCAGGCGTCGGTCTTCTGGTCCGAGCACGGCCCCTGCTACCGCTGCCTGTACCCGGAGCCCCCGCCCCCCGGCATGGTCCCGTCCTGCGCCGAGGGCGGCGTCCTCGGCGTGCTGTGCGCCTCGATCGGCTCCATCCAGGTCAACGAGGCGATCAAGCTGCTGGCCGGCATCGGCGAGCCGCTGGTCGGCCGGCTGATGATCTACGACGCCCTGGAGATGACGTACCGCACGGTCAAGGTCCGCAAGGACCCGGACTGCGCGGTGTGCAGCGACCACCCGACGGTCACCGAGCTCATCGACTACGAGGCGTTCTGCGGCGTCGTCTCCGAGGAGGCGCAGGAGGCCGCGGCCGGCTCCACGATCACTCCCAAGCAGCTCAAGGAGTGGATCGACGACGGCGAGAGCATCGAGATCATCGACGTCCGCGAGCCGAACGAGTACGAGATCGTGTCGATCCCCGGCGCGAAGCTCATCCCGAAGAACGAGTTCCTGATGGGCTCGGCGCTGGAGCACCTCCCGCAGGACAAGAGGATCGTGCTGCACTGCAAGACCGGCGTGCGCAGCGCCGAGGTGCTGGCGGTGCTGAAGTCCGCGGGCTTCTCCGACGCGGTGCACGTCGGAGGCGGCGTCATCGGCTGGGTGAACACCATCGAACCGGAGAAGCCGGTCTACTAGACCGGGCCCGGTCCGCGGTGCGGACCGAAAGGCAAGGGGCGGCACCCCGGGGTGCCGCCCCTCACCTGTGCCCTGGCAGGCCCTCCCGCCGGCTCTCCCGCAGGGCCTCCCGCGGTCCGTCCGGCGATCAGGGCGCCGGTCAGGTCAGCGGTTGACGGACTGGATCTCCTGCACGGTGACCTGCCGGGGCTGCTCGATGCGGCCGTCGGGCAGGGTGCCTCCGGTGCCGTCGGAGCCGGTCCAGCCGACGCTCCAGGTGGCGGTGACGTCGAGGTCGAACGACCCGGTCGCCCCGGTGGACTTCAGGTAGGTCACGCCGCACGGCGGGTCGGCCGCGGCGTCGCCGTCGTAGTCGGCGCCGACGGTGCCGTCCGCGGCGATCGGGCAGTCGCCGGACGCCGGGTACACCGTCGCGTCCGACGTGCCCGGGTCGATGTGCACGCTCGTCGGGCGCGCGGTGGTCTCCGCCCAGATCTGCTGCCCGCCGCCGAGGTCCACCGACGCGCGCACCTTCACCGGCGTGTACTTCTCCTCCAGCCGCACCCAGGTGGGCAGGTTCACCGTCTGGGTGTCCACCGGGTTTGTCTCGATCGTGACGCCCGGCACCTTGGTGTGGGCGTACGCCAGCTTCGAAAGCATCTCGGGCGTGATCACGTTCGGCGTGCCGGCCGGCGGGCGCTGCCCGTTGGGCACGAAGAAGGGGATCGTGGAGTTGCAGCTGAACTTGTCGAGGCTGTCGGGGGCGTCCGGGTTCTCCACGGCGCCCCAGAACATGCCCTTGCCCTCTTGGTCGACGTTGAAGTCCTTGTAGCCCTTGCCGCTGCCGTCCCAGGTGTAGCCGCTGTCGTAGTGCTGCTTGTACTGGTCCATCGCTTCGAGGGCGTAGTTCGCCTGGCCGGGCACATTGGTGGCCTTCACCCCGGCCAGGACGTCCTTCTTGAACGTCACCGGGTCGGCGATCGGACCGATCCAGCAGGCCGGCGGTGTCCAGTTCACGTCGACCGAGGCGATCGTGTGCGTGCTGCCGGTGGACCCGGACGGATAGCTGATCGTCACGGCGCCCGCGCCCGCGGTGAGGACGCCGTTCCCGCTGCCGCCGGAGGTCTGCTGCGAGGTCTTGGAGGTGTCGGTGTAGGCGTGGCCGGGGGTGGCGGCCGCGAGGACCACCACCGCGGCGAGCACCAGCCCGCGCCGCGCTGTTCTGCCGGGGTTCACTGCTTGCACTGGAGTGCCTTCTCCTTGACGGTGACCGCGTGTGCCTGCCAGACCGCCTGCGCGGTGGGGAGCTTGACCATGACGATGTCCCAGGAGACGTAGTTCCGGTCGCTCGCCCCGGTGACGTGCACCTTCCCGCCGACGACCTCCTTGCTGTACAGCTTCGACTGGTCGTTGCAGAGCTTGACCTCGACGGAACCGCCGCCGCTGCCGAGAGTGAACGTGGGGCCGTAGTAGCGGTCCGTGCCGGTCATCGTCAGTTTCTGGTCGACGTTCTGCTGGACGTAGTTCTGGGCGTACGCCAGCGCGTCGTCGGCCGCGTACCCGATCAGGCCCGGGTCGCTCTTGTTCTGCTGCACCACGGCGTGGTCGATCGCCTGGATGAAGTTGGCCGCGCCCGAGAGCGCGGCGGCCTCGTCGGCGTTCTTCGGCGCCGTCCAGCTGAACTGCGCCTTGAGGTCGGCCGGGAGTGCCAGCGCCGGGTCGATCTTCAGGGCCGTGCCGTTTCCGCTCGGCGCGGTGGACGGCGCGGGCGTGGCCGCGGACGTGCTCGGCGCCGCCGAGATCTTGTCGTCGCCGCTTCCCGATCCGCCGCCGCAGGCCGTCAGGGTGAGGGCGGCGGCCGCCGCCAGCGCGGTGGCGGTCGCTGCGGTGCGTACGCGCATCGTCAGGGGCTCCCGATCGGTCGTCGCTGGGGAGCCACCGGTCCGCGGCGCTGCGTCCACCCGATCCTGGCCCCCGTTTCCAGGGCTCCACCGTATCGAAGCGCGGGCCCGCGCCACGAGAGAGGGTTCGTGCACATCCGGTCACGGACACGTCACGCCGTCACGGCCGGACGTCAGCGTGGCGCGCGCGGATTCGCCCGTACGAAAGACAACCCTCCCGGGACACGGGCGGTCTTACGGGGTGTCAGATGGCTTATTGGGCAAAAGTGTCCTCACTCGTCCCATCTCACGAAAGGTCAGCATCCATGCGCCTCGCGCGTACCCGCGACCGGAGCACCGCCCGCCGGCTCGCCCTCACCGCCGCCGTCCTCGGCCTCGCCGTCGCCGTGCCCGCGGCCACCGCCCGGGCGGACACCGCCCACGGCGCGCACCGGGTCCTGCCCGTCCCGCCCGCGGGCGCCGCGCACACCGCGCACGCCGACCACACCACCGGCGCCGGCACGCCGCAGGCCGCCACACCGCGGCCGGCGACGCCCCAGCCCGTCCGCTCGGGTGATCCGCAGTCGACGGTGGACCGTGTCGCGGACTTCTACAGCGCCTACGTCGACGTGGTGTGGGACGCGCGCAACGACGACCTGCGCAACGGCCTGCGCCAGCACTACCTCACCGCCGGCTTCCAGAAGGACCTGTCCACCTGGGAGGCAGCGCAGCACGCCGACGGTGTGCTGCGCGCCCAGGACAACCCGGTCGGCTGGCAGGTCACGCCGGACGGCAGCGGCGCCGGCCACGCCTTCAGCGTCGTGCGCCTGTCGTGGGGCGACCCGGCCGACCCGGACTACACCTACCTGAAGGTCCAGTCGGACCTGGACACCAAGCTGATCTCGGACATCGAGGAGGCGTAGCCGGCCGATCCCGCCCACCGGGTCGTCCCTCCGCCCACCGGGTCGTCCCTGCGGCCGGCGGGACGACCCCGTCGGCCCGCGCCTACAGCTCTCCCTTGCGGGTGAGGTGCGTGAAGGCCAGCCATCCCGGCAGCACCGGCAGCCAGAACGTCAGCAGCCGGAAGAACAGCACCGCCGGGGTGGCCACCTCCTTCGGCAGCCCGGCCGCGATCAGGCCACCGGTCAGCGCCAGTTCGACCGCGCCCACACCGCCCGGGGTCGGGGCCGCGGACCCCAGCGCGTTGCCCGCGAGGTAGACCACCGCGACCGTCGCGTAGCTGAGGTGGCCGTCGAAGGCCCGTACGCAGCCGTCCAGGCACAGGACGAAGGTCACCGTGACCATCAGGGTGCCGCCGATGCCGGTGAGCAGCTTCGCCGGGCGCTGGAGCACGTCCAGCATGCGCGGCACCACCCCCGCGAACAGCGCGCGCACCCGCGTCGAGACGAACTTCCGCAGCGCGGGCACCGCGGTGACCACCAGCACCAGCACGCCCGCGGTCAGCAGCCCCGCCATGACCGTCCGCGACGGCGAGAGCGACGGCGTCTTCTCGGTGCCCGTCACGAAGCCGAACGCCATCAGCAGCACGATGTGCGAGCCGAGGCCGACCAGTTGCGAGGCGCCGACGCTCGCCACCGCGAGCCCCGGCCGTACCCCGGCCTTCTGCAGGTAGCGGGTGTTCAGCGCCACCCCGCCGACCGCGGCCGGTGCGACCAGCTTCACGAACGACCCGGCGACCTGCGCCATCACCGTCCGCGGCCACGACAGCCGCTCCGGCACGAAACCGGACAGCGCGCCGGCCGCGGCCACGTAACTGGCCACGGAGCCGAAGAGCGCGACCAGCGCCCACTTCCAGTCCGCGTGCACGATGGCGTGGCCGATCGGCACCGACGAGAGCTGCGAGAGCAGGAAGTACGCGGCGAAGGCCCCCGCGATGACCGTGATCAGGGTGCGCGGCTTGATCCGCTCCAGCCGGACCGGTTCCACCGGCGCCTGCGGGCGGATCAGCAGCACCTGCCGCCTGATCCGCGACAGCAGGTCCTCCTCGCGGACCTCCTCCAGCGCGTCCTCCATGGCGCGCTTCTCGGCCTTGCTCTCGGCCTTCCGCTCCGCCTTCGACTGCGCCCGGGTCGGCGGGCCCGGCTGCTCGGCGGCCACCGCGGTCGCGCCCTCGGCGCCCCGCGCGGCATGGGTGCGGCCGCGCTCCCTCGCCTCCTCCCTGGCCTCTTCCCTGGCCTCCTTGTCCGCGGACAGGGCGGCGAGCACCGCCTCGCGCTCCCGCACCGCCCGGGCCCGGTTGAGCATCTTCAGCTCGCCGCGGGTGGAGCGGCTCAGCGCGATCGGCTGGAGCAGCGGCAGCGAGGCGGCGACGGCGTCCGGGCCGAGCACCGACAGGGCCGCGGCGACCGCTCGTTCCGGGCCGACCCGCAGCGCCATCGTGGTCAGCAACTGCGCGATGTCCATCCGCAGCGGGATGTCACCGGTGGCGATCTCGCCGCCGCGCAGGTCGGTGAGGAAGACCCGGCCGCCGCGGTTCACCAGCAGCGACTCGCCGACCAGCCGCCGGTGCGCGATCCGCCGCGACTGGAGGGCGCGCACCTGCGTCCACGCCTCGCGCATCAGGGCGTCGGTGATCTCGTCGTCGGCCAGCGCGTCCAGGCGCCGGCCGCCGATGTGCTCGTAGACCAGCATCACCGCGTCGGGGCCCAGCTCCGAGGTGGCGATCAGCTTGGGGGCGTTGGCCCCGGCCGCGATCGCGGCGTAGGCCAGCAGTGCCTCCTGCTCCAGCGCCTGGCGCAGCGACAGCAGACTGCGCCGCTGGGTGATGCCGCCGACCAGCGACATGCGCCGCCAGGCCCGGTAGAAGAAGCCGTGCGCCTGCTGCTCGCGGTCGACCACCGTCACGTCCAGCGGCGGGCCGTCCTCCAGGGTGACCAGGTAGCCGCGGCCGCGGTCGGAGTCGGCGCTCTCCGGGCCGGTCTCCACCACCCGCCGCGCGGTCAGCGGCGCGAACCCGACCCGGCGCAGGCCCGCGAGGAGGTTCTGTCCGGTGGGGCGGACGTTCGGCGAGCCGACCGCGTAGACGGTGCCGTTCGCGACGGTCCAGCCGATCAGCAGGGTCAGCGCGATCGAGAAGGGGGTGGTGTAGCCGCCGGCCAGCACCGCGAACGCGTCCAGCAGCAGCACGCACCACAGCGCCACCCGCCAGCGCGGGCGCCGGGCCATGCCGGAGGCCGTGACGTAGGCGATCACCGGGGCGAGGTAGCCCTGCACCGGGTCGGTCATGCCGAGCCCGGTCGGCGCGCCGTGCGAGAGTGCGTCGCGGATCGGGCCGGGGGCGGCGTTGGTCACCCACAGGTCGGTGGCGAGCGCGGCGCCGTGCGCGAGCACGGCCGCGAGCACGCCGTCGGCGATCCGCAGCCCGTCCCGCTTGACCAGCCGCTCCACGGCGAACGCCACCGGCACGATGAGCACCGCGACGCTCGCGGTGGTGCCGGTGAACGACGAGAAGAAGTCGGGCGCCCGCTCGGCACCCTTGGTGATGTCGGTCTCCAGGCCGTTGGTGGTGGCGTGCGCGAAGCCGGCGACGGCCAGCACCACCCCGAGGCTCAGCAGCCCGAGGAAGAAGCGGACCAGGTCGGCGGGGCGGTGCACCCGGGCGGCGAGCAGCGGCTCGTCCACGGAGACGGCCTGGCGGGTGGCGCCGGCCGGCTCGGGCGAGGCACCGTCGCAGGAGGGGGGCCGGTCCTCGGGGGACCGGGACCCGCCGGGGGGAGCGCCGCCGGAAGGGGCGCCGTCCGGGGCGGGGGGCTCGGGGTCCGGGTCGGACCAGAACGGCTCCTCCGGTGCCCGGTGCGCGCCGTGCGGCTGCGGTGCGGGCGTCGCAGGAGCGGGCGGGCCGGACGGCGACCGGGCGGAGGACCGCGCCGTGGAGGACGGGGCCGTGGAGGGCCGCTGGGCGGCGGGGTGCGGCGCGGCGGGGTGCGGCGCCGGTGGGCGCGGTCGGACGCCGTCGGGTCTGCCGCCGGGTCTTCCGTCGGCGGACCCGGACCCGGAGCCGTTCGCGTCGTCGGAGTCGCCGGTGCCGGCACCGTCGGAGGCGCCCGGACCGCCCGGGCCGCTGGAGCCGCCGGAGCCGCCGGAGCCGCCGGAGCCCCCCGCGCCGCCGTTCCCGCCGGCGGCCCGCGGTGCCGAGGCGGCCGGGGACAGCCCTCCGGGAGCGCCGGCGGCCTCCATGGCCCCGCCGGCGCCCTGCTTGTCCCCGGTTGTCTCTTCTTGGTCTCGTATCACCAGTCACCGCCCGGACGATGGTGGCATGCGCGCCGCGGGTACACAGCCGTAACCCCCCGGTGTCGGCGGCGTGCGGCAGGATTGGCCGGGTGAGCGAGGAGAGCGGCGCGGCCGGCGCGGACGAACTGGGGCCGTACGCGGAGAAGGTGCTGGACGCGGTGGACCTGATCCCGTCCGGCCGCGTCATGACGTACGGCGACGTGGCCGAGTGGCTTGGGGAGGGCGGCCCGCGACAGGTCGGCCGGGTGATGGCGCAGTACGGCGCGGTGGTGGCGTGGTGGCGGGTGGTGCGCTCCGACGGGGTGCTGCTCGCCGGGCACGAGCGGCGCGCCCTCGCCGAGTACCGCGCGGAGGGCACCCCGCTGCGGACCGTCGGGCCGGCCGCCGAGGGCCACGTGCCGCGCCTGGACATGCGGCGCGCCCGCTGGGACGGGCGCGCGCCGGACGGCGGCCGCCCGGCCGCGGACGGTTCCGCGGGGGAGCCCGGCGCCGGGGGCGCGCCCGGGCCGGCGTGCGGCGCGGGGGGCGCGGGCGGCGGATGACGGCCGGTGGGTCATGTCACCCAGCTTCCGCCATGCGGAGGCGGCGCGTGCCCCGGCCGCCCCGTACGGAGTACATTGCCCGACCACCACGAAACCGGCGAACCACGTGAACCCCTCTTCCCCACTTCCTGGCGTCTTCCCTGGCAGCGTGCCCGCGGCGGCCGACCGGGACGGCCGGACCGGCGCCGCCCGCGCGAGCCGCCCGGGCGTCGGAGGCTACCGGCTGGTGCGCGCCGGGCTGGTGTCCGCCGCGCCTCCAGTGCTGGACGCATCCCAGCGCGCCGTGGTTGAGCACGGGAGCGGACCACTGCTGGTGCTCGCCGGACCCGGCACCGGGAAGACCACCACGCTGGTCGAGGCAGTGATGGCCCGGGTGCGGGCCGGCACCCCCGCCGACCGGGTGCTGGTGCTGACCTACGGCCGGGCCGCCGCCGTCGAGCTGCGCGACCGGATGGCCGCCCGCGCCCACCTCCTGACCGGCGGCGCGGCCGCCGCTCCGCAGGCCACCACCTTCCACTCGTTCTGCTACGGGCTGCTGCGCGCGCACCAGGACCCGGAGCTGTTCGCCGAACCGGTACGGCTGATGTCCGGGCCCGAGCAGGACCTGATGGTCCGCGAACTGCTCGCCGGGCAGGCCAGGCTCGCCCGCGAGGGCCGCGCCAAGGTCGGCTGGCCGGACGACCTGCGGGCCGCCCTCACCACCCGCGGCTTCGCCGACGAGGTGCGCGCCGTGCTCGCCCGCACCCGCGAACTCGGCCTCGCCCCGCGCGCGCTCGCCGACTTCGCGCGCAGGATCGGCCGCCCCGACTGGCTCGCCGCGGCCGCCTTCCTCCAGGAGTACCTGGACGTCGCCGACCTCCAGGGCGTCATCGACTACACCGAACTCGTGCACCGCGCGGTCCGGCTGGTCCGGCGGCCCGAGGTGCACGCCGCACTGGCCGGGCGCTACGACGCGGTCTTCGTCGACGAGTACCAGGACACCGACGCCGCCCAGGTCCGGCTGCTGCGCGCACTCGCCGGGCAGGGCCGCACCCTCGTGGCCTTCGGGGACCCCGACCAGTCGATCTACGCGTTCCGGGGCGCCGACGTGAACGGCATCCTCGACTTCCCCACCGCCTTCCCCGGTCGGGACGGCCGCCCCGCGCCGGTCCGGGTGCTCACCGGCAACCGCAGGGCCGCGGCCGCGCTGCTCACCGCCGCCGGGCAGCTCGCCGGCCGGATGGCGCTGCCGCGGCTGCCCGCGGCCGCCGCCCGCGCCCACCGCGCGCCCACCGCGCACCGGCCAGGCGGCGTGCTGGCGGTGCGCACCCATCCCACGCCCGGCGCGGAACTCGACGCCGTGGCCGACGCGTTGCGCCGCGCGCACCTCGAAGACGGCATCCCCTGGACCGACATGGCGGTCCTGACCCGCACCACCGCGGCGCTGCCCACGCTGCGCCGCGCCCTCGCCTCGGCGGGGGTCCCGATCGACCTCGCCCCTTCGGACACCCCGCTGCACGCGGACCCGGCCGTGGCGCCCCTGCTGCTGGCCCTGCGGGTGGCGGCGGAGGCGGCGGCGCGGGAAGCGGTGCCGGCGCCGAGGGAGGCACCGCGGGAGATGCCGGTTCCGCCTCCCCTCACGGAGGTGGGCGCCGCTCAGGGTGCGGAGGAGCCGGGCGGGGCGGGCGGTCCGGGGGAGGCACCGGAGGAAGCAGCCCGGGTGGCGGACGAGTTCGCGGACGAGTTCGCGGGCCGGGGCGCGGGCGCGGGCGCGGGTGCGGACGGGGATGCGGACGGCGGAGACGGGGACACGGACGGAGATGGAGACGGGGGCGCGGGTGAGTCGGAGGTCGTGGAGGGGGACGCGGGCCGGGGCGCGGGGAACGACGCGGGGACCGGCGGGGGACCCGGCCTCGCGCTGACCGTCGAGGACGCCCTGACGCTGCTCACCTCGCCGCTGGGTGGCATGGACTCGGCCGACCTGCGGAAGCTCGGGCGGGCGCTGCGCGAGGAGGAGCGGGCCGCGGGTGCGACGGTGCCGCGCCCCTCGGACCAGCTCATCGCCGAGGCGGTGGCCCGTCCCGAGCGGCTGGCGGCCCACGACGCGTCGTACGCGCGCGGCGCGCGGCGGGTCGGCGCGCAACTGGCCGCGGCGCGGGCCGGGCTCGCGGCGGGCGGCACCGTGGAGGACGCGCTGTGGGCGCTGTGGAACGGATCGCCCTGGCCGGCCCGGCTGGAGCGGGCGGCGCTGCGCGGCGGACCGGCCGGGCGGAACGCCGACCGCGACCTGGACGCGGTGTGCGCGCTGTTCGAGACGGTGGCCCGGGCGGAGGAGCGCACCGGGGGCCGCGGCGCGCTCAACCTGATCGACGAGCTGTCGTCGTTCGACATCGTGGCCGACACCCTGGGCGGCCGGGTCGTGCGGCCCGACGCCGTACGCCTGATGACCGCGCACCGGGCGAAGGGGCTGGAGTGGCCGCTCGTCGTGGTGGCGGGCGTGCAGGAGGGGGTGTGGCCCGACCTGCGGCGGCGCGGCTCGCTGCTGGAGGCGGACCGGATCGGCCGCGACGGCCTGGCGCCCCCGCTGACCCCGGGCGCGCTGCTGGCCGAGGAGCGCCGGCTGTTCTACGTCGCGGTGACCCGCGCGCGGGACCGGCTGCTGGTGACCGCGGTGAAGTCGGGGGCCGACGAGGGCGACCAGCCCTCGCGGTTCCTCGCCGAACTCGGCGTCGAACCGGTGCACGTCGGCCACCGGCCGCGCCGGCCGCTCGCGGTGGCGCCGCTCGTCGCGGAACTGCGCGCGACGACCGTGGACCCATCCGCGTCCCCCGAACTGCGGGACGCCGCCGCCCGCCGGCTGGCCCGGATGGCCTCGCTCACCGACGACGGCCATCCGCTGGTGCCCACCGCCCACCCCGACCGCTGGTGGGGCCTGTACGAACCGACCCGGTCGGAGGTGCCGGTCCGCGACCGCGACCAGCCGGTGGTGCTGTCCGGCAGCGCGCTCGACCAGCTCGCCAACACCTGCGCGTTGCAGTGGTTCCTGGGGCGCGAGGTGAAGGCGGAGCCGCCGTCGACGGCGGCGCAGGGCTTCGGGAACGTCGTGCACGTCCTGGCCGACGAGGTCGCCTCCGGACGCGCCCCCGCGGACCTCGACGTGCTGATGGCCCGGTTGGACTCGGTGTGGGACGCGCTCGCCTTCGACGCGCCGTGGAAGTCCCGGCAGGAGCGGGAGAACGCCCGCGCGGCGCTGGAGCGCTTCCTGCGCTGGCACGTCATGGAGCGCGGCCGGGAAGCGGTCGCAGGGGAGCACGCGTTCGACGTGACGCTGGAGGCGGGCGACGCGCAGGTGCGCATCCGCGGCAGCATGGACCGGGTCGAGACGGACGCCGAAGGGCGGGCCTACGTCGTGGACTTCAAGACCGGGCGGGCCAAGCCCACCGCGAAGGAGGTCGAGCGGCACCCCCAGCTCGCCGTCTACCAGCTCGCCGTGCGCGAGGGCGCGGTCGACCCGCTCTTCGGCGGGGCCCGCCCGCATCCGGGCGGCGCCGAACTCGTCCAGCTCCGGGTCGGCGCCAACCGCAAGGAGGGCGGCGACGTGCTCCCGGCGGTGCAGCGGCAGGAGCCCCTGGAGGGGGAGTGGGCGCGGGACCTGCTTGCCGAGGCCGCCGGGCGGGTGCTGGACGAGCGCTTCACGCCGGCCGCGGGGCACCACTGTGCGCACTGCGCCTTCCGTTCGGCCTGCACCGCCCGGCCGGAGGGCCGGCACGTCGTGGAGTGACGGCGGGGGTCGGCGAGGTGGGCACCGGGCTGTGGACGACTGCCTGTGGATAACCGGGAGCAGGGTGTCGTGGCCGGCGGCTATCGTGGGCGGACACAGGGGATTCCGGGGGATCGGCGGCTGTGAGCCGGCTCCAGGGGGGATGCGAGGGGGCGGCCATGGCGGCCACACGTACGTTCTGCGCGGCGGTGCTCGGCACCGCCGTGGCCGTGGCGGCGCTGACCGGCTGCGGCGGGGGCGGGCCCGACAGCGACGGGCCGCTCGTCGTGCCGGCGGCCACCACCGCCGAGACCGGGGCGTTCGCGGGGGAGAGCGCCGACCAGGTCCTGTCGAGGGCCGGGGCGGCCATGGACGCCGCCACGTCCGTGACGGTCGCCATCCGCGTCGCGGACGACGAGGACGGGGACGTGCGCGTGGCGGCCGCGCTCACCGCCACCGGCAAGTGCGCCGCCTCCATCGAGAACGGCGGCGAGGATCCGGTCCAGGTGGTCGGCATGCATGGCACGTACTACCTGAAGGGCGACGCCTCCTACTGGCAGGACCAGGGCGGCGACGAGGGCGACGTGCTGGCCGACGCCTTCGCCGGCAAGTGGGTCAAACTGCCGTCCGGGGAGGAGGACGCGGTCGGCGACCTCGACGGGTTCTGCACGATGGACACCCTGGTCGCGGCGGTCGTGGACGGCGACACCGTGACGGACAAGGAGGCCGTCACCACGCGGTACGGCACGTCCGTGGTCCCGCTCCGCGAGCGCGACGAGGACGGCACCGCCAACGTGATGTACGTCGCGGCCGACGGCGCGCCGTACATCGTGGCCCTGGTCAGCGACGACGGCGAGGCCAGCATCCACTTCAGCGACTTCGACAAGCCGCTGGAGATATCGGCGCCCCCGGCCGGGGACACCGTCGACCTGGGCTCGGTGGGCGGGGACGCGCCGCACCTGTCGGTCTGAGCGCCGCCACCCTCCGCGCGGCGGCCCGGCAGGCCCGCACGCCTTCGCCGGGGCCGGCGGGCCGCCGTCCGCGGCACGCGGCCCGGTGAAGCGTGTCGGCCGGGCCGGATAGCCTCACCGGGTGGCAAACCGTGTCAACCGCCCTGAGCAGCTCAAGGAGCTGCTGGGCATCCCGTTCACCCCGGAGCAGATGGCGTGCATCACCGCGCCCCCCGCTCCCGGGGTGATCGTCGCCGGGGCGGGCTCGGGAAAGACCACGGTGATGGCCGCCCGGGTGGTGTGGCTGGTCGGCACCGGCCAGGTCGCGCCGGACCAGGTGCTGGGGCTGACCTTCACCAACAAGGCGGCCGCAGAGCTGTCCGAGCGGGTGCGGCGGGCCCTGGCGCGCGCGGGCATCACCCCCGGAGGGGACGACGGCCCGCCGGACCCGGGCCTCGACCCGGACCAGGTGCCCGGCGACCCGCAGATCTCGACGTACCACGCCTTCGCCGGGCATTTGCTGAAGGACCACGGCATGCGGATCGGCCTGGAGCCGACCGCGCGCCTGCTCGCCGACGCCACCCGCTTCCAGTTGGCGGCGAAGGTGCTGCGGTCGGCGCCGGGCCCGTACCCGGCGCTGACCAAGGGGCTGCCCACGCTCGTCGGGGACCTGCTCGCGCTGTCCGGCGAGCTGTCGGAGCACCTGGTGCCCGCCGAGCAACTGCGTGCCCACGACACCCGGCTCGCCGCCGAACTCGCGGAGCTGGACCCCGGCGCGCGCGGCTACGCCTGGGTCAGGGAGGTGGCGCCGGCCACCGCCGCCCGCCGCGACCTCGCCGAACTGGCCGCCGCCTACCGGCAGGAGAAGAAGGGCCGCGACCTGCTGGACTTCGGCGACCAGATCGCACTGTCCGCCGAGCTGGCGACGAGCCGCCCGGAGGTCGGCGCGCTGCTGCGCGACCAGTACCGGGTGGTGCTGCTGGACGAGTACCAGGACACCTCGGTGGCGCAGCGGCTGCTGCTCGCCGGGCTGTTCGGCGGCGGCACCGGACACGCCGTGACCGCGGTGGGGGACCCCTGCCAGGCGATCTACGGCTGGCGCGGCGCGTCCGTGGCGAACCTCGACGACTTCCCCCGGCACTTCCCCCACGCGGACGGGCGGCCCGCCGACCGCTACGCGCTCAGCGAGAACCGGCGCTCCGGCGGCCGGCTGCTGGATCTCGCCAACACCCTCGCCGTCGAACTGCGGGCGCGGCACGAAGGCGTGGAGGCGCTGCGCCCGGCGCCCGGAGCCGAGCGGGACGGCGTCGTGCGCTGCGCGCTGCTGCCCACGCAGGCCGAGGAGACGCGCTGGCTGGCCGACTCGGTGGCCCACCTGGTGCGCACCGGCACCCCGCCCGGCGAGATCGCCGTGCTGTGCCGCACCGCCGCGCACTTCGCCGACCTGCACGCGGCACTGGTGGCGCGGGACGTGCCGGTGGAGGTGGTCGGTCTGTCCGGGCTGTTGCACCTGCCCGAGGTGGCCGATCTCGTCGCGACCTGCGAGGTGCTGCACGACCCGACGGCGAACGCGGCCCTGGTACGGCTGCTGACCGGCCCGCGCTGGCGGATCGGCCCGCGCGACCTGGCGCTGCTCGGCCGCCGCGCCCGGCTGCTGGTGCGGTACGGTCCCGGGCCCGACGGCGGACCGGACCGGCTCGCGGCGGCCGTGGAGGGCGTGGACCCGGCCGAGGTGGTGTCGCTGGCCGACGCGCTGGAGACGTTCCTCGACGCCGAACCCGGTGACCAACTGCCGTTCTCCGCCGAGGCGCGGGTGCGGTTCGCACGACTGGCCGCCGAGATAAGGGAGCTGCGCCGCGCGCTCGCCGACCCGCTGATGGACGTGCTGCACCGGGTGCTGGCCGTCACGGGCCTGGAGGTGGAACTCGCCGCCTCCCCGCACGCGCTCGCCGCCCGCCGCCAGGAGACCCTGAACGCGTTCCTGGACGTGGCCGCCTCCTTCGCCGCGCTGGACGGCGAGGCGACGCTGCTGGCCTTCCTCGGGTTCCTGCACACCGCCGCGCAGTACGAGAAGGGCCTGGACTCCTCGCTGCCCGGCGGCGAGGACACCGTGAAGGTGCTCACCGCCCACAAGTCCAAGGGCCTGGAGTGGGACGTGGTCGTGGTGCCCGGGCTGGTCGCCAAGGGCTTTCCCAGCGAGCGCGGCCGGGAGCTGTGGCCGCTCAACGCGAAGGTGCTGCCGCACGGCCTGCGCGGGGACGCCGCCACCCTGCCCGACGTCGAGTCCTGGACGAAGGCGGGGCTCGACGGCTTCCGCGCGGCGATGAAGGAGCACCAGCGCGTCGAGGAACTGCGGCTCGGCTACGTCACCTTCACCCGGCCGCGCTCCCTGCTGCTCGGCTCCGGGCACTGGTGGGGCCCGACCCAGTCCAGGCCGCTCGGGCCGTCCGCCTTCCTCGACGCCCTGCGTGAGCACTGCGAGGCCGGCCACGGCGAGATCGAGGTCTGGGCCGACCCCCCGGCCGAGGACGCCGACAACCCGGCCCTCGCCTCCGCCGCCGAACCCCCCTGGCCGCTGCCCCTCGACGCCGCCGCACTGCGACGGCGCCGCCACGCGGCACGATCCGTCCTCGCCGGGATCGACGCCCTCGGCCCCGACACCGCCGACCCCGCCGCCCCCCCGCCCCCCACCCGGGGGAGGGGCACGCCCGTACCCGGCCCCGCACCGGCACCGTCGTCCGGCCCCGCACCGTCGTCCCCACCGGTGCCCGGACCCGAGCCGTCGGCCGGCTCCCCGGCCTCCGCCGACCCTCCCCTCCCGCCCGACGACTCCCGCCTCGTCGCCGCCTGGGACCGCGACCTCACCGCGCTGACCGGCGAACTGCGCCGCGCCCGCGCCACCGTGCACGACGTCCCCCTGCCGCGCACCCTGACCGCCACCCAGCTCATGCGGCTGGCCGCCGACCCCGACGGCCTCGCCCGCGACCTCGCCCGCCCCCTGCCGCGCCCGCCCGCTCCGGCGGCCCGCCGCGGCACGCGCTTCCACGCGTGGGTGGAGTCCCGCTTCGACGCCCGCCCGCTCTTCGGACCCGAGGACCTCCCGGGGGTCGAGCCCGGCGACGACATCGCCGACGAGCAGGACCTCGCCGCCCTCAAGGACGCCTTCCTGCGCACCCCGTACGCCGACCGCACCCCCTACCGCGTCGAGGCCGCCTTCACCCTCACCCTCGCCGGCCGCCTCATCCGGGGCCGTATCGACGCCGTGTACCGGGAACGCGCGGACCCCCGCACCGGCGCCGACCCGCGTGCCGGCACGGACCCCCGTGCCGGCACGGACCCGGCGCCGGACGCGGGCGCGGACCCGTACACGTACGAGATCGTGGACTGGAAGACCGGGCACCGGACCGACGCCGCGGACCCGCTGCAACTGGCGATCTACCGGCTGGCCTGGGCCGAGCAGCAGGGGGTGCCGCTCGACCGGGTACGCGTGGCGTTCCTGCACATCCGCACCGGCACGCTGCTGCGCCCCACCGGCCTGCCGGACCGGGCCGCGCTGGAGCGGCTGCTCCGCCCGGACCCCCCGGACGGCGCGGAGGAGCCGCCGGGCTGAGGCCGCCCCGGGGTGGGGCGGGGACACCGGGCTGAGGCTGCCCCGGAGTGAGGCGGGGACACCGGGCGGCCGGAAGGGGTCCGCGGCGCGGCCGGTACGCTGAAAACCATGCGCACGACCCCGGACAACGCCGTCCACCCGCACCCCGCCGACCCGGCCCCGTACATCGCCGAGCACAGCGCCGCCTTCCTCGCCGAGCTGAAGGACTGGCTCCGCATCCCGTCCGTCTCCGCGAACCCGGACAACGCCCCTGACGTGCGCCGCAGCGCCGAGTGGCTCGCGGCGGCGCTCACCGCCACCGGCTTCCCGGTGGCCGAGGTGTGGGAGACCGAGGGCGGCGGTCCCGCGGTGTTCGCCGAGTGGCCGAGCGGCGAGGCCGACGCCCCCACGGTGCTCGTCTACGGGCACCACGACGTGCAGCCCGCGGCGCGGGAGGACGGCTGGTCGACCGACCCGTTCGAGCCGGTCGAGGAGGACGGGCGGCTGCGGGCCCGCGGCGCCGCCGACGACAAGGGCCAGGTCTTCCTGCACACGCTCGGCCTGCGCGCACACCTGGCGGCGACCGGCCGCACCGCGCCCGCCGTGAACGTGAAGCTGCTGGTCGAGGGCGAGGAAGAGTCCGGGTCGCCGCACTTCGGTCCCCTGATCAGGAAGCACGCCGAGCGGCTGCGCTGCGACACCGTGATCGTCTCGGACACCGGCATGTGGGCCGAGGACACCCCGACGGTGTGCACCGGCATGCGCGGGCTGGTGGACGGCCAGATCGACCTGCGCGGGCCGGACCAGGACATCCACTCGGGGTCGTTCGGCGGCGCGGTGCCGAACCCGGCCACCGAGGCGGCCCGGCTGGTGGCGGCCCTCCACGACGAGGACCGGCGGGTGGCGATCCCCGGTTTCTACGACGGTGTGGTGGAACTCACCGACCGGGAGCGGGCGCTGCTGGCGGAGCTGCCGTTCGACGAGGCGGCCTGGCTGCGCACGGCCCGGTCGCACGCGGCGCTCGGCGAACGCGGCCACACCACGCTGGAGCGGATCTGGGCCCGGCCGACCGCCGAGGTCAACGGCATCCACGCCGGGTACGGCGGGCCCGGCGGCAAGACCGTCGTGCCGTCGGGCGCGGAGATCAAGTTCTCGTTCCGGCTGGTCGCCGGGCAGGACACCGCCCGGGTGCGGCAACTGTTCACCGACTGGGTGGCGGCCCGGCTGCCCGACGGCGTCCGCCACGAGATCCGGTTCTGGGGCGAGGGCACCCGCCCGTGCCTGACCCCGCTCGACCACCCGGCGCTGCGCTCGCTGGTGCGCGCGATGAGCCGCGCCTTCGGCCAGGAGATCAGGTACACGCGGGAGGGCGGTTCGGGCCCGGCCGCGGACCTCCAGGACGTGCTGGGCGTTCCCGTGCTGTTCCTGGGAATTTCCGTGCCGTCGGACGGTTGGCACTCGGTGGACGAGAAGGTGGATCTCGACCTGCTGTTCAAGGGCGTCGAGACCGCCGCGCACCTGTGGACGGAACTGGCCGCGGACTGGGCGGACGCACCGTGGCCGAGCAGCCGGTGACCGCCGTCCGTGCCACCGGCACCGCCGGGGACCTCCGCACCGCCGGGGACCTCCGCACCGCAGGCACCATCCGTGGCGCAGCCGGCACAGGCGGCGCAGGCACCGCAAAGGGGAGTTGGGAAGACGCCTTGACCGAACTCGACGCGACATCGAAGCCGCTGAGTCTCACGTACGCCGGTGTGGACCGCGCGGCACATCACCGGCTCGACGAGGCGTGGCTCGCGGCCGCCTGGAGCCACCCCACCACCCGCGTCTTCGTCGTGTCCGGCGGCCAGGTGCTGGTCGAGGACACCGCCGACGGCGGCGCCGAACTCGTGATGACCCCGGCGTTCGACGCCCCGGAGACCGAGCAGCACCGCTACTTCCTCGGCATCGACGCCGAGGGCGTTCGCTACTTCGCCCTCCAGAAGGACACGCTGCCCGGGCGGATGGACGAGCCGGCCCGCCCGGCCGGGCTCCGCGAGGTGGGCGGGCTGCTGTCCCCGCTGGAGGCCGGCCTGATGGTGCACGCCGTCGCGCTGGAGAACTGGCAGCGCATGCACCGCTTCTGCTCGCGCTGCGGCGAGCGCACCGTCATCGCCGCCGCCGGCCACATCCGCCGCTGCCCGGCCTGCGGGGCCGAGCACTACCCGCGCACCGACCCCGCCGTCATCATGCTCGTCACCGACGACGAGGACCGCGCGCTGCTGGGCCGCCAGGTGCACTGGCCGGAGGGCCGCTTCTCCACCCTGGCCGGCTTCGTCGAACCCGGCGAGTCCATCGAGCAGTCGGTGCGCCGCGAGGTCTTCGAGGAGGCCGGCGTCATCGTCGGCGACGTGTCCTACGTGGCCAGCCAGCCGTGGCCGTTCCCCTCCAGCCTGATGCTCGGGTTCATGGCGCAGGCCACCTCGTCCGAGATCCAGGTCGATGGCGAGGAGATCCACGAGGCCCGCTGGTTCTCCCGGGAGGACCTGCGCGCCGCCTTCGAGTCCGGCGAGGTGCTGCCCCCGTACGGAATCTCGATCGCGGCCCGGCTGATCGAGCTGTGGTACGGCAAGCCGCTGCCGAAGCAGGGCACCGCCGCGGTGGTGCGGTAGCCGGACGCACGCCCCCGTCCGGCCCGCGGGACAGGCCCTAACCGGCGAGGGCGTCCAGCACGTCCTGGGTGCTGCCGGTCTCGGCAATGCGCGGGAAAGACCGCGCCACGCTGTGCTCGTGGGCGGCCGGGTCCGCGTCGGTCATGGCGTCGACCGGCAGCGTGACGTGGAAGCCCTGCTCGTGCGCGTCCCGGGCGGTCGACTCCACGCCGCTGCCGGTGGCGATGCCGGTGACGACCACCTGCGTCACGCCGAGCGCCCGCAGCCGGTCGGCCAGGCCGGTACCGGTGAAGGCGCTGCGCGCGTGCTTGGTCACGAGGATGTCCCCGGGCCGCCGGTCCAGTTCCGGGACGAGGTCGGTCCAGCCCTCGGGGAAGGACCGGGGAGCGCGGGAGCCGCGGTCGGTACGGCCGGAGGGCGCCCCGGCGACGTTGACCAGGACGACCGGCAGGTCCCGTTCGCGGAAGGCCCGCAGCAACTCCACCGAGCGCCCGACGACGCCCTCGACGGGGTGCGCGAGCGGCAGCGTGACGATGCCGACCTGGAGGTCCACGACCACGAGGGCGGTCGTCGGGTCGATGGTGGTGATGGGCATGCGGGATCCTTCGGGGTGAGGGGGCGGCGCGGCCGGGAGCGCGGGCAGGGTGCAGGCTGCCCGGCCGTACGGGGGCGGCCCGGCGGGTGGCCGTACGGGTGGCCGTGGTGGTGGTCGTGCGGGGCGAGCGCTGTGGACGGCGTCCGGTCAGGGTGCCTGGGCGATCCGACGGAGCAGGTCGGTGCAGGACGCGAGGCGGGCGACCTCCTCGGCGGAGAGCTGCGCCCCGATCGCCTGCGTCAGCCAGTCGTGCTTGGCCAGCCGCCCGGTGCGGAACTGCTCCCGGGCCGCGGTGGTCAGGCCCAGCAGGGTCTTGCGGCCGTCCTGCGGGTCGGGGGAGCCGACGACGAGCCCGGCGTCCTGGAGGGCGCCGACGATCTTCGCCATCGACTGCGGGCGGATGCCCTCCGCCCGCGCCAGCACGGTCGCCGTCGCCGGGCCGTCGCGCTCGATCCTGAGCAGGACCGACGTCTGGGACCGGGTGAGGTCGCCGCCCTCCGTCTGCTCGCGCAGCTTCCGGACGAGCCGCCCGACGGCCACGCGCAGCTCACCGGCGAGGGCCGCCGGGTCGGTACTGCCGCCCTCGGCCGGTCCGGGCGCCGGGGCGGCGTCGTCGGCAGGCGTGTCGTCCATGCCCGTACGTTAGCACTTTGGACAGCCAACTGTGCAGTTGGCTGTCTATTAGGTTCCGTGGGTGCGGGTGCGGGTGCGGGTGCGGGTGCGGGTGCGGGTGCGGGTGCGGTGGGCGCGGGCGCCGTGCGGACGGATGCGCACGACGGGGGTGGGGGCCGGGCGCGGGTGCGGCCGGGGGCGGGGGTGCCGGGCGGCTCGGCGCCGGGACTCAGTCCTGGTGGCCCTGGGCGTCGAGGATCCGGTCGATCCGCTCGCGGTGCGCCGCCTCCCACGCGTCGAGGCTCTGTGCCGCCTCCTGCGCCAGTCGGGCGCGGGCGTCGGCGAGCAGTCGAGCGCCGCGCTCGCGGGGAGCGACCACCACGCCCTCCTCGTCGGCGACCACGACGTCGCCGGCGTTCACCCGTACTCCGCCGCAGGTGACGGGGATGTTGAGCGGGGCGGCGACGGCCTTGGCGCCCGGGACGGGGATCACGCCGCGCGCGAAGACCGGGAAGCGCATCGCACGGATCTCGCCGAGGTCGCGGATCACGCCGTCGACGACGAAGGCGGCGATGCCGCGTCGCAGGGCCACCGCGCAGACGTTGCCGCCGGCCACGGCGTAGTCGACGTCACCCGCCTCCACCACGATGACGGAGCCGGCGGGGGCGCGGTGGATCGCGGCGTGCAGCATCAGGTTGTCGCCGGGTGGGCACCGCACGGTGAAGGCCGGACCGGCCACGCGCGGCACGGTCGCCCACAGCGGCCGGATGCCCGTGTCCATGACCTGCGAGCGGCCGAGGAGGTCGGCCAGCGTGGTCGGCGGTACGTCCTGGAACCCGGCGGCTTCGTCCACGCGGACGACCGTAGCACCGGCGCCCGCCGGCGCGTGGCCCTGCCCGCCGACGCGGTGGGCCCCGGGCGCGGGCGCGCGCCCGGGGGCCGGTGCCGCTCGGCGGCGCCGGGCGGATCAGGCGTTGAGCGCCTGGGAGACCTGGGCGAGGCTGGGGTTGGTCATCGTGGACGTCTTGCCGCTGGGCGCCACCACGAGGACGGTCGGCACCGTCTGGTTGCCGCCGTTGGCCTCCTCCACGAACTTCGCCGACGCCGGGTCCTGCTCGATGTTGATCTCGGTGTAGGCGATGCCCTCCCGGTCGAGCTGGCTCTTGAGCCTGCGGCAGTAGCCGCACCAGGTGGTGCTGTACATGGTCACGGTGCCGGACATGTCGTGATCCGCTCCTCGTCCAGGGTCCTCGGGGTCCTCCGTCCGGGAACGCCGGACGAGGTCTCGACATTCCTCCCAACGCCCGGCCCCCGGCGCGCATTCCGCGAGGGACTTCCCGGCGGCCTTCCCCGGCGTCCCCCGGTCGTCCGGCGGTCGTGCCCGCGGCCTTCCGCCCCCGCCCTCCGTCCCCGGTCCGGGCGGGCCTGTGGACAACTCCGTCGGCATGTCGGCGGAACCTGGCACAGTGGCGGTGTGACTGCGACAACCCACGACTCGCTCTTCCCCGCGATGCCCGACTCCGCGGACGCGGTGCTCGACGGACTCGACCCCGAGCAGCGCGCCGTCGCCACGGCCCTGCACGGCCCGGTGTGCGTGCTGGCCGGCGCCGGCACCGGCAAGACCCGTGCGATCACCCACCGGATCGCGTACGGCGTGCGCGCGGGCGTCCTCCAGCCGTCGACGGTGCTCGCGGTGACCTTCACCGCGCGCGCGGCCGGGGAGATGCGCGGGCGGCTGCGGCAGCTCGGCGCGGGCGGGGTGCAGGCGCGGACGTTCCACGCCGCCGCGCTGCGGCAGTTGCAGTACTTCTGGCCGCGCGCGATCGGCGGCGAGATGCCGCGCATCATGGACCGCAAGGTGCAGCTCGTCGCGGAGGCCGGCGCCCGCTCCCGGATCCGGCTGGACCGCAGCGAGCTGCGCGACGTGACCGGTGAGATCGAGTGGTGCAAGGTCACGCAGACGGTGCCGGAGGAGTACCCGGCCGTCGCCGCGAAGACCGCGCGCGACGTGCCGCGCGACCCGGCCGAGGTCGCGCGGATCTACGCGACGTACGAACAGTTGAAGCGCGACCGCGGGCTGATCGACTTCGAGGACGTGCTGCTGCTGACCGTCGGGGTGCTCCAGGACCGGCCGGACGTCGCGGACACCGTCCGCTCGCAGTACCAGCACTTCGTGGTGGACGAGTACCAGGACGTCAGCCCGCTCCAGCAGCGCCTGCTGGAGCTGTGGCTCGGCGGCCGGGGGAACCTGTGCGTGGTCGGCGACGCGTCGCAGACGATCTACTCGTTCACCGGCGCCACCCCGGACTACCTGCTCGGCTTCCGCACCCGCCACCCGGACGCCACCGTGGTCAAGCTGGTCCGGGACTACCGCTCCACCCCCCAGGTCGTCGGCCTGGCCAACGGCCTGCTCGGCCAGGCCCGCGGCCACGCCGCCGCCCACCGGCTCGAACTGGTCTCGCAGCGCGAGCCGGGCCCCGACCCGGTGTACACGGAGTACCCGGACGAACCGGCCGAGGCCGAAGGCGCGGCCCGCCGGATCAAGGACCTGATCGACGCCGGGGTGCGCCCCAGCGAGATCGCCGTGCTCTACCGGATCAACGCCCAGTCGGAGGTGTACGAACAGGCGCTCGCCGACGCCGGGGTGCCGTACCAGTTGCGTGGCGCCGAGCGGTTCTTCGAGCGGCCCGAGGTGCGCGAGGCCGGCATGCTGCTGCGCGGGGCGGCCCGCGCGGCCGCCGACCCGGGCGAGCAGCCGGAGACGGTCCCGCAACAGGTGCGGGCGGTGCTCAGCTCGCGCGGCTGGGCCTCGGAGCCGCCCGCGGGGTCGGGAGCGGTGCGCGACCGGTGGGAGTCGCTGGCCGCGCTGGTGCGGCTGTCGGAGGACTTCGCCGTGGCGCGGCCGGCCGCCGAGCTTTCGGACTTCGTCGCGGAGCTGGACGAGCGGGCGAACGCCCAGCACGCCCCGACGGTGGAGGGCGTCACCCTCGCCTCGCTGCACGCGGCGAAGGGTCTGGAGTGGGACGCGGTGTTCCTGGTCGGCCTGACCGAGGGCACCATGCCGATCACCCACGCCAAGACCGACGAGCAGGTCGAGGAGGAGCGCCGCCTGCTGTACGTGGGGGTGACCCGCGCCCGGCTGCACCTGTCGATGTCCTGGGCGCTGTCGCGCTCGCCGGGCGGGCGCGGCGGGCGGCGGCCCTCCCGCTTCATGGACGGGCTGCGGCCCGGGTCCGCGCCGCGCGGTGCCCGGGGCGGCGCCGGCGGCCAGGGCGGCGTCGAGCGCGGCTCGGGCGGGCGCAGCCGCCGGCGCGGGCCGGTGCTGTGCCGGGTGTGCGGGCGGACACTGTCGGACGCGGGCGAGATCAAGCTGATGCGCTGCGAGGACTGCCCCTCCGACCTCGACGAGGCGCTGTACGACCGGCTGCGCGGCTGGCGATCGGAGCAGGCGAAGGCGCTCGGCCAGCCCGCCTACTGCGTCTTCACCGACAAGACGCTGCTGGCGATCGCCGAGGTCCGGCCGTCCGACGAGCAGGGGCTTGCCGCGATCCCGGGCGTGGGCGCCAGGAAGCTCGACAAGTTCGGGGCGGACGTGCTGGCGCTGTGCACCGGCGCCGAGCCGGATGGGGAACCGGACGAGGAGCTGGACGGGGCGGGGGACGAATCGTCGGACGACGGGACGGGCCCGGAGGGGGGAGAGGAGGCGGTCGGAGCGGAATACGGCGCTCCGGACGAACCGTTCGAAGAGGCCCTTCCCACCGGCCCGGAAGAGGCCGCCGAATCTTCTTCGGAAGAAGCCGAAAAATAGTTTGCGCATCCCGCGGGAGTCCTCATAGCCTGCGGGAGCACGGTCGAGAGCGGGTCTTCCAAGAGCCGCCAAGACTGTGATGTACTAGGCAAGTCCGGTTTACTGCCCTTACGAGACGCCGAGAGGAGGCGAGCCCAGTGATCAGCAACTCCACCATCACCAAAGTGACCGATCGCCCGGTCGCGGCTGCCGCCTGCTCGCTCGACGTCTCCATGATCTCGCTGCGCGGCACCGGTCTGTCCCTCTCCTCCGCCCTGCTCCCGGTCCTGCCGGTGCGGGAGCGGAATGAGCGACCGACCGAGGCGCCCGCGGTAGCGGCGGCGAAGGCACAGGCGACCGCCTATGCCTTTACCTCTGCGGCCGTCGGCGCCGGCGCGACGGACGCGCACTCCGCTATGCGCGGTGCCAATGGCGGTCAGGCCGCCATTGTCACCGGACTGGTGATCGGACAGCAGGAAAAGCAGACGCAGCACGGTAGCTGGGCCTTCCGCGGGCCTGAACCCTGGAGCGATCCAACCTGACATCGAGTCAGGTCGGCACCCTCAGGGCCGCGGAATCCCACACCGGGAACCGCGGCCCTTCTGTTTTCTCCACCCGAGACGGCTGTCCTCCGCAGACAGCCACAACCGAAGACCGGCCCACCGGCCGGACCGACAGACGAGGAACGAACACCGTGCATTCCGCCCCGCACGACACGTCCGGACTTCAGCCCGACCTGACCGGGACGCCCACCGGCGACCCCACCGACCACCCGCCCCTCGGCACCATCGCCGGGGACCCCAGCACAGACCCTCCGGAGAACACCTTGCTGCCCCTCACCGAGCTCGACGACGAGATCGAGCGACTCGGCGTGCCCGTCCCCTGTCGCACCTACGACCCCGAGGTCTTCTTCGCGGAGTCCCCGGCGGACGTGGAGTACGCCAAGTCCCTCTGCCAGACCTGCCCGGTCCGCGAGGCATGCCTCGCCGGTGCCAAGGACCGCCGCGAGCCCTGGGGTGTCTGGGGCGGCGAGCTGTTCATCCAGGGCGTCGTGGTGCCCCGCAAGCGGCCGCGTGGCCGCCCGCGCAAGAACGCCGTGGCGGCATGAGCACTCGCGCCGTGTTCCGCACCCGGCCCGGCACGATCGACCGGCCCCTGACGCATGACCCGAAGCACCGCAACTCCAAGAATCAGGCCCCGATGACCACTTCCCGCACCGATCAGCCCGCACGTACCTCCGACGCCTTCGCGTCGGCCCAGAACAGGAACCTCGAAATGCAACTCATGCCAGAAGCCCTGGCCCGTGCCCATATGCAGGACCGGCTGCGCGAGGCGGAACGCGAACGAAGGTCGCAGCACCTCCTCGCCGCCCGCCGGTTCCAGCGCCGTGCCGAGCGCGCCTCGATGCGCGCCCGCCGCGCGCTGGCCATGGCGGTCATGCAGTAACGGTCCGCGGTCGGCGGCACCGCGCGGTAGCCGTGATGCAGTAACGGCCCGCCGGCACCCGCGAAAACGACGGTGACCACGGACGATCCCGCGGGACCGGTCCGACCAGGACCGGTCCCGTGGTGCGTTCGCCCGGCGCGACCGGGCCGCGCGGAGGTATCGTCGCGAGGTGGATCACAAACCCGATCAGGCCACGGCGACGGGCACCGCGACGGCGTCCGGCACCCTCTCCGGCCGCACGTCCCGTACGACGTGCGGCCGCTGCGGCAGCACCGCCGACGGCCTTCCGCTGACCTGGGCCTGCTCCGTCGAGAACGGGCGCCGCCTCTACTTCTGCGACACCTGCGCGCGCAAGCACCTGCGGAGCATCGAGGGGCGCCTCGACTCCGCCTGGTGGTAGCTCACCCCGAGGACGCGGCGCCGTCCGGGTCGAACCCCGGCAGCCACTCCTCCAGCTCAGCGCGCAGCCGCACCTCCGCGCCGAGCTGGCACAGCACGCCCACCGTGCTGAGCGTCACCCGGTGGATCAGCAGGTAGGACGGCGGCAGGTTCAACTGCTTGCCCAACTGGTGCGCCGGCGAGCGCGGATCGGCGATCCGGGCCGCCTGCGTGCGCATCCACGCCCGGTCGAACCCGAACTCCTCGCGCCCGGCCGGCTCGATGATCGGCCGCAGGTAGTCCAGCACCGCTTCCGCGTCGAGCTCGATCGTCGGTTTGACGAAGCCCTCCGCGCGCAGCATGCGGTACACCTCTTCCGCGTCGCCCGCCAGCGCCAGCCGCAGCGCGGTGCCGATCGGCAGCGGCAGCCCCTCGGGCAGCCGGTCCACCGTGCCGAAGTCCAGCACGCCCAGCCGCCAGCCCGACGCCGGGCCGTCGTCGGTGAGCAGGCGGAAGTTGCCCGGGTGCGGATCGGCGTGCAGCAGCCCGGTCCTGGCCGGGCCGGCGAAGAGGAAGTGCGCCAGCAACTGCCCGGCCCGGTCCCGCATCTCCCGGCTTCCGCCCGAGATCACCTCCGACAGCGGCACCCCGTCCATCCACTCGGTGACCAGCACCTGCTCCGCCTGGTGCACCACGTCCGGCACCTCGACGTCCGGATCCCCGGCGAACTCCCGCGCGTGTGCGTGCTGGGCCGTCGCCTCCAGCGCGTAGTCCAGCTCCTCCGCGACCCGGGCCCGCAACTCCGCCAGCAGCGGCTTCACGTCCATCCCCGGCACCAGCGGCCCGAACAGGCGTGCCACCCGACCCAGTTGCGACAGGTCGGACAGCAGCGCGTCGCCGGCCCCCGGGTACTGGACCTTCACCGCGACCTGCCGGCCGTCGCTCCACACCGCCCGGTGCACCTGCCCGATCGACGCGGCCGCCGCCGGCGTGTCCTCGAACGAGGCGAACATCGAGCGCCAGTCCTTGCCGAGCTGCTCGGCCAGCACCCGGTGCACGGTCCGGGCCGGCATCGGCGGCGCCGCCTCCTGGAGCTTGGTGAGCGCCGCCCGGTACGGCCCGGCGATGTCCTCCGGCAGCGCCGACTCGAAGACCGACAGGGCCTGCCCGAACTTCATCGCGCCGCCCTTCAGCTCGCCGAGCACCTTGAAGAGCTGCTCCGCGGTGCGCTCCTGCAGCTCGGTCGCGACCTCGTCGGCCGGCCGACCGCCCAGCCGCTTGCCCAGCCCGAGCGTGGCCCGCCCGGCGAAGCCCAGAGGAAGCGCGGCCAGCTTCGCGGTGCGCGTCACCGCCTTGCGTGGAAGATCAGACATGCGCCCCCTCATTTCCCGTCGGTCACATGGCCATTGTGCCTCCCTCCGCCGCCTCTCGACCGTGACGATCAGCGCCTTTCGTCCCCGCGGCGCCCCCGGGCGGGCGCGCCGCCGCGCCGATCACGCCTTCCCCGCCCGCGCCGGCGGGCCTGCCGTGCCTTCCGGAGCGGGGTCCGCGCCCCCGCTTCCCTCCCGCGGCGCGTCGGCGCGTTGCCCGCCTGGCGCCGCCCCGCCCGGCGCCGCCCCGCACGGGCAGCGGGTGTCCGCCGGCAGGGCCCGCACCCGCGTGGACAGCCGGAACGAGGACAGCTCCAGCCGGGCGCCGGTGCTCGGCGGCAGCCGCCCGTCCAGGTACGCCAGCACGTGTGCCGCCGCCAGGCCCGCCACCGCTGTGGCCAGCGCGACGTCGCACGCCGGCACCGCGTGCGGGCGCCCCGACCGTAGCTGCGCCAGCACCCGGGGCAGCGCCGGGTCCCGGTCGGCCAGCGCCAGCCCCTGGCACTCGCCGCACCCGCTCAGCCCCGGCAGCACCAGCGGTCCGACCAAGCCGGTGCCCTCCAGCACACCCGCGTAGAGGTGCGGCACGCCTGAGGCCACCAGGTCGCGCGCGTGGTCCACGTCCGGGGCGTACGCGTGCAGCCCGTCCCGCGGGGCGACCACGACGACCGCGTCACCGCCCGCCACGCCGCTCCCGGCCTCCGCGGCAGCGCCTTCCCACAGGTCAGGTCCCGGCTCCGGCCTCGGCGCCGCCGTCCACGCTGCTCCGGGCCCGGACGGCCGCGGTGCGCCGCGGCGAGGGGCCGCCCGGCCGTGTCCGCGGGCCGGGCCGGGTGCGGCGCGGCGGACCAGGCCGCGTCCGGCGGCGTCCCGCCGCTCTCCCAACTGGTCGGCGGGGAAGCCCGCCGGGCCGATGTCCCACGGCTCGACCCGCCCGGTGTCCACCACGTCCACCGCCCCCACCCCGGCGGCGGACAGCACCGCCGCCACGGCCGCGCCGACCCGGCCCGCCCCCAGCACCCGCACGCGCGACTCGTGCCGGTGCCGTATCCGCAGTGCGCCCCCGCCCGGGTCGGGGTGCACCACGGACAGGGCCGCGAGGTCCGGACGCAGCCGGTCCAGCATGTCCGTGCGGTGCCGGAGCACCGTGGACAGGTCGGAGTGCGCCGAGGCGTCGTCCAGCACGCCGCCCTCCGCCAGGACGCCCAGCATCCGCCGGACCCGGTCCGGCCCCAGGCCCAGCGACTCCGCCTCGCGGGCCAGCACCTCGGGACCGCGGGTGCCGTCCAGCAGCGCCAGGAAGCCGGCCGCCGGGCCGTCCACCGGCTCCAGCACCACCGCCCGCTCCGGATCCACCCCGAACTGCACGCACTCCCGGTCCCGCCAGCTCCTGCGCAGCGCGCTCTTCAACATCAACCGCACGGCCCCGCCACCTCCTCGCGCCGGCACCGCGGGGTGCGCCCGGGCACGAGGTAGCGCCCGTACGAAGCCCACCCGGAGGATCACGGGAGACCCCTCTCCCGTCGCTCTCGGTGACCGACGCCTCCACTTTGCCCGGAAAAGCGAATGGCCGAGCGAAGTTATCCACAGGCTGTGAGGGATAGTCGTTCAAGATGAGTGCAAACCGAGGTGATTCCCGCGGCATCCGGCCCGGAGTCGGGACTTCCGCCCGGTACAGCGGGTAACGTCGAGATGTGTCCGCTGACCCTGCCCATGACATCGCAGACCAGCCCGCCCCCGGCACCCGGGCGGGCGGGTCCGGCAGGCCGGGCGGGCCGGCCGTGACGGGCCCGGTCGAGGTGCGCCGCAGCGCCCGCCGCCGCCGTACGGTCTCCGCGTACCGGGACGGCGACCGGACGATCGTCATGCTTCCGGCCCGGATGTCCACGGCCGAGGAGCAGCGCTGGGTGACGGTGATGCTGGAGAAGCTCGCCGCGCAGGAGAGCCGCCGGATGCCCGGCGACGACGAACTCGCCGCCCGCGCCGAGCGCCTCTCCGAGCAGTACTTGGACGCCCGCGCCGTGCCCGACACCGTGCGCTGGGTCACCAACCAGAACTCCCGGTGGGGGTCGTGCACCCCGGCCGAGGGGAGCATTCGCCTGTCCCACCGCCTCCAGGGCATGCCCGAGTACGTCATCGACTACGTGCTCCTGCACGAACTCGCGCACCTGCTGGTGCCCGGGCACGGCCCGCGGTTCTGGAAGCTGCTGGAGAGCTATCCGCGCACCGAGCGTGCCCGCGGCTTCCTCGAAGGGGTCGTCGCCGCCGACCGGCTGCCCCACGCGCCCGCCCCGCGCGAGGACTAGGGCCGGTCCGGCGGGTCCTGCCGGGCTCACGGCGCCCGGCACCGCACCTCCCTGCGTTGTCGAATCACCCACGTACGACACCCACGTACGACCCGGTACGAGAACCGTTCTCCGCCTTGCGGTGCGCGGCACCGGACGCCGCGAGCCTGACCCGGCACGATCCGCCGGACAGGCTCCGGGGGACCGCGGCCCGGCTCCGCTCGCGCCGGGGACAGCACCGGTACCTGTCCGGTACAGGCCGGTGATGGCCGGTTCCGGTGCGAGCCGTTAGCCTGACGCAACGCACCGGGACGACGGGTGCACGCGAAGCGGCGCGGCGAGCCGACGACAAGCGGAATGGGGGAAGGGCACGCATGGCCAGGGAGTTCCAACGTGGCCACAAGGCCAAGATCAGTGATCTGACCGCCGGCAGGGATCTCTACGTGGGCGTGCAGATCACCGCTCCCGGCCTCACGTTCGACATCAGCTGCTTCGGGCTCGACGCCGGCGAGCAGCTCTCGGACGACCGGTACTTCGTCTTCTTCAACCAGCCGAAGTCGCCGGAGGAGTCGATCCAGTTGCTCGGCGCGCAGGCCGGGGACACCGAGTCCTTCCGGGTCACCCTCGACCGGATCCCCGACGCGGTGCGGAAGCTGGCCTTCACCGCCACCATCGACGGCGACGGGCAGATGTCGCAGATCTCGCCCGGCTACATCCGGCTCGTGGCGGGCGGCGAGGAGGTCGCGCGCTACGCCTTCACCGGCGCGGAGTTCAGCACGGAGCGCGCGGTGATGCTCGCCGACGTCTACCTCAAGGACGTGTGGCGCTTCGCCGCGGTCGGGCAGGGTTTCGACGGCGGGCTGGAAGCACTTCTGCGGAACTTCGGCGGCGAGGTCGCCGAGGAGGAGCCGGCGGCCCAGGAACCGCAGGGCGCACCGGGGTTCGCGCCCCCTGGCGGCGCCGCCGCTCCCGTGCCCGGTTTCGCGCCGCCGCCCGGGCCCGCCGCGGGCACCCCACCGCCGCTGCCCATGCCCGCCCCCGCTTCCGCCCCCGCGCCTGCTGCGGCGCCGCCGCCCGCCCCGGCTCCCGCGTTCGGCGCGCCGCCGCCCGGCTCCACGCCCCCGCCACCGCCCGGCGTGGACCCTTCCATCCACCAGGCACCCACCATGGTCGGGCCGTTGGCCACGCCGCCGGCCCAGGCGCCGCCCTTCGGCCAGGTCCCGCCCCCCGCGCCGCCGCCGTTCCCCGGTCAGGCCACCCCGCCGCCCTTCCCCGGGCAGCCCGGGCAGCCGGCCCCCTTCGGCCAACCGGGTCCGCCCGGACCGCCGATGGGCGCCCAGAGCGCGTACACGGTGCCGCCGACCCCCACCCAGGGCGCGGGCATCTCCGTCTCCATGCAGAAGTTCCGCGAGCAGCCGACCGGCCAGCGCTGGACGCAGCAGAACCCGAAGATGATGCGCGCCGACCTCGGCCAGGGCACCGGCCAGCCGGTGCTGGCCCGCCAGGGCGCCATGGTGCTCTATCAGGGCAAGGTCGACTTCGGCTACCGGGGCGAGGGTTTCCGCGGCCGGGTCGTCGGCAACATGACCGGCCAGGAGATGCAGCTCATGCGCTGCACCGGTGACGGCCAGGTCTTCTTCGCCGAGAACGCCGCCTACCTGCACCCGGTCGAGTTGCAGGGCGACGCGATCTGCGTCTCCGCGGAGAACGTGCTCGCCTTCGACGAGGGGTTGCAGTACGAGGTGCGCAGGATCGAGGGCCACGGCATCCCCGGCGGCGCCCTGTTCACCATGCAGTTCCAGGGCACCGGCACCGTGGTCGTCAAGACCCACGGCACCCCGGTCGTCCTTCCGGTCACCCCGACCACCTACGCCGACAGCAACGCGATCGTCGCCTGGTCGGCGGGCTCCCAGGTGATCGTCTCCAGCCAGGTGCGGCTGCGTCGGAGCGTCTACCCCGGCCACAGCGGCGAGACCGTGAACCTCCAGTTCCGCGGCGCTCCCGGCAACTTCATCGTCGTCCAGCCCTACGAGGTGTGACCTGCCATGGACCAGCAGATGATCGCGGGTTACGCCCCCAAGCCGGTCGCCGCGCGGATGGAGAACCACGGCTCGTCCATGCTCAAGGTCGCCATGGCCACCGGCCAGGACCTCTACGCGCGGACCGGCTCGATGATCGCCTACGAGGGCTTCATCCAGTACGAGCCGAACCCGCCGGCGGTACGGCAGATGGCCGCGTCGTGGCTCACCGGCGAGAGCGCACCGGTGATGAAGTGCAGCGGCGACGGACTGCTCTACCTGGCCGACTACGGCGCCGACGTGGTCTGCCTCAACCTGGCCGACGAGTCGGTGTCGGTCAACGGCACCAACCTGCTGGCGTTCGACGCGCACCTGCGGTGGGGCGTCGAGCGCGTCAAGGGGCTGGCGAAGTTCGCCGGCCAGGGCCTGTTCAACGTGGCCGTGTCCGGCACCGGATGGGTCGCGGTCACCTCGCGCGGCACCCCGGTCGTGGTCGACTGCGGTTCGGGGGCCGACGAGACGTACGTCGACCCGGACGCCCTGGTCGCCTGGTCGTCCGGGCTGAAGATGAAGGCCAAGCGCAGCTTCAAGGCGTCGTCGCTGATCGGGCGCGGCAGCGGCGAGGCGTTCCAGATCGCGTTCTCCGGCCAGGGTTTCGTGGTCGTGCAGCCGAGCGAGGACAGTACCGACCGGCTCCGGGCCCGGGGCTGAGGGGGAGCGAACACATCATGCAGAGCCCGCTTTTCGCCTTCACCGAGGTCCAGAACCAGGACCACTACAGCCTCCAGAACTCCTACCTGCTGCGGGTCCGGTTGGACGGCGACGCCGGCCCGGACTGCCTGGCCCGCAAGGGCGCGATGGTCGCCTACCAGGGCATGATCGAGTTCGACGGGGAGTACCAGTCGCACCACCGGCGCCGCGCGGCACGGGCGACGGGCGAGGCACTGGACCTGATGCGCTGCTCCGGGCAGGGCACCGTCTACCTGGCGAACCTCGCCCAGCAGATCCACATCCTCGACGTCGACCACGACGGCCTCACCGTCGACAGCTCCTACGTGCTCGCCCTGGACTCCGGCCTGCACTGGGACGTGGTCGCGGTCGACAGCCAGTACGGCCTGTCCGGCACCGGGCAGTACAACGTCGTCATCGCCGGGCGGGGCAAGGTCGCCCTGATGACGTCGGGCAAGCCACTCGTGCTCCCGGTCACCCCGAACACGTACGTGTCCTGTGACGCGGACGCGGTCGTCGCCTGGTCGACGTCGCTGCGGGTCCAGATGCAGGCGCAGACCAGCAGTTCGACGGTCTTCCGCCGGCGCGGCAACACCGGCGAGGGATGGGAGCTGAACTTCGTCGGCCAGGGCCACGTCCTGGTGCAGCCGAGCGAGATGATGCCGCCGCAGAACGTCGACCTGCACGGCCTGCGCGCGCAGTACGGCGTCGGGGCGCAGGGCGCCCCCCAGGGCAACGCCTGGGGCGGCCGCTGACGGCGGGACCGCCGGACGCGTGAGCGTGGCGGTGCAGGACGGTGTAAGGGGCGCCCACCCGCAGGTGGCGCCCCTTACCGGTCCGGATCGCGGCCGCAGGCCCCGCCGCTCCTACAGCAGCGCCCTGGTGCGCTCCAGGAGGGTGCGCACCGACCGGTCGGGCAGTTCCGCGACCTCGTCGAAGGCGAACCAGCGCAGCGCCAGTGACTCCTCGCTGACGGACTCCACCGCGCCGGGCGGCGCCACCGCGGCGTACTGGACGTCGAGGTGCCAGGCGCAGGGCACCAGGTGGCGGTCCAGGTTCACCGGGCCGGGGACCAGGAGCTGAAGCCCTGCGATCCCGGATTCCTCGGTGCCCTCGCGCAGGGCGGCGCCCGCCAGCGAGGTGTCGTCGGGCTCGCAGTGGCCGCCGGTCTGGAGCCAGGTCCTGAGCTTGGCGTGCAGGGTCAGCAGGACGCGCCGCCGCTCGGCGTCCAGGATCAGCACGCTGCCGGTCAGGTGCCCGGCCTTGCAGGGCTTCCCCATCCCGTCCGGGTGCGCCGCCAGGTGGGCGAGGTACGCGCGGCGCAGCTCCTCCTGACCGGTGTCGGGGGCGTGCCAGCTCTCCAGGACGCCCACCGCGTCCTCGTACAGGGTGCTCACTTGCCGGTGTCGCCGTCCTCGTCGCCGGAACCCGATTGCCCGTCGTCGCCCGCGTCCTTCGCCGAGGGACCGCCGTCCTCGGCCTGTGCGGGCTTCTCCGGCCCAGCCGCGCCCTCGCGGCCGGTGCCCGGGGCGCCCTTGTCCGTGCTCGTCCCGGGCCCGCGGTCGCCGGCCGTCCCGCCGGCCGCCTCCCCGAGCAGCTTGTCCAGCTCGGAGAAGTCGATGGCGTCGCGGTGCACGAACCCGTCGGGGTCGTCCAGGTCGGCCGCCGTCGGCAGCATGTCGGGGTGCGCCCACAGGCCGTCCCGGCCCTCGACGCCGCGGGCGTCGGTGAGCGATGCCCACAGCCGGGAGGCGTCGCGCAGCCGGCGCGGCCGCAGTTCGAGGCCGATCAGGGTGGCGAAGGTCTGCTCGGCCGGGCCGCCGGTCGCCCGGCGGCGGCGCAGCGTCTCCCGCAGCGCGCCCGCGGACGGCAGGTGCGGCGCGGCGGCCGCGTGCACGACCGCGTCCACCCAGCCCTCGACCAGCGCGAGGGCCGTCTCCAGCCGGGCCAGCGCGGACTTCTGCGCCGGGGTGTCCTCGGGCTGGAACATGCCCTGTTGCAACGCCTCCTGAAGCTGCTCGGGCTGCGTCGGGTCGAGCTGCCCGACGGCCTCCTCCAGGCGCGCGGTGTCGACCTTGATGCCGCGGGCGTAGCCCTCGACGGCGCCGAACAGGTGCGCCCGCAGCCACGGCACGTGGGCGAACAGCCGCTGGTGGGCGGCCTCGCGCAGCGCGAGGTAGAGCCGCACCTCCTCCTGGGGGATGCCCAGCCCGTCGCCGAACGCGGCCACGTTCGCCGGCAGCAGGGCGGCCTTGCCGGACGGGCCGAGCGGCAGTCCGACGTCCGTGGAGCCGACCACCTCGCCGGCCAGGGTGCCGAGCGCCTGCCCGATCTGCGAACCGAACATGGCGCCGCCCATGGACCGCATCATGCCGAGCAGCGGGCCGGTCATGGCCTGCATCTCCTCCGGCAGCACGTCGCCCATGGCGCCGGCGACGCGCTCGGCCACCGGGTCGACCAGGTCCTTCCACACCGGCAGCGTCGCCTCGACCCACTCGGCGCGGCTCCAGGCCACGGCGGTGTTGGCGCCGGACGGCAGGGACGTCACGCCGTCGAGCCACAGGTCGGCGAGGCGGACGGCCTCCTGGACCCAGTCGCGGTCGGCGCGGCCGACGGTCGCGTCCTTCACGCCGTCCGGCGTGCCCTGGGCGACGGTCTGGCGGGCGATGTCCTTGGCCATGTCCCAGTTCACGGGGCCGCCGTCGTAGGAGAGCATCTGGCCGAGCTGCTGGAAGGCCGCGCCCAGGTCACCGGGGTTCAGGGAGCCGAACATCGCCGCGAGCGGGTTGTCGCCGCCGCCCGCGCCGAAGGGGCTGGCGCCGCCGAAGCCGAACGGGTTCGGCTGGCCGCCCTTGGGCTGCTTGCCCTCGTCCCCGTCCTCGGGCTCCTCGGGAGGGACGCCGAATCCGAATGGGATGTCACTCACGGGATTCCTCGGATCTGTGTCGTGATGGGCTGTGTCGGGGGCCTGTACATGGCCGACCGGGCCTCTGACCGCCACCGGTGCGGCGTGTCAGGAGGTCTTGCCGACCGGGCCCGGTGTGATGGGCTCTACCTCCAGCGTAGACACCCGTCCGGCAGGATGGCGCTGTACGTATCTGAGACAACCGTGGGAGACACCCGGTGAGTTCCCCAGAAGCACACGTTCGCCCAGAGCGGAGTCCCGGCCGGTCCGGGTCCGGGCCGGTGGTCGCGATCACGGGCGCGGCTTCCGGGGTGGGGCGCGCGCTGGCCCTGCGGCTCGCCGAGTCCGACCAGGTCAGAAGGGTCGTCGCGATCGACGAGCGGCGTGGCGACGTGCCCGGGGCGACCTGGCGGGTGCTCGACGTGCGCGACCCGGCGATCGCCGAGAAGCTGCGCGGCGCGTCGGTCGTGGTGCACCTCGCGCTCGACCTGGACCTGGAGTCCGACGCGAAGGCCCGCTCGGCGTTCAACGTGCGCGGCACCCAGACCGTGCTCACGGCGGCCGCCGCGGCCGGGGTGCACCGCGTGGTGCTGTGCACCTCGGCGATGGTCTACGGCGCCCAGGCCGACAACGACGTGCCGCTCGCCGAGGACGCGCCGCTGCGCGCCACCTCCGAGGCGAGCTTCGTGGACGACCTGCTGGAGATCGAGCGGCTGGGCCGGCGCGCCCCGCGCGCCCATCCGGGACTGAACGTGACGATCCTGCGGCCGGCGGTCCTGGTGGGCGACACCGACACCGCGCTGACCCGCTACTTCGAGTCGCCCCGGCTGCTCGTGGTGGCCGGCAGCCGCCCCTGCTGGCAGTTCTGCCACGTCGACGACCTCGTCTCGGCCCTGGAGTTCGCGGCGCTGGAGAAGGTCGACGGCGACATGGCCGTCGGCTGCGACGGCTGGCTGGAGCAGGAGGAGGTCGAGCAGCTTTCCGGCATCCGCCGCATGGAACTGCCGGCCGCGGTCGCCTTCGGCGCGGCCTCGCGGCTGCACCGGCTGGGCCTGACCCCGTCCCCGGCCGGCGACCTCGCGTACACCATGCACCCCTGGGTGGTCAGCGGGCGCAAGCTGTACGAGGCGGGATGGCGGCCCCGGTGGTCCAACGAGCAGGTGCTCGCGGAACTGCTCGCGGAGGTCGAGGGGCGCAACTCCGTCGCCGGGCGCCGCCTGGGCCGCAAGGACGCCACCACCCTGGGCGCCGCGGGCGCGACCGTCGCCCTGATCGGCGCGGCCGCCGTGGTGCGCAGCGCGCGCCGCCGCCGCGGACTGTGACCTCCACCCGGCGCCCCCGGGCGGCCGGCCCGCCGAGGGCGGGTCCATCATGGGACCACGGGAGGGGACACGGTTTCCGCCTCGCGGGACGGCGGGGGGAGTGAGGCAGGATGGAAGGCATGGCACCCGTATCCGGCGCGCCCGGAGAGTCCGCGCCCGCGCGCCGCGCAGGCGGGTCCGCGCCCGCCGTGCGCCTGCTCGCGATCCGCGACACGCCCCTGTCGGTCGACGAGGTCCTCGCCGCGGTCGGGGACGACGCGGCTGGCGGCACCGCGCTGTTCGTGGGCACCGTCCGCGACCACGACGAACGCCCCGACGCCCTGGTGACCGGGCTGTCGTACACCGCGCACCCCACGGCCGGGACCGAACTGCGCCGGGTCGCGGAGAAAGTCGCCGCTGACTTCCCCGTCCGGGCGCTCGCCGCCGTCCACCGGGTCGGCGACCTGCGGGTCGGCGACATCGCGGTGGTCGTCGCGGTCGCGTGCCCGCACCGCGGCGAGGCGTTCGCCGCCAGCCGCCGCCTGATCGACGACCTCAAGCGCGAGGTGCCGATCTGGAAGCACCAGACGTTCGCCGACGGCGGGCAGACGTGGGTCGGCGCCTGACGGAGGCAGGCCGGTACCGGACGGGGGCGGGCCGGCGCCTGCTGCGGCGGCGGCCGCGCGACGCCGGATGCCCCGCGACGCCGGCCCCTGGGCCCGCCCCGACGCCGGCCGCGGAACGAACCCTCCGTTAGTGGTACTTCCGGTTGCGTAACCCCGCGCCCCGGCCGAACGTTGTCTTACCGCGTGGTTAATCTGCTCATAGGTCTGATTAATCTCGTTTGGCCCATACGGGATCGGGGAGTTCGCAGTGGCAGCACTCACTTGGTTGCTCATTCCGGTGGCCGCCGCGGCCGCCGCCGCCATCTGGGCCCGCTGGGCCGCCCGCCGGCGCAGCACCGGAGACGGTGCCTCGCTCGCCGGCTACGAGCGGTTCCGGCAGGCCATGCAGGCGTCCTCGGCGGTCGCGGCCGGGGCCGGAGGCGCCCCGGTCGCGGCGCTCGACAAGGACACCTCGTCGGACGGCGAGGAGGACTCACCCCGCGGGCCGGTCGTCGGACCGGTCCCGTAGGGTCAGGGCATGTCACGCCGCACCGCGACGCTCCTCGCCTCGACCCTGACGCTCATAGCGCTGCTGTGCGTGGCGCTGGTGACCCCGACTCCGTACGCGGAGATGTCACCCGGGCCGACCGTGAACACCCTGGGCAGCTACGGCGGCGAGAAGGTCATCGACATCTCCGGCCGCACGACATACCCCACCACCGGCAACCTGAACATGACGACGGTGCGCGTCACCGGCGCGGACTACCGGATGAACCTGGTCGAGGCGGTGCTCGGCTGGGCCCGGCACGACGACAAGGTCGTCGAGCACGACACGATCTACCCCGGGGGCCAGACCGCCGAGCAGGCGGACCAGGAGAACGCGGAGGAGTTCAGCCAGTCCCAGGACAGCGCCAAGGTCGCCGCCCTGGAGGAGCTGAAGATCCCCGTGCAGTCCCGGGTGATCGTCGCGAGCGTGGTCAAGGGCGGCGCGGCCGAGGGCCTGCTGCACGCCGGCGACGTGATCAAGGCGGTGGACGGCCACCAGGTCGCCGCGGCCGACCAGGTGGCGACCTTCGTGACCAAGCACTCCCCGGGCGAGAAGACCGTCTTCACCGTGGTCAGGGCCGCCGACGTGAAGAAGAAGTCCCCGCCGACCCAGCAGGTGACGATCACCACCCGCGCCTCCGACGACAGCGGCGCCAAGCGCGCGATCGTCGGCATCGCGGCGGGCGTGGAGCACCTGTTCCCGTTCACCATCAACATCCGGCTGGCGGACGTCGGCGGCCCCAGTGCGGGCATGATGTTCGCGCTCGGCATCATCGACAAGCTCACCCCGGGCTCGCTCACCGGCGGTGCCTTCGTGGCCGGCACCGGGACCATAGACGACAAGGGCGACGTCGGGCCGATCGGCGGCATCAGCCTCAAGACGATCGGCGCCCGCGACAAGGGCGCGAAGTACTTCCTCACCCCGGCCGACAACTGCGAGGAGGCCGCCAAGGACGTCCCCGGCGGCCTCACCCTGGTCAAGGTCAAGACCCTGGACGACGCCATGGCGGCGCTGAAGGACATCCGCAGCGGCGCCACCTCGAAGCTGCCGAGCTGCAAGAGCTGACCGCCGGGGTGCGGCCCCGCCGCCCACTTCCTTCTCCCGCCGCCCGGGCGCTTCCTCCGCCGCCTGCGTGCCTCCTCCGCCGCCCGGGTGCCGGGCCTCCGCCCGGCACCCTGCCGCGGTCAGCCGCCCGCCCTCACTCCTCGAACGTGGCGCTCAGCGCCTCCGCCAGCCCGGGCACCAGGTCCCTGCCGGTCAGCACCTCCGTCGCGGAGTCCTTCTCGCGCAGCCGCACCGCCGACTCCCGCGTCCCGTCGCGCAGCACCCCCACCGTCATCCGCACCTCCTGGCGCTCGGGGTGCGCCGCGACCCAGGCGGTCAGCGCCTTGCCGTCGAGGCCGTCGGGGATGGCCGCCTCGGCGGACGGCGGCAGCATCAGCCGCTCCACGGTGAGCGCGCAGCCCGCGATCACATCCGGCCAGGCGATGGTGGCCAGGAAGTCGTCGAGCGCCTGGCCGGCCGGCAGCTCGTCCTGCTCGATGGGGGTCAGGCCGCCGTCGGCCGGGCCGGCGGCGTCCAGCCCGAGCTGGTCGGCGAGGGCGGGCTCGCGGCTGCGCAGATGGGCGGTGTCGACCAGGGCGAACAGCCGTGCGGGCCGGTCCCAGCCGAGGCCCGCCGCATAGCCGTCGATCTCGAGGACGGCGCGGGTCAGGGGGTTCGCCGCGAGCGGCGAACCTTCGGTCGCAGTGTTGGACATGTCAGTATCCTCCCCCTTCTCCGGCCGGAAACGGGAACCGGCCAAAGCGTCGAGAAGTTGCACCTGTGGGGGTCCGACTCGGGGCGCCCGAGATCACCGACCACTTCGAGGTGCGCACCGTGGTATTCGAGATGCCGGAACGCGACGCGGACGGAGGGGCGTCCGCACCTCGCTTCACCGTGGGCCGCCCGTCGCGGACGGTCCGCGCGCTGCTCGTCGCCGTGGCCGTACTGGCCGTGCTGATGGTCGCGTTCGTGCTGTTCGCCGGCTTCTGGACGAACCTGCTGTGGTACCGGTCGGTGCACTACTCCTCGGTGTTCGGCACCGTGCTGGGCACCAAGGTCGCCCTGTTCCTCGCCTTCGGGCTGCTGATGGCGCTGGCCGTCGGGGCGAACATCCTCCTGGCCTACCGGCTGCGCCCGCTGCCGGGCGCCATGTCGGCCGAGCAGCAGAACCTCGACCGGTACCGCACGGGCATCGCCCCGTACCGGAAGTGGGTGCTGCTCGCGGTCAGCACGGTGGTCGGGCTGGTCGCCGGCGGATCGGCCTCCGGGCACTGGCGGTCGTGGCTGCTGTTCATGAACGCGACGCCGTTCCACGCCAGGGACCCGCAGTTCCACAAGGACGTCTCCTTCTACACCTTCGACCTGCCCTGGTACCGCTTCCTGCTGGCCTTCTGCTTCGCGGTCGTGCTGGTGTCCCTGGTTGCCGCGGTGCTGGTGCACTACCTGTACGGCGGGCTGCGGATCACCTCCCCGGGCGCGCGGGCCGGAGCGGCGGCCACCGGCCACCTCTCGGTGCTGCTGGGCCTGTTCGTCTCCCTGAAGGCGGTCGCCTACTGGCTGGACCGCTACTCCCTCGCCGTGAAGTCCGGCGGCATCAAGGCCACCGACGACTGGACCGGACTGCGCTACGTCGACGCCAACGCCTACCTGCCGGCCAAGACCATCCTGACGTTCATCGCGGTGATCTGCGCGCTGCTCTTCTTCGCCACGCTGTGGCGGCGCACCTGGACGCTGCCGACCATCGGATTCGGCCTGATGGTGCTGTCCGCGGTCCTGATCGGCGGCCTGTACCCGGCGATCGTGCAGAAGTTCCAGGTCCAGCCGAACGAGGCGGTCAAGGAGGCGCCGTACCTCCAGCGCAACATCGACGCCACCCGCGCCGCGTACGGCATCGACGACACGGTCGAGTCCGACTACAAGGGCACCAGCAAGGCGTCGGGCGCCACGCTGCGCGCCGACGCGGGCAGCGCCGCCTCCATCCGCGTGCTGGACCCCAACGTGGTCTCACCGACCTTCCAGCAGACCCAGCAGTCGGGGAGTTACTACTCCTTCCCCTCCACCCTGGACGTCGACCGGTACACGGTGGACGGCAAGGAGCAGGACACCGTGGTCGGTGTCCGGGAGCTGAACGAGAAGGGCATCCCGGAGAAGAACTGGATCAACGACCACTTCAAGTACACCCACGGCTACGGCGTGGTAGCGGCCAAGGGCACCACCGTGACCGGCAACGGGAGCGCGACCGGGGGCGTCGGCGCCGCGAGCGACTCCGACCACGCCGGGCAGCCGGTCTACACCGAGCAGGGACTGCCCACCGCCGGCGCCTTCGGCCCGTACACGCAGCAGATCTACTTCGGTGAGCAGACCACGCAGTACTCCATCGTCGGCGGCCCCACCAAGGAACTGGACTACGCCGCGAAGAAGCACGAGGTGACCACCACCTACCGGGGCAAGGGCGGGGTCGGTCTGGACAACCCGGTCACCAGGGCGGCGTACGCGGTGGCCTTCGGCGAGCCGAAGATCCTCTACTCGGGCGCGATCGGGCACGGTTCGCAGATCCTGTACAAGCGCACCCCCAAGCAGCGCGTCGAGGCGGTCGCGCCCTGGCTGACCATCGACGGCGACCCGTACCCGGCCGTGGTCGGCACGCACGTGGTCTGGATCGTCGACGCCTACACGACGACCGACGACTACCCGTACTCCTCGCGCACGACGCTGGGCCACACCACCGCCGACTCCACCACCGACGACCAGCGGTCCGTGGTGGCGCGCCAGAACCAGGTCAACTACATCCGCAACTCGGTGAAGGCCACGGTGGACGCCTACACCGGCGCCGTGACGCTCTACCAGTGGGACACCAAGGACCCGGTGCTCAAGACCTGGATGAAGGCGTTCCCGCACACGGTGCAGCCCAAGAGCGCGATTCCGGCGGCGCTCATGGCGCATCTGCGCTATCCCGAGGACCTGTTCAAGGTGCAGCGGCAGATGCTGACGCAGTACCACGTCACCAACGCCGCGCAGTTCTACACCGGCAGCCAGGTCTGGCAGGTGTCCGCCGACCCCGACTCCAAGTCGGGCAAGGCGGTGCCGCCGTACTACCTGAGCCTGAAGATGCCCGGCCAGAGCACGCAGAGGTTCTCGCTCACCTCCACCTTCACGCCCAGCAGACGCGGCACCCTCGCGGCGTTCGTCGCGGTGGACTCCGACGCCACCAGCCCCGACTACGGGAAGATACGGCTGCTGGAGACACCGACCGACGACCCCGTGGACGGACCGAAGCTGGTGCAGAGCAAGTTCAACTCCGACGCCGCCTACGCCCAGCAGATCTCCCGGCTGCGCGGCAAGGACTCCACCATCGAGTACGGCAACCTGCTCACCCTGCCGCTGGACGGCGGGCTGCTGTACGTGGAGCCGGTCTACCTGCGCGGCGCGAACGTCGACTACCCGCTGCTGAAGAAGGTGTTCGTCAGCTTCAACGGGCGCAATGCCTTCGACGACACCCTGGACGAGGCGCTGGACGCGGTGTTCGGCAGCGGCGGCGGCACCTCGACGAACCCCACGGTCCCGACGGCCCCCACGAACCCGGGGGGGCCGACCACGACGCCGCCCGGCGGCTCCGCCGACCCCCGGGTCGAGGCCGCGCTGACGAAGGCCCAGAAAGCCTACGACGACGCCCGGTCCGCCATGAGGAAGGGCGACTGGACGGCGTACGGCGAGGCCCAGAAGCGCCTGGGCAAGGCGCTCAAGGAGGCCGAGCGGGCCGAGAAGGCGGCGAAGGCGGCGAAGACCGTCAACCGCCCCGAGGCCGCCGCCACGCCTTCGAAGGCGGGCTGATCAGGTGACGTCCCGCGGCGTGGTACGGTTGGCACACAACGACGCGGGGTGGAGCAGCTCGGTAGCTCGCTGGGCTCATAACCCAGAGGTCGCAGGTTCAAATCCTGTCCCCGCTACCACGACGGCTCGGGGTCTCAAGGGACCCCGGGCCGTTTTTTCGCGCCCACGGCCCGATCGTCGGACGCCATCCCTAGCACTCGCAACCAGCCTCGCAGTCAAGGAAGTTCGAGTCGCTTCACTCCTTCGTGCGACATCGAGTTTAGGGTGTTTGGCCTGACGCCTTGTCGGGAAGTCGATAAAACGCCGAAGTGACCAAGCGGGGTGCGGTATACCAGGTGTACGCCGCTGACAGGTGGTGCGACCATGGGGCTTATGGGGGACGGTGCAGGACTGCTGAACACTCGTCAGAACCGCGAGGAGCGGGAGCCGACAGGCGGCAAGGCCATGACCGTGGCCGGGTTGCTGCCCGCCCCCCGCAGCGGCGAGCCCGTGGGACCGGGCGCGCCCGACGCCGGCCGGCCCGCCGTGCCGCCCCTGCTCACCGAACTGCCCGACGAGGACACCCTCGCCATGCGCGAGGAGGCCGAGATCGAGGCCCGGCACCGGGCGGCCGCCGACGCCGGCGACCCCCGGGCGATGAGCGCGCTCGGCACCCTGCTGCTGCGCCGCGGCGACCTCGACGCGGCGGAGCCCTACCTGCGGGGCGCCGTGCAGGACGGCGAACGCGCCGCCGCCAACAACCTCGCGTTGCTGCTGCACCAGCGCGGGCACGCGGAGGAGGCCGCCGGCTGGTGGCGGATCGCCGCCGTCGCCGGCTCCGCGCCCGCAGCCCACGCGCTCGGCCGCCACCTGCGCGAGCGCGGCGACGAGCCCGGCGCCGACTACTGGCTGCGCCAGGCCGCCGAGGCCGGCCACGCGCTGGGCGCCTACGCTCTCGCCGACCTGCTCGACCACCAGCGCGATGTCGCCGCCGAGCGCTGGTTCCGGGTCGCCGCCGAGCAGGGGCACCGCGAGGCCGCCTACCGGTTGGCGCGGATCTGCGCGGTCCGCGGCCAGGAACGCGAGGCCGAGCAGTGGTACCGCCAGGCCGCCGCCAAGCGGCACCGCCGTGCCGCACTGCGACTCGGCACGCTCCTGGAGGAGCGGGGCGAGCTCAAGGAGGCCGAGCACTGGTACCTGACGGCCGCGCGTGACGGAGAGCCGCGCGCCGCCTGCGCGCTGGGCTTCCTGCTGCGCGACGCGGGCGACGTCGACCAGGCCGCGACCTGGTGGCGGCGCGCCGCCCAGGCCGGGGAGGGCAACGCGGCGAACGCGCTGGGCGCCCTGCACGCCCAGGAGGGCGAGACGCAGACCGCCGAGCGCTGGTACCGCACCGCCATGGAGGCCGGCGACGTCAACGGCGCGTACAACCTCGGGCTGCTGTGCGCGGGCAACGGCCGCGCCGCGCAGGCCGAGCAGTGGTACCGCAAGGCCGCGTACGCCGGGCACCGCGAGGCCGCCAACGCGGTCGCGGTACTGCTGCTCCAGCGCGGGGACGCGGCCGGCGCCGAGCCGTGGTTCTCCAAGGCGGCGGAGGCCGGCAGCATCGACGCCGCCTTCAACCTCGGCATCCTGCACGCCTCCCGGGGCGAGGACGCCACCGCCCGCCGCTGGTACGAGCGGGCGGCCGCGGCCGGCCACGCCGAGGCCGCGCTCCAGGTCGCGATCGCCCTCCAGCGCGAGGGCGACCAGCACGCCGCCGAGCGCCACCTGCGCTGCGCGGCGGGCGGCGGCAGCGCCGAGGCGGCCTTCCGCCTCGGCGCGCTGCTCGACGCCCGCGAGGAGGGCCGCGCGGAGTGCGCCGAGGAGGCGGCCGAGTGGCACGAACGCGCGGCGCGCCAAGGGCACCGCCGCGCCCAGGTGCGGCTCGGCATGGGCGCGGCCAAGCGCGGCGACGTGGTCGGGGCCGCGCACTGGTACCGGCTCGCCGCCGAGGCGGGGTCGCGCAACGGCGCGTTCAACCTGGGGTTGTTGCTCGCGCGGGAGGGCAGCGAGCCCGAGGCCGCGCTGTGGTGGAGCCGCGCGGCCGAGGCCGGGCACGGGCGGGCGGCGCTGCGGATGGCGCTGCTCTCCGCCCGGCGGGGCGACCTCCCGGCCGCGCAGTCCTGGTGTGCCCGAGCGATCGACTGCGGGCCGCCGGAGGTGGCGGAGCGGGCGGCGCGGCTCACGGCGGCGGTTTCCCACGAACTCACTGCGTGATCGCCGAGGCGGTCCGCCCGGGCGGGATCGGTGCTGTCGGCTCCCGGACCACCTGCCGGTGGGGGCGTGCCACGCCGTTCCCCGCGCCCCTGCGGGGGCGCCGCTCGGGGTGGGGGTTGGTGTGGCGGTGGGTGGGGGGGGGTGTCGCGCGGGTGTCCCGCGTCTCTGCGGGGTGCCGCTGGAGGGTGGGGGTTTGTCTGGTGGTGGGTGGGGGCGTGCCGTGCCGTTCCCCGCGTCCCTGCGGGGGCGCTGCTCGGGGTGGGGTGCCACGGGGGAATGGATTTGGTGGGGTCGGGGTGGCGGGGTATGGTGAAGGCACAACGACGCGGGGTGGAGCAGCTCGGTAGCTCGCTGGGCTCATAACCCAGAGGTCGCAGGTTCAAATCCTGTCCCCGCTACCACGTAAGGACGTAAGCCCGAAAGCATGTGCTTTCGGGCTTACGTGTTGTTCGGGCAAAGTCCGGGCGAAGCTGCTTGGTGCAGGCCGGGTGGGGCGCGACGATGGGGGCGGAGAGTCGCGCAAGGCCGGGAGGCGGGTTGCTGCGCAGGCGGCGTCGGGCAGAAGCGGTGGACGTGTCCGCCGAGCGGGTCGCACAGGCGGCGCGGTGGGCCGCGTGGTGCGGCCTTGCGGTTCAGGGACGGCGCCCGGAGGACGTGAGGGCGCTGCTGGCGCGCCTGCGCGAGGCCGCGGCACAGGGTTCGCCGCAGACCCGGGCGGCCGCCGTGGAGGCGCTGGGCCGGGCTCCCGCCGCGCTGCTCACCCTCCTGGACCGGTACGCCCGGGTCCCCGACGCCGGCTCGCCCCACCCGGACCGGTGCCGTGCGCGACCCGCACCGCCGGGAGGTGACGCGCCGTCATCCGACCTGCTCGGCGCGCTCGTCGCGTCGCTGGACCCCGACGGGCGGGTGCGGCAGGCGGCCGTCGAGGCGCTGGCCACCGCCGGGGGCCCGCTGCCCGCGGCGGCGTCGGCGCTGCGCGCGGTGGACCGCGTGCCCCAGGTCGCCGAGCGCGCGCGGGCCGCGCTGCTGGCGCGTACCGCTCCCGACGAGGTGCCCGCGGCGGTGGGCGTGCTGTTGGCGGTCGGCGGACGGCGGCGGGCGCACGGCCTGCTCGGCGCGTACCGCTCGGTGCTGGCCGAGCCGGCGCGGCGCCGGGCGGTCCGGGCGCTCGCCGGCCACGCCGATCCGCCGGTGCGCCGCTTCGGCGTCGAACTCGCCCTGGACCTGGGGGAGTACGTCCGCGGCGACCTGCTGCGCACCGCGCTGCACGACACGGACCAGGTGTGCCGCCGGCTGTGCGCGCAGCGGCTGCTGGAGCTGGACCCGGAGCAGGCGGGACGGTTGCTGTGGGCGAGCGGCGCGGGGGTGCGCGAGCTGGCGGTGTCGGCGCTGCCCGCGGACGTTCCGGCCACCCGCCTGGTGGCGCCGCTGGCGGACCGGGCCCTGATGGTGCGGGCACAGGCGCGGTGGAAGCTCTACCAGCGCGGTGAACCGCCCGCGGACGTCTACCGCAAGCAGGTACGGAAGGCGGCGAGGCGGGCGGACGGCGTGCCGGGCCTGCTGGCCGGGCTCGCCACCGGACTGGGGGAGTGCGGGGACGCCGCGGACGTGGAGCTGCTCGCCCCGTTGCTGCCGGACCCGCGCGCGATGGTGCGCAGGGCCGCGGCGCGTGCGGTGGGGCGGTTGGCGCGGCCGTGCGAACTGGTGCCGCTGCTCGCCCCGTTGGCCAACGACCCGGACCCCGGGGTGGCCCGCGAGGTGTTCCGGGCGCTGGCCCGGGTGCCGGACGACGTGCCGCCGGAGACGCTGTGGATCGGCCGTACCCGGACGGAGCCGGCGGTGCGCCGGCTGGCGGAGCGGATCGGCGCGGCGCGGGCGGCGGGCTACGCGCAGTCCGGGCAGAGCCCGCGGTAGGTGACCTCGGCGGAGGAGACGGTGAAGCCGAAGCGCTCGTCGGCCGGCAGGGCGGCGAGCGGGTCGCCGGTGGGGTGGACGTCGCGGACGGTGCCGCAGCGGGCGCACACCAGGTGCTGGTGCGGGTGGTGCGCGTTCGGGTCATACCGCTTGGCGCGGCCGTCGGTGGCGACCTCGATGATCTCGCCGATGCTCACCATCTCGCCGAGGGTGTTGTAGACCGTCGCCCGGGAGATCTCGGGCAGGCGGGCGGTGGCGCGGGCGTGCACCTCGTCGGCGGTGAGGTGGACGTGGTCCCCGTCGAGCACCTCGGCCACGACGCGCCGCTGCGCGGTCATGCGCCAACCGCGCTCGCGCAGTCGTTCCAGGAGGTCGCTCATGCGGACCAGCCTAACAGTCGGGGTCCTGACAACTACTGGATCCATGGCTGGCTGAAGTCTTGACGTGGACAATGTCCATTGTAGGATCGGATCCGGATCCGGTCACGAAGATCGGCGGCCGACTACGGCAGGCGGCCGGACGCCGCGGTCCAGGCCCTCCGCGGCTGAACCGGCGCTTGACCGTACCGTCGAGGGGGACCGGGAGCCATGGGCACCGGCCCTCCTCGACTTGGCTCCACGCGGTCCCGCGGGGGCGGCCGCGCCGGAGCCGGGGGCCTACGCCGGCACCGCGGTCCGGGCCGGCGCCCACAGGCGGATGATGTCGCGGACGGAGACCACGCCCACCGGGTCGCGCCCGTCCAGCACGATCAGGTGCCGGAAGCCGCCGCGCACCATGGCGGTGGCGGCCTCCTCCAGGGTCCACGCCGGCGCGGCGAAGACGACGTCGGTGGTGGTGTGGTCGTGGGCGTGCTCGCAGTCGGGGTCGAGGCCGGCGCCGACCGCGTCGAGGACGTCGCGCTCGGTGAGGATGCCGAGCCCGCAGGTGTCGGGGTCGAGGACGATGGCCGCGCCGACCCGGCGGGCGGACATCAGCCGGGCGGCCTGGCGGAGGGTGTGGGCGGGGCCGATGGTCAGCACCACCGTGCTCATCGCGTCGCGGACCAGCATGGGAGGCACCTCCAGGGGGAGTGGAGCCGCACGCGTGAACCCCGCGGGGCCGCGCGTGAAAGGCTTCACATATTCACAAGCGAGGGTGTTCTCATGTTCACATGCCCCGCCCCCGCCGGGCAAGGGTCAGGCGCGCCCCAGATATCCCAGAAGCTCCTCGTGCAACAGGCCGTTGGACGCCGCCGCGTCGGCGCCGAACGGCCCCGACACGCCCTCCAGCGAGGTGAACCGGCCACCCGCCTCCCGCACGATCACGTCGTTCGCCGCCATGTCCCAGACGCTCAGCTCCGGCTCCGCGCAGATGTCCACCGATCCCTCGGCGACCATCATGTACGGCCAGAAGTCGCCGTATCCGCGGGTGCGCCAGCAGGTCCGGGTCAGGCGCAGGAAGCCCTCCAACCGGCCCGCCTCCTCCCAGCCGTGCAGCGAGGAGTACGCGAACGAGGCGTCCTCCAGCCGGCCGACCCGCGAGACCTGGAGCCTGGTCGCCGACGCCAGGCTGCGCCCGGTGTAGGCCCCGCCCCCCTTCGCGGCCCACCAGCGGCGGCCGAGCGCGGGTGCGGAC